>JAFROY010000001.1:0-362752 GCA_017429425.1 Bacteroidales bacterium | reverse complement strand
ACGTCAAGGAGATTCGTAACGCTCCAGCCTTCAGGGATAGGTCCTATTTCCGAGTTAATTAATCTACAATCAGAAAAGGGCAGGAAATCAATAAACCAAGACTTATATAAAGTCTGGGTTTGTTCTTCTAAATTATGATTTATGCGATTGTTGAGAACGATTTTGTCGTCCAGAGAACGTAACACTCTCGCGATTCGGATCTGTTCATCTATAGAGGGCAATAGAATGGGGTAATCTCCTATTTGCTTTAAACTCACATGTGGAATTGACGTTCCTGTTTGGACGGCCTTGATGTATTCAACAAATCGTTCAGAGAATATCTGATAATACAAAAACTCCTGGCAAGATATGTCTTTATGTCGGATACATGCTACACGCTGGGCAATGAGCAAAGGAAGATCGGCTTTAGATATTAGTGCACGGTTCTTTCCTACGCGGGATCCGTCCATGCCAATTACGATGTCTCCGTCCTGAAGAGTGAATTCGTCTGCACGTGAGAACGGCTCGTTCCAGCGTTTATCTTTATCCGTATCCCACCGGAGTGACCCGATTGTGACGTTATCCCCACGGACTACACGAATGCCTTCTTTGGCATATTTGTGACCGTCAAATGGGAATCCAGTTGTTAAATACGCCACATCAGAAAGCTTATATGATTTCCACCCTTCCATAAATGAGAATTTAGATAGTAATTTGGCCTGACATCAGTTGAGGTAGCATGTTATCTCGTATCATGGACAAAGTAGAGTTCTGCGACTTAATACTCCTTTTTTCATCATAAATCTTCTGTATGATGGTATCAAACTCGCGCAAAATAGTCTTAGGAGGGCAAGGGAATAGGATCTTTCGCATATTTGCCTGGCTGATCTTTGCTTGAACGGCACCTGTAACAGATGGCTTAATAACTTTGCGAAGTAATGCACAATGGAGCAGCTCAGTAGAAAAACCATTTTTACCTTGCATAATATGTGCGTGATTATTCGGCCAGAACTTTCCAGTAACATACTGCAGATAGGGAAAACCGTTTTCTGTCATTACACTACCATCTTCACCCATTAGCAAATATGTTCCATCGAATATGTAATTATCTACATAATCCATCACGGACGTGGCCCCATAGTAAGGATATCTCTTTGCCATCTGATCGCGCTCTTTTCCAGACAGAGGCTTGCGCTTCGAATCATAAAGAGATGCCACGTCAAGGAGATTCGTAACGCTCCAGCCTTCAGGGATAGGTCCTATTTCCGAGTTAATTAATCTACAATCAGAAAAGGGCAGGAAATCAATAAACCAAGACTTATATAAAGTCTGGGTTTGTTCTTCTAAATTATGATTTATGCGATTGTTGAGAACGATTTTGTCGTCCAGAGAACGTAACACTCTCGCGATTCGGATCTGTTCATCTATAGAGGGCAATAGAATGGGGTAATCTCCTATTTGCTTTAAACTCACATGTGGAATTGACGTTCCTGTTTGGACGGCCTTGATGTATTCAACAAATCGTTCAGAGAATATCTGATAATACAAAAACTCCTGGCAAGATATGTCTTTATGTCGGATACATGCTACACGCTGGGCAATGAGCAAAGGAAGATCGGCTTTAGATATTAGTGCACGGTTCTTTCCTACGCGGGATCCGTCCATGCCAATTACGATGTCTCCGTCCTGAAGAGTGAATTCGTCTGCACGTGAGAACGGCTCGTTCCAGCGTTTATCTTTATCCGTATCCCACCGGAGTGACCCGATTGTGACGTTATCCCCACGGACTACACGAATGCCTTCTTTGGCATATTTGTGACCGTCAAATGGGAATCCAGTTGTTAAATACGCCACATCAGAAAGCTTATATGATTTCCACCCTTCCATAAATGAGAATTTAGCTAACATATCGTAATCTCTCCTGACATGAGCTTAGGCAATAGGATGTCACGTTGTTCTGCTAAAAAAACGTTCTCATCATAACAATGAACTATGCCATTCAAAAGTCTGCTATAAAGGACATTAAAAGAAGCAATAACACTCTGCGGCGGATAAACGAATTTGATTAAAGCAAAATCTTTATATCCTAAAGTTTGTCTTACGCCACCATTGGATCGAGATACAACCTCATCCTTAAAAGGATCTGTTCGTCGGTACAGGTCAAAAAAAGATTCATAACCCGATTCGCATCTAAATACGACATAGACGGGACTTACACAACCGTCAAAGTCATAATTATTCTTTCCGATGGATCCAATGTTAACTCGAGCAGGATTGTAAGCAAACTCCTGTGGCTGAACTATAAGATATTTC
Source organism: Bacteroidales bacterium (assembly GCA_017429425.1). Lineage (GTDB taxonomy): Bacteria > Bacteroidota > Bacteroidia > Bacteroidales > UBA932 > Cacconaster. The sequence goes on along the minus strand of JAFROY010000001.1, from coordinate 360,460 downwards.
GAGATACTCTCACTAAAAACTTGCTTTGTGAAGTATTCTTCGGATAGTACTAATTGACCAGTTGTAATTGGAGATAATACCTTCACATCATGCCGGGTATCTACCTTATTCCGTATTTCTTTTGTTACCTCTCCCAATGTTCGAACACTCCAACCTTTGGGTATCATGCCCAACTCCGAATCCACGAATTGGCCTTCCTTAAACGGCTCAAAATCAACAAACCACGACTTGTATAGCGCTTGAGCTTGCTCCTCTAAATTATGATTTCTCGGCCTCCTTGCGGTCAAGAAATAACGCCCATGGCGGCTGTATGAGTGAATGGCAGTCATCAGGCGATAAATTTGCGGTGAGAGAGTTTGACATTCGTCTGGTTCACCATCGCGTAGCGCATGGTGGTATCGATCTTGACATGCCCTAGAAGCTTTTGTACCTGCTCCACGGGCATTCCTTTATCGATGGCCATAGTAGCCAGTGTGCGGCGGAACTTGTGAGGATGAATGCGTGGTACCTTCAGACTGCGACCAAGTTGGCGAAGGCGTACCTCAACCCCAGAGATCTGCAGACGCTCGTGTGGCTTATCAAGTGTCACAAACAGCGCCGGATTCTTATCCTTGCGAGATTTGAGATACTGCTGCAGGTGAATCTTTGCCCTAGCATTGAAATAGACCATTCGCTCTTTGTTGCCCTTACCAAAAACTATGCACTCACGCTCGTTGAAGTTGACATCTGCACGGTTGAGTTTTACCAACTCGCCCACACGCATTCCCGTTGAGGAAAGCAGGTCAATGATTGCCAGGTCACGGATGTTCTTGCAGTTGTCGCGCAGCATTTCCATGTTCTCATCCGAGATGGTTTCCTTAACCTGTTCGCCTGTTTTGACCCTGTGGATTCGCCTAACTGGGCTTTTTAGGATGAAGTCCTCATCCTCAAGCCAAGAGAAGAATGAAGAAAAGATCCTGCGAATGTTGTCAATAGTGACCTTGCTGGATTTGTGTTTCTTCTGGAAGACTGCCAGATAGGCACGAAGGTCGTCGGTTGTGTAATCCTTGACGGCCCTTGGCATATATCGGAACAACTGCTTAATGGTGGTCTCGTAATACTTGATGGTCTTAGCAGAGCAGCCTTCAACGAGTTTGGCAGAAAGGAATATCTCCAGCAGACGGGTATTAGTGACAATATCCTCCTGGACCTTGCCCCCTTCGTCGATGAGCGTGTAGCCGGACAGCGTCTGAAGAAGAACGCTGCTAAGCTGAGTCATCTGGTCTACTGTCAATGTTCCGGACATCGCTTCCGTAATCTGGGTGATAAATGTTTCTTTCATATCCTCTATGTTAAATTGAACAAAGAGGATAAGATACACTATTTCAGGTCAAAACCTATCGAGGCGAGTTGCTTGCGAATTTCCTCCTCCAGCTCGTGGGACTTCTTGAACAACTCCGAGAGCTCACCAGTCAGTCGAGTCATCTTCTCTTCGAAAGGCTCTCCGTCATCCTCTGTCTCCGCGATGCCAACATAACGGCCTGGAGTGAGAATGTAGTCCTGCTTGGCGATATCATCAAGGGTTGCGACTGCACAGAATCCCTTTTCATCCTCCAGTTCTCCAGCTACGTACTTGTCATAAGTTTCAGCAATCTTCATGATATCCTCTTCCATCAGTTCACGAAGGCGGCGAGTAACCATTGTACCGAGGTTACGGGCATCAATGAAAAGAGTCTTGCCTGGCTGCTTTTTATTGCGGTTGAGGAACCACAAGGAAACAGGAATACCGGTGGAATAAAACAGCTGGCCAGGTAACGCCACGATGCATTCCACCAGATCTGCCTTCAGAATATTCTCACGAATAGTACCCTCACCTCCACTCTGTGAAGAAAGGGAGCCGTTAGCGAGCACCATACCTATCTTTCCAATCGGAGAAAGATGATGAATCATGTGCTGCAACCACGCAAAGTTGGCGTTTCCTGCCGGCGGAATACCGTATTTCCAACGAACATCTTCCTGAAGTTTATCTGCGCCCCAGTCGCTCATATTAAACGGAGGATTTGCCATAACAAAATCAGCTTTCAAGGTCGGATGCTGATCATTGATGAATGAATCCGCTTGTGACTCACCAAGATTTGCTTCAATTCCTCGGATAGCCAGATTCATCTGTGCCATCTTCCAGGTAGTAGGGTTACTTTCCTGGCCAAACACTGAAATATCATTAATTCGGCCTTGATGGCGTTCAATAAACTTTGCTGACTGAACGAACATACCACCGGAACCGCAAGCAGGGTCGAAGACGCGTCCATGATACGGTTTGAGGACTTCTACCAATGTACGCACAATACAAGCAGGTGTATAGAATTCGCCAGCGTTCTTTCCTTCAGAAGAAGCAAACATTGACAGGCAGTATTCATAGGTTCTGCCCAGAATATCTTTGCTGTCGCCATGGTCCCGCATATTGATGTTAGTGAACAAATCCACAACATCGCCCAATCTTTGTTTATCAAGTTCGGGGCGCGCAAAGTTCTTAGGGAGGATTCCTTTTAACCGATTATTTTCTTTCTCAATCAAGCGCATTGCCTCGTCGATAATCACGCCAATTTCAGGAGTATGAGCATTGGAAGCAATAACCTCCCAGCGAGCAGCTTGAGGTACCCAGAAGATACTTTGGCTGGTGTATTCGTCTTTATCTTCTTCCATGCCATAGCCTTCCGCTTGAAGCTCCATATGACGCTGTTCGAAGCGGTCAGAAATGTATTTCAGGAAGATTAGTCCCAAGACAACATGTTTGTATTCAGAAGCATCCATGCTTCCTCTTAACTTGTCCGCCGCCGACCAGATTTGCTTTTCAAATCCTACATCTGCCGTGTTAGTTTTTGCCATTATTCTTATCGTTTATTATTGTTTCACATTCATATTTCCTCTTCCCCTCCTCCATCTCCTCTTTCACCCACTCCCGCAGCTTCCGGCCCTTCTCGATAGTAACTTCGCGGGGGAGGCCCAGGACGAATCGGCCGACGCCTTCCAGGGCGTTGACGCCGCCTTCCCAGTACCAGCCGTTTTTGTCGCGGGCAACCCGCAGGCCCGCCAGCGGAAACTCTTCCGCCAGCAGATTCTTGGCGCGCAGGGTGAGGCGCAGGCGCACGGTCTCCACGGGGCGGCCCTTGCCGCTCATCCGGAACGGGTCCACCGGACGCGGTGCGTGACGCTGTTCGTTTTGCCACCCGGCGTCCAGCAGTTGCAGGCCGTCGATGCGCGAGAGTTTGAAGAGCTTGTTGCGGCGCGCGGCGGTGTCCCAGGCCCAGATGTCGGCGTATTCGGCCGTGAAGGCATAGGGTTCCAGAATATAGTCTTTCGGGCGGCCGCTGCGCGAACTGGAATAGCCCGTCAGCGCAATCTGCCGCTTGCCTTTGATGGCCTGCTCGAGTTTGTCAAGGATGGCTTCGCGGCCGCGTGAGGGCACATAGTCGGCCAGCGAGGTGGCGTCGAAAAAGGCGGCCAGCTTGCGTTTGAGGTCGGCGCGGAGCGCGTTGGTGGGACTGAGGTTTTCAATCAGCCGGCTGACGATCACCGCCTCTTCGCGCGTGAAGTAGATGAGCTGCTCCAGGTCCGGCGCGTTGGCCCGCCCGGGGGCAAGCCGATAGATGCCCTCACCGACGCGCTGCACGGCAAATCCTGCGGAGCGGAAGGTGTCCAGATAGCGGAAGAGCGAACGGCGCGACAGACCGGTCTCAGCAGCCAGGTCGTCGAGCGTACGATGCTCGTTCCCGGCCAGCAGCTGCATGATGCGCAGCAACCGTTCCAGCTTGGGTTGATCCATGAAATCTACTTTCTTGCGCTACAAATTTGCAAAAAGTATTTCTCATTTCCAAGCCATTCCCCCAAAGTGACACAAGTTGGCAGAGAATCTTACTCGCTTTTCAGCTGCGCTATCATGCCGTCGAGCATCCGGAAGAGGTCGGGGACGGTTTCGGGGGTGACGCTGTCGCACAGGACGGCGCGGCCCACGGTGGCGGGGACGTCGTGCAGCTCTTTCTGCAGCTGCTTTCCCTTCCGCGTCAGGGTGACGATCATCTGCCGGGCATCGTCCGTTCCCTTGGTGCGCGTCAGGATGCCGTCCGCCTCCATCCGCTTGAGCAGCGGGGTGACGGTGTTGGTTTCCAGAACGAGCCGTTTGGCAATATCGTTGACCGGCTGCGCGTCTTTCTCCCACAGGACCAGCAGCACCAGGTACTGCGGATAGGTCAGCCCGCGGGCCGACAGCAGCGGGTGGTAGGCCTGCGTGAGCAGACGCGAAGCGGTGTAGAGCCTGAAACAGAGCTGGTTGTCCAGCCGGAACGCTTCTTTTTCCATTAGAGCATTTTTTGGATGTCGTCTTCAATCTTGGCGGGCGTGACGGTGGGCGCGTAACGCTTGACGGTGGTGCCGTCGCGGCTGATCAGGAACTTGGTGAAGTTCCAGAGGATGTCGCTCTCTTTCTCCACACTCTTGCTGATGCCCTTGAGCATCTTCTGGGTGGCTTTGGCCTTCAGGCCTTTGTACTCCTCGGTGGGAGCCTGGCTCTTCAGGTACTCGAAGATGGGGTGCGCTTCACGGCCGTTGACGTCGGTTTTGGCCATCAGCGGGAAGGTGACGCCATGGTTGATGCGGCAGAATTCGGCAATCTCCTCGTTGGTGCCGGGTTCCTGGTGTGCGAACTGGTCGCAGGGGAAGCCCACGATCATCAGGCCCTGGTCTTTGTACTTCTGGTAGAGTTCCTCCAGGCCGTCGTACTGCGGGGTAAATCCGCACTTGGACGCCGTGTTGACAATCATCAGGACTTTGCCTTCATACTGTGCGAAGTCCACTTCCACGCCCCTGTTGTTCAGGGCTTTGTAATTGTAAATCTTTTCCATGGTTGTATATTTTTATCGTTATTTATGTCGTTCACGATGCAAATATACAACTTTCTTTTTATATCGCAAGCGATATTTTTAATAATGTTTATGATTGCTCGTAATAGTAGGAGTAGTCGATACCCTTCATGAAGGTTTCGCGATCATTAATCAAATCGGTAAGGGCACCAGAAAGGAGTGCCCTGATTGGGGCCGGATATTCCAATTTGAAGTCGTGAGTAACACTCACGAGTTGATCTCCCTCCTAAATGGCTCGGAGTCCGCGTCAGGCTACAAGCTTTCGCGGATGATGTCGGCGATGTCGGATTCGGAGAGGGGCACGTAGGCCTCGTCGAGTCCTTCGTTGAGCGCGATGTGCTGCGCCATCTCGGGGATGCGGCTCTCGTCGATTCCCAAATCGCGCAGGTGCATGGGGATGCCGATGCTCTCGAAGAACGCGTAGGTGGCGTCGATCGCGCGCTGGGCAATCTCGGGTGCGGGCAGTTTCGGATCGATTCCGAAGACGTTCACGCCGTATTTCACGAATCGCGGCAGGGTGCGCTCGCTGAGAATCTTCTTCATCCAGCGCGGCGTGATGATGGCCAGGCCCCAGCCGTGGGTGATGTCGTAATAGGCGCTCAGGGCGTGTTCGATGCCGTGGCAGGGCCAGCCGGAGGGGCTGTTGCCCAGCGCGAGGATGCCGTTGCAGCCGTAGGTGCAGGCCAGCATCATCTCGGCGCGCGCGGTGTAGTCGTGTGGATCGTCCAGGCACTTGCGGCCGTTGACCATCAGGCTGCGGAGCATGGATTCGCAGAAACCGTCGTTCAGCAGGGTGGTGTCGGCGGCAAAGTATTGTTCCATCACATGGTTCATGGCGTCCGCGATGCCGGCTGCGGTCTGGCCGCGCGACACGGAGAAGGTATAGACCGGATCCAGGATGGAGACTGCCGGGAAGAGGTGGCGGTCCAGGTAGCCGATCTTGTCGTTGGTTTCCGTGCGCGAGATCACGCCGCCGCAGTCGTATTCGCTGCCGGTAGCCGCCAGGGTGAGGATATCCACGATGGGGAGCGCCGCTTGTGCTTTGACTTTGTAGGAGATCAGGTCCCACGGGTCGCCGTCGTAGCAGGCGCCCGCCGCGATGGCCTTGGAGCAGTCCAGCACGCTGCCGCCGCCCACGGAGAGGATGACATCGATCTTGTGTTCCTTGCAGAGCCGCACGCCGTCCAGCACGCTCGGGTCGTATTTGGGGTTGGGCTGGATGCCGGGGAGCTCTACGATCTCCTTGTCGGGCAGGAGTTCCAGAACCTTCTGGTAGAGGCCCATCTTTTTGATGCTGCCGCCGCCGTAGGTCAGGAGGACTTTGGGGCCGAATCCGGCCATTACACTCGGGAGTTTTTCAATCACGCCCTTACCAAAAATCAGGCGCGTCGGGGTCTGATAATCAAAGTTTTGCATATATACTTGTCTGGGGTTATCGGGTTGTTTGCCGGGAATAATCCGGGAGGTCGCCGGTTTCTGACTCCCCGTTTGCAAATATACTCATTTTCAGGTTACTCTCATACGTTCGCCGGCATCGCCGCTGCTCAATCCCGGAGAGCAGCGGCTACTCCTCCAGCCGGCTGCGGGGAGATCCCGGCGTCTCTCCTCGCCGGCTGGGCGTGGCTCCGCCCCGCTGCCGGCCGCCACCCGTGACCGCTAACTATCTTAAAATCAATGAAATCGTGATTTTTAGTTAGCTATTATTCCCAACTTAAAATCAGCATTTTGCTGGCTCTCAGAGATTTAACGGGCACGGCCCTAGGCTCTCTTTTGAAGCCGTAACTGTTCCGAGTATATTTTAAAGGCACCTTCGTTCGCCAGCGTGTTTCTATTGGTGCCCGCAAGCAGGTGGCAGATGGGCTCTGCCCCAACAAAGCCGACGCGCGTCACACGCGCGCCGGAATTATGCGGAGCATCCGCTCCGCCCCTTTTTCAGCCGTGGCGGCCAACTTTCAGCATATCAGCGAAATCGTAAAAATCGGTCAGTGGTTTTTACTGACCGATTTATAGCATTTTCCTAATACTCAGCGACTTATCTGCCACGCTAAGCAATGCAAGGTAATTTGTATTATTTGCATAGATCGATTCCAAAATATCTTGACACGGGAAAGTTTTAGCATTATCTTTGGAGAAAGATTCGAGGCGTATGAAAAACGAGCTAGAGATTTGTGGCGGAACGATTGAGATTCCGAGAGGTAACAGCCGGGAAGAGATCAAGACCCGGAGACAGATTATCAAGGACTTTTATGCAAAATGGATTGCCGAGCATCCCGAAAAACGGGTATGGAACTCTTCGCTCAAGGCATTCATTCATGTAAAGTTCGCATCTATTAATGAAACCTGTGGTCATGCTGCGCTATCGTATGAATCTACCGCAGCTGTATTTCAACTAACGAGCATTCTTTCAAATGCGAGAACTGCCGAGAAATGGAAAACGAAGTTCAATGATAAGAACCAAAAACCTTTCTCAAAGCTTCTTTTAATGAGATGGAAGTCTTATCGACTAATTGTCGGTCTGCAGAAAACAACCGGCGAATACGTTCAGTACTATGTAGGAAGCGTTTAAAAAAAGAAAAGTCGCCAGGTAGCGACTTTAAAAGTAGGGCTCGGACCAGGTTGCCCTGGGAGGGTTGTCATCCCTTACGCGAATTCCCCTTCGACGAATCCTACCGCAAAGGTAGCGACTTTTCTTTAATCTTACAAACTTTCCAGTAGCCCGTTATCTGGCTTTGGTGAGGGAGAGGACGTCGAGGCCGATGCCGCCGTAGAGGGCGTTGCGGGTAGCGATCAGGTTGACACTGAACCATTTGCAGGGCTGGACGGAAATGCCGCCGCCATAGTTGAGCCGGTGGGTCCGGGTGCCGGGCGTGACTGTGTAGTCGTGGTACCAGGTGGTGCTTCCGTCACCGCTGTCGAAGTTGATGGAGGTGCCGTCGGTGACACCCTCATTGGTCTGCGAATAACCCACCAGCGGCATGATGCGCAGCCAGCTCAGGATGGGAATCTGGAAGCCCGCGTTGATGCAGAATGCGCAGGTGTCGTTCCACTGGGTGTCAGTCACATAGTGATAATACTTGTGCTCCGGTTCGGCAATCAGGAAGTCCAGGTAGATACCGTTGAGCACCACGTTGCCGCCCACACCCAGCCGGGCATAGTCGGAAAACGATCCGGCTTCACCGAAGTTGAAACCGATCTCCATCCGGCCGGACGCAATGTCCTGGGCGCTGGCGCCGAGTGAAACGAAAACGAAGAGAAGTGCAATAAGGAATTTCTTCATAAGGGGTTGATTTTTATTTATTTGATTGTTTCTTAAGTTCATTGGCGGCGGCGCAGAGGGCCTCGTAGAAGTCAGCGCCGTAGGCGGCGGTCAGGGGGTCGCGGAGGAATTCATAAACGCGGACTCCATCGCGCCGGCCCTTCTCGAAGGCGCAGCGGCAGATGTCCCAGCGGTGCAGATTGAGCGCCGTGAGGCCGTTCGAGAGGCGCGACGCCCGGATGGGATAGAGCCGGCAGGAGATAGGCTTGATGAACGCGCACCGGCCCGCCATGTGTGCCCGTTCGATCGCGCAGAAGCAGGACTTGCCGGCCGGGACCCCGGCGGAGGGCTTGTCCGCGGAGGACGGACTCGCCGAAGGCTGTTTCTGTCCGGCCGGAGCGGACAACCCGGAGCTGGCGTCAATCGTCTCAAATCTCGTATAAACACACTCCTCGGAGTTACCCAAAAGTGGCGTGACGCAGTCGCCGTCGCGGTCGATCTCGAAGAAACCGACCTCCGCAATGCGTGCGCGGGCGGCGTCCGTCAGCAGCGGCGCATATGCCGGAAACGCACGCTCGAGGGCCTCCGTCTCGTCTTCGGCCACCGGCGCGCCGCTGTCGCCATAGACGCAGCAGGCACCGCGGCAAGTGTCATAATCACAGGCAAAAAACTCCGTGATGATCTCCGACGAGACCAGAATGTCATCGATCTGAATGATTGCGGAATCCATAAACGGCATATCTTTTGCAAAATTAAACATTAGTAACTATTTTTGGAGGCCGAAAACCGACAAAACGATTTAAAAGAAAATAACGATGAAAAAGATTTTTGCAGCACTTCTGATGACGCTTTGCATGGCAGGTGTGGCCGCAGCACAGGATATGGCGCAGGCAACCGAGCTCGCAAAGCAGGCAAACGAATCTCTTGTGAACGGTGACAACGATGCCGCTCTCACCGGCTTCCGCCAGGCTCTCGAGCAGGCATTGCTCTGCGGTGAAGAGGGTTTTGACCTGGTAACCACCTGCAAGGGCGTGATTCCCAAGATCCTGCTCAACCAGGCTAAAGCCAGCATCGCAGCAAATGAATTCGAGGCAGCAGTCGCAAAACTGAAAGAAACGGCCGAAGTGGCCACTGAATACGAACAGGTTGAGACCGCTGAAGAGGCAAACGCACTGGTTCCCCAGGTTCTGCTTCAGAAAGCAAACGCCCTGCTCAACGCAAAGGACTTTGCAGGTGCAGTCTCCGCTTATAAAGATGTGATTGACGTAGATCCTACCAACGGTAACGCATACCTGCGCATGGGTATGGCCTACAGCAACGCCAACAATCTGGACAGCGCAATCGACGCTTTCGACAAGGCGCTCGAGAACATGCCGGAAGCCGGCCAGGCCAACGTCAAGAAGCAGCTTTCCAACGCTTACCTGAAGAAGGCCAACACCTTCTACAAGGCAAAACAGTGGAAGGAAGCCCTGGAGTTCGCACAGAAATCCATCGAGAATCTGGACAACCCGAACGCTGAAAAGATCGTGGGTAACGCAGCCAGCCAGCTGAAGCAGAACAAGATTGCTGCCGACGCTTTCGAGGCTTACCTCAACATGAAACCCAACGCTCCTGACAAAGTCCAGGTGACCTACCAGCTGGGTACCACCCTGCAGGCACTCGGTGACAAAGACAAGGCTTGCAGCTACTTCAAGGAGATTGCAAACGACCCGAAGTTCGGTGAAGGCGCTCGCTACCAGCTCACTCAACTGAAATGCAACTAGAGCTCCTGGCTCCTGCCGGAAACAAGGACATCGGCATCGCGGCGATTGACTGCGGTGCCGATGCCGTCTATATCGCAGGCCCCCGCTTCGGTGCCCGGCAAGCCGCCGGCAATCCGGTGGCGGAGATCGGCCTCCTGGCCCGCTACGCGCATCGCTACAACGCCCGCGTCTATGCCGTTGTCAACACCATCCTGTTCGACGACGAGCTGGAGGCGGCGCGAGCGCAGATGTGGGAACTGGCTGAGGCAGGAGTGGATGCTTTTATCATTCAGGACCTCGGGCTGCTGAAGCTGGATCTTCCGCCGCTGCCGCTGTTTGCCTCTACGCAGACGGTGATCCGCACGCCGGAAGAGGCGCGCCGGATGGAGTCGCTGGGCTTCCGCCGACTGATCCTGGAGCGGCAGATTTCGCTCGACGAGATCCGCGCCATCCGGGCGGCGGTCCGGTGCGAACTGGAATTTTTCGTGCACGGGGCCCTCTGCGTCTCGTACAGCGGCCAGTGCTATCTGAGCCAGGCCCTGACGGGACGGAGCGCGAACCGCGGTGCCTGCATCCAGGCCTGCCGGTCGCTTTACAACCTGGTGGACGCCGACGGCCGCGTCTTGCTGCACGACCGCAGCCTGCTGTCGCTGAAAGATTTCCGGCTGGACGAGCGGCTGGGCGACCTGATCGGAGCGGGGATTTCGTCGTTCAAGATTGAAGGACGGCTGAAGAACGCATCGTATGTGAAGAACGTGGTGCGGCACTACCGCGCGCAGCTGGATGCATGGATGGCCGCGCACCCCGGGTACACGCACGCCTCTGCCGGCACCCCGGTGGGCGGCTTCACCCCCGAGCTCGACGCCACCTTCAACCGCGGCTACACCACCGCGTTCCTGGACGGCCGAGGCGGAGCATGGAATTCCGTGGACGCCGCCAAATCGCTGGGGGCCTATCTGGGAACGATCCGCGCCGTGGAAGGCGACTGGATTGTGATTGACACGCAGCGGAAACTCGCCGCCGGCGACGGCCTGGCGTTCGTCTCGCGCAGCGGCGAACTCTCCGGCATGCGCGTCGAATCGGTCGCCGCAGATTCGGTGGCCGGGCGAGAGGCTTCCGGCCAGCGTGTCCGGCTGAAGACGACCGCCGGGCGATATCGCGGCGAGAAAGTCTACCGCAACCTGGATGTGGCTTTCGAACGCGAGCTGGAGCGCAACATGCCCCGCCGCCTGATAGACGCCGTGATAGACTACCGCACCGCCGCCGGCGAAACCACCGTTACAGCTATCGCCGGAGACCGATCCGCAGCGGTCTCTTTCAAGGAGACTGCGGAAGTGGCGCGGAATCCGGAGACGGCGCGGGAGAGTCTGCGGAACCAACTGTCCAAGATCACGGAGCCTTACCGGTTCACCCTGGGAACGGTCGAAGCCGACACCGTCTACTTCTACCCCGCCGCATTCCTCAACGGCATCCGCCGCGACCTGGCCGCGAAGCTGTCGGAGGCCTTGGCAGCTAAGTCACAGTCCCACAGAGAAATACGCAAAGTGCTCCCCCTACAAACAGGGGGTAGCACTTTGAGCAACTCGCAGATTATCAATGGCTTAAGCGCCAAGGCAACCTTGGACTACGACTACCGGGCGAACTGCGCGAACCGGAAGGCGCGGGAGGTGCTGACGGAGCTGGGCGCGGAAACTGTAGCCCCGGCCTACGAACTGGAAGCTCCGCGCGGCGCCGAAGTGATGCGCTCGCGCTACTGCATCAAATACGAACTAGGCCTCTGTCCGAAGCATATACTCAAAACCGCCCAGGGGCAGATTCCTGGAAACTACACAGGAGACTCGAATGGCCAGAGGTCTGGGCAACCCGCCGGGCAGTCGCCAAAGATCTTCCCCGCCAGAGACCTTCGGGAGCCGCTCTATCTGGAGAACAACGGGCGGCGGCTCCAACTGAAATTCGATTGCAAGAATTGCGAAATGGTTGTAATTTTGTAGGTCCATGCGATTCGAAGAGATCATAGGTAATGACGAGCTGAAGCGACTGCTGCCGCAAATGGTGCGGGAGGGTCGCCTGCCGCATGCCGTTCTCTTCACTGAGGAAGGCAGCTGGGGTGCGCTGGCATTCGCCCTGGCCCTGGCACAGTACGTCAACTGCGAGCAGGCGCAGGCGGCGAGCGGCGCTTGCTCAAGCAAGACGCCCGAGACCGCCGGAGCCGAAGCCGGTACTGACTCCTGCGGTGTCTGTGACTCCTGTCATAAGTACGGCAAGCTGATCCATCCGGATCTGCACTTCGTCTTTCCGGTCAGCGCCGGCAAGGGACTCAGCGAATCTGAAAAGAAAGCGCCCATCTCCGACTACTTCCTGCCCGCCTGGCGGGACCTCCTGCTGCGCAAACCCTACTTCTCCGAACAGGAACTCTACGACGCGATCGGAATCGAAAACAAAAGCGGCCTGATCACCGTCAACGAAGCCAAACGCATCATCGAAAAACTCTCCCTCCGGGCCTTCGAGGGCGAGTACAAAACCATGATCATCTACCTGCCGGAGCGCATGAACGCCGACGCCGCCAACAAGCTGCTTAAGCTGATCGAAGAGCCCCCGACGGGCACCCTCTTCCTGCTGGTGTCGCACAACCCGGAACGCATCCTGCAGACCATCCGTTCCCGCTGCCAGCGGATCCAGCTCAAGCCGCTCAGCCGCGAGGAACGCAAGGCGGCCGGCCTCTCCACCGCCGCCAATCCCGAATTCAGCGAACTGCTCCGGCAACTGCTGACCGTTTCGCTGGAAAAGAAACTCATAGACACCTTCCCCCTCTGGGAATCCCTCTCCGAAATGGGCCGGGAACGCCAGCGGGACTGGTGTCTCTACGCCGAACAAACCATCCGAAAAATCTACCTGGTTGCCTCCGGACTCGAAGATCTCGCCGAGACCGAGCCCGATGAAGCCGAGCGCATCCGCGACTTTGCCCGCCGGCTGAACCCCGCCTTCTACGAAAAGGCCTTCAAGGCCCTCGAGAGCGTGCTTTCAGCCATCGACAGCAATGTCAACCCCAAGCTCACCTTCTGCAACCTGGCCAATATATTCCAAGTTACCGCCTGATTATGATACTCAAAGAACCCGGCTCCAAAAGCTATGACTGCGCGAGAGGTTGCGACGTGGAACGCAAACCCGACGGAGCCCTCGAAATCAACTATAACGACCGCTGCTGCAAACTGGCCAACTTCAACTGGCTGGAAGGCATCCCCGTCGACGAATACCGCAACCTCTACGAGGTCCGCTTCAAAAATACCCGCAAACTGGTCTTCCGCAACGATTCGGGCCAGGTCATCAAGACCGGCGATATCGTGGTGGTAGAGGCCCAGAACGGCCACGACGTGGGTATCGTCACGCTGGAAGGCCCGCTGGTAGTGCACCAGCTGCGGCGCCACAATATCGACCCCAAGACCTACGAGTTCCGCAAGATCTACCGGCGCGCCAAGATTCTGGATATCGAGCGCTGGCAGGAGGCGATCGCCCGCGAACAGGCGGTGATGATCCGCTCCCGGCAGCTGGCCGCCCGGCTCGGCCTCAACATGAAGATCGGCGACGTGGAGTTCCAGGGTGACGGCACCAAAGCCATCTTCTACTACATTGCCGACGCCCGTGTGGACTTCCGCCAGCTCATCAAGGACTTCGCGGCGGAGTTCGGCATCAAGGTGGAGATGAAACAGATCGGCGCGCGCCAGGAGGCGGGACTCATCGGCGGACTGGGCGTCTGCGGACGACCGCTCTGCTGCTCCGGCCATATGGCTGAGTTCCAGTCCATCACCACCGCGGCGGCGCGTGCGCAGGACCTGTCGCTCAACCCGCAGAAACTGGCCGGCCAGTGCAGCAAGCTCAAGTGCTGCATCAACTACGAAGCGTCGGTTTACCTGGATGCGCGCAAGGATATGCCCAACGTCCACGAGCCGCTCGAATTTGCGGACGGTCCGGCCTTTCTGGTCAAGACCGACACGCTGCGCGGGCTGCTCTGGTTCTCATACGACAAGAACAACCTGGCCAAGATCTGGCCGCTCACCAACGTGCAGGTGCGCGAGATTCAGGAGATGAACAAGGCCGGCCGCAAGCCCGCTTCGCTGATGGGCGACGGTCGTGACGACGCGCCGGAATTCGTGAGCGCCGTGGGCGACGACAGCATCACCCGTTTCGATGAGAAGAAGCGCCGCAAGAACCATCGCGGCGGGCGGAACCGCAACGGCCGCAGAAACGGCGGAAAGGGCGGAAACGGCGGCGGAAACGGCGCCAGCGGCGGCCCGAACAAGGCGCAATAGCCATGGGTTCCAAAGATAAGCTCAAACGGTTCGCGGAGAACGAAACCTTCGCCTGCCTGCTGCAGCCGCGGACGGCCGAGGTGTTGAACACCGACCATCCCATCAAAGGCCGCTGGGGCGAAGCGATGTTCCACAACGACCATCCGATCGTGCTGGAGCTGGGCTGCGGCAAGGGAGAGTATACCGTCGCGCTGGCGGAACGCTTTCCGGAGCGCAATTATATAGGTATAGACATCAAGGGCGCGCGCCTCTGGAAAGGGGCGAAATACGCCACGGAAAAGCCGCTGCCCAACGTGGCTTTCATCCGCACGCGGATCGAGTTTATCACGTCACTCTTCGCACCGGGCGAGGTGGCGGAAATCTGGATCACCTTCGCCGATCCGCAGGAGAAAAAGGCCCGCAAGCGCCTGACCGCCCCGGGGTTCCTGGCGCGCTACAACCGGATTCTGGCGCCCGATGGAATCGTCCACCTCAAGACGGACAGCCGGCTGCTGCACAACTACACCCTGCAGGTGGCGGCGGTCAACGACCTTCCCGTACTGATGCACGACGAAGACATCTACGGCCACGGCCTGGCCGACGAACTGCTCTCCATCAAGACTTTCTACGAGCAGAGTTTCCTGGCCAAGGGCATTCCCATCACCTACCTGGCTTTCCGTCCGGGCACAAAAAAACCGCTCGTAGAGCCTGATTGGGATCAGACGCCCTACGAGCAGTCTTACAAAACTTCTACGCGAAACGCTTAGAACTTGAGAGCGAGGGAAACGCAGAGCGTACCTTCGGAGGTCTTGAACTCAGCGTTCTTATAGTTGTCGGACAACTCTTTCCAATCCTTGAACTCGCCGAAGCCCCAGTTGTAGCGTGCGGTGATCTGGACGAACTGGAACAGCTCGACACCCACACCGAGACCGATACCGTAGTCGAACTTGGCATCTTTTGCTTTCTGGATGACATCAGCGTAGGTGACTTCTGCCTGTTCAGCACCTTCACCCTTCACAGCCTGCGAGAGGTTGTATGCGAAGAACGGAGCTGCGAACACGAACGGCTTCACCACGAGCAGGTCGATACCCCACTGAGCGTTGATCACCAACTGTGCGGTGTTCATCTCGAGTTTGGAGGTGTCGTCGAGCGAAGCACTGTTCACCTGATAGAGGAGTTCGGGCTGTACGGAGAAACCGAGCAGGCTGCCGGTCTGGAAACCGATACCTGCATGATAACCCGCAAAGTCCTTGTAATCAAAGGTGGAGATATCATTCAACACCTCTTTGTAGTCAACACCGGCGTAGTTGACACCAGCCTTGACAATCAGACCGCCGCCTGCGTTTGCCGTTGTGCACACAGCAAACAGCATCACGAACGATGCAAGAATAGTAGAAACTTTTTTCATAATATTGTGAGTTAAAAAAGGTTATTGATCTTGGCTTCGAGTTCGGGCTTGGGAAGTGCGCCCACGGCACGGTCCACCAGTTCGCCATTCTTGAAGAAAAGCAGCGTGGGGATGTTGCGGATACCGAAACGGGAGGGAACCTCAGCCGCTTCGTCAACGTTGCATTTGGCTACGGTGAGGCGGCCGTCGAACTTCTCCGCCATCTCGTCTACGAGCGGGGAGAGCATCCGGCACGGACCGCACCAGACTGCCCAGAAGTCTACCATCACCGGCGTTTTTGCCGATGCGAGAAACTCGTTAAAATTCTTATCGTTTACTTCGATTACCATAGTTTTCGGCGTTTTGTAAATGACGAAGTTAGAAACATTTTTCAATAATCACAAAAAAATCGCTGTTACACAGATTTTTCAATATTCCATACAAAGGCCCTGACGCCCACTTCCCGGTTGCGCGCATCGAGCTTGCGGACGGTGTCGAGCAACTCGTCCACCTTGTCGTCCGGCACCACGGTCAGCACCGCCGAGTTCATCTCCGGCCAGGTGTGCGTGCCCCGGTGCGGCGCGCCGGACTCTGATCCGCGCCCCTGCACATTTTCAAAAAAAGTGAAGCCGCGGTGGCCCAGTTCATCCAGCATGTATTCCACGCGGGAGGTGAAGGCCTGATTGAATACGATAAAGACGCTTTTCATAATTAACGGTCGGTTTTAGCGGTGTCTATCTGCATGAATATGTACTCTTTGCGCTGCTTTTCCTCCTTGTCGCGTTCTCCATGGCGCGAGAGGATGCCGTAGACCACGGGGACGATGACCAGCGTCACGAAGGTGGAGACCAGCAGACCTCCTATCACGACGATACCCAGCGGCCGCCACATCTCGGAACCTTCGCCCGTGCTGAGGGCCATCGGGAGCATACCGAGCAGCGTGGTGAAGGCCGTCATGAGCACCGGACGCAGACGCGACGCACCCGAAAGCGCGATGGCCTCGTTCAGGGCGTAACCGCGGTCGCGCATCAGGTTGGTGTAGTCCACCAGCACGATACCGTTCTTGACCGCGATACCGATCAGCATCACCAGGCCCAGCGCGCCGATCATATCCAGCGTGGTGCCGGTGACCCAGAGGGCCAGGATCACGCCGGAGATGGCGAACGGCACGGAGAGCAGGATCACGGCCGTCTTGGCCAGCGATTCGAACTGGGAAGCGATCACGATGTAGACGAGCAGCAGGATCAGCAGGCCCAGCAGGATAATGTCGCCGAAGGTCTTCTGCTGATCTTCGTAGTCACCGGCCACGATCACCGTGACACCGGAGGGTACGGCCATCCGGTCGAGCAGCGCCTGCACCTCGCCGGCCAGCTGGCCCAGAGAGGTCTGGAATGGCGATACGGAGACCTTCAGGTAGCGCTGGCGGCTCTTGCGGTCTATACTCTGCGGAGCCCAGTACTCCTCCACCGTAGCCACTTCGGAGAGCTTCACGCGGGCTCCTGTGGCGGTGGGGATGGTAAAGGCCTGGATATCGGAGATGGAATTGCGGTCCTCCTCCTTGAGGCGCACCACGATATTGTATTCATCACCGTCCTCCTTGAGGAATCCGGCGGTAAAGCCGGCCACACGGTTGCGCAGGTAGGTGGAAACCACTGAAGCGCTCAGCCCGTGGCGGGCAATCTTCTCCTTGTCAAGGGTCACCTTCAGCTCAGGACGATCCTTGTCGCGGCTGATGGTCACGTTGCGGGCACCGGCAATCTCCTCGGTGACGCGCTGCTTGAGTTCGTCGGCAAAAAGGCCCGTCTCGTCGAAATCATAGCCATAGATCTCCACGTCAACCGTACTGCCGCCGCCCATACCCATGCCGCCGCCCGACATCGCGTAGGCGGTGATGATTTCCGGATAGGAGGCCATTTCGCGGCGCAGCACCTCAGCTATCTCATCGATGCTGCGGGAACGCTCGTTCTTCTTGTTGCAGACCACCGTCATCGAAATCTTGTAGTTGGTGGTGGAGTTGAACATGGCGCCGATACTGCTTTCGTCGTTGCTGCCGGCGGAGGTAGAAATGCGCTGGATTTCAGGCACCAGCACCATGAAGCGCTGCTCCAGGGCACGGGCCGTCTTGAGCGTCTCTTCGATTCGCGTGCCGCGCTGGAGCTCCACGGTCACGTTGATGCGGCCGTTGTCGCTGCTCTGCATAAAGTCGGTACCGATGCGGCCAGTAAGGGCCGGAATGAGGGTCGCGGCAAAGAAGGCCAGCGCGATGAAGACCGTCAGCGCCTTGTGCGTCAGGCACCAGCGCAGCAGGCGTGCGTAGGCCGTATCGACCTTGTCCAGGAATCGGACCACCACCCGCTGGTAGAAGCCGCGCCGCTTTTCTACCTCCACGACTTTGCCGTCCACGATCTCTACCTTCTTGCCCTTGAGGATCTTGGAGCAGAGCATCGGGATGAGCGAGATGGCCGTCACGGTAGAGGTAGAGACCACGATGGTCACAATCCAGCCGAGTTCCTTGAAGAGGATGCCCGCCATGCCGGTGAGCATGGTGAGCGGAATGAATACAGCCGCGATCACCAGGGTGGTCGCGATCACGGAAGTCCACACCTCGTTGGTGGCGTAGATGGCCGCCTCACGCGGCGAGGAACCGCGGTCAATGTGTTTCTTGATGTTCTCGAGCACCACGATCGCGTCGTCCACCACCATACCGATGGCCACGGTCAGTGCGGAGAGCGAGATGATGTTCAGCGAACTGTTCGCCAGGGCCAGGTAGATGAAGGAGACAATCAGCGAGATCGGGATCGTGATGCCGATAATCAGCGTGGAGCGCCAGTCCCCCAGGAAGAAGAATACCACCAGCACCACGAAGAGCAGCGCGTAGAGGATGGATTCCGCCAGGGAGTTGATCGAACCCTGGATGTCTTCGGAAGAGTCGTAGATCAGGTTGATCTGCACGTCGGAGGGCAGCCGCTTCTGCAGCTTGGCCAGCTCGTGTCGGACGTCGCGGCAGATCTGTACCGTATTGGCGCCGGACTGCTTGGTGACCATCAGGCGGACGGCGTCGCTGCCGTTGAGTTTCTCGTCGAGCGAGAGATCTTTGATCGTGTCGCGCACCGAGGCCAGGTCGCGCACGTAAATCTGCTGGCCGGTAGGCAGCGTGGCCACCACCACGTCAGCGATCTCTGCGCTCTGGCCGTATTCGCCGCGCACCTGCATCTGGTACTGCTGGCGCTCCATCTTGACCGTGCCGGAGCTGAGGTTTAAGTTGTTGGCCGCCACGGCGTTAGCCACCTGCTCAAGGGTCAGGCCGTAGGCGTCCAGACGCGCCTGGTCCAAATCGATATAGACGTAGCGGTCCGGTGCGCCGGAGATCGAAACCGTGCCGATTCCGTTGATACGGTTCAGCTGCGGAACAACCTCGTCGTCCAGGATCTTCTCCAGGCCGGGATAGCTCTCCCGGGCCGTCACGCCATATTGGATGACCGGCATCAGGTTGGAGTTCAGTTTGAAGATCATCGGGCTGGAACAACCGTCAGGCAGGTTGTTCTTGGCCATATCGATGTATGACCGGATGTCGTTGGTCGCCTCGTCCATGTTGGCGCCCCACTCCATTTCGAGCGAGACGATCGACATGTTGTCCTGCGAGGTGGAGGTCATCTCCTTGAGGCCGTCCACCGAGGTCAGCGAGTTCTCGATAATCTTGGTGACGTTGGTCTCGATCTCGCTGGCGCTCGCGCCCGCATAGGTGGTCATCACCGTAATGTAGGGCGGATCCATCTCCGGGAACTGGTCGATCGGGAGACGGGTGGCCGAGAAGAGACCGATCACGATGACCGCGATGAAAATCAGCGCGGTGGTCACCGGTTTGCCGATTGAGGTCTTGTAGATACTCATTCTTTAGTTCTCCTTTACCACGTTGAGTGCCATTCCGTCCACCAGCTTGGCCTGGCCCACGGTAATCAGCTGATCGCCTTCCTTCAGGGTGTCGCCCAGAATTTCCACTTCAGCATCGTAGCGGGCGCCTACCGTTACGAAGACGCGGCGGGCCACGCCGTTCTCGTTGATGAAAACGAAACGGTCGTTGGAGCCGGTCATCTTCTGCACGGCCTCATACGGCACGGTGATGGCGTTCACCTGCCCCATCTCCACGCGGGTGTGCACATACATGCCGGGGCGGAGTTTGAGGTTAGCGTTGGGGATGCGGATCTTGACCTGGAAGGTATGGGAGGCGGCGTCGATCGTGGGATAGATCACCTCGATGGTTGCGGGGAATTTTTCACCCGGGTAGATGTCCGATTCCACCAGCACCTTCATGCCCTGTTTGACGTAGGGGAAGTAGCTTTCCGGCACGGCGATCAGCGCCTTGAGGGTGTTGATCTGCGTGAGCACCAGAATGGGCTGGCCGCTGTAGAGCTCGCCGTCCTCGTAGTTCTTGGCGGAGATGACGCCGTCGAACTGCGCGCGGACGAAGGTGTTCTGCTCCAGGAAGTTGTAGCTCTCGGTAGCCTGGTCGTAGCTGAGTTTGGTCTGGTCGTAGGTCTGCCGCGAGATAGCGCCGCTCTGGTTCAAGGCCTCCACGCGCTCCATCTCCACCTTCAGGTTGGTGTAGGTCAGCTTGGCGGTGTTGTACTGGTTGCGGTCCATGCGCACCAGCATGTCGCCCTTGCGGACGCGGGTGCCCACCTCGGTGTAGATGTGTTCGATCTTGCCGGTGAGCGACGGGGCGATGTTCATGGTCTGCCAGCCCTGCAGCGTGGAGGAGACCTCCAGCGAGCGGGTTACGGTGCTGCGCTTCACCACCGTGGTCTCTACCTGTTCTACACGTTCTGCCGTCTGGACGGCGTTCTTCTGCTGCTTCTGGCCGCATCCCACAAGGAGGAGCGCTGCCGCTGCGGTGAGAGTTAAGAATCTGATCTTCATATCGTTGTATTTCTATTTGTTCAGGAGTTGTTCCAGCGAAATCTGGGCGTTGACCATCTCGAGCAGCGCCTGCACGTAGTTGCTCTGCGCGGTGATGAGGCTGGTGCCGGCGTTGGTCAGGTCCAGGCTGGAAGCCAGGCCGTATTCGTATTTCTTGGCCAGGTTGTCGAATACGCGGCGCGCCACCTCGACGCTCTGTTTCTGGGTGTCGTAGCGCTCCATGGCCGAGGTCAGGTTATAGAGGAGCTGGCGGTACTGGATATTGAGGGCCAGCTTGGTATTTTCCAGCGTGTTGAGCTGCTCTTTGTAGGCGATCCGGGCTGCCTTGACGGCCGACCCCTGCTTCCACGAGGTGAAGAGCGGCACGTTCAACTGGATGCCCAGCATGTTCGGCGGGGTCATGTTCATGGTGACGTCGTCGCTGAAGTACTTCTTGGTGTTGTACTGGTGGAAGATGCTGAGCGTGGGGCCGCCGGACCAGCCGGTCATGGCCACCTGCTTGCGGGCCAGCTCCGTGCTCTCCTTGAGCAGGCGGTAGTCGTAGTTCTCTTCGATATCGAATTCGGAGGCCATCAGTTCTTTGACCGACTCCTGGTTCACCAGGTTGTCCAGGTCCTGCAGCAGGATGATCTCCGTGTCCACGTCCAGGTTGAGCAGCAGGCGGATGGAGTTGTAGACCATCTCCAGTTGGCGTTTGCTGGAGCTGATGGTGTTGGCCATCGTGTTAACCTGCACCAGGATCTGGTCGGCGTCGGTCTGTTCGGTGATGCCCACGCGGACCGAGCTGGCGGAGTAGTCGTAGAGTTTCTTGAGGCTTTCGAGGTTTTCTTCCAGCAACTTGATGGTCTGGTCGGTGACCAGCGCCGAATAGTAGAGCACCTTGGCCTGGTCCGCAATCTCCTTGTCGCTCTTGTGGAGCGAGAGGTCCGCCATCTTGCGCGAAATCTCCGCCATCTGGATAGAGACGATCTGCGCACCGCTGAAAGCCAGGGCCGTGGTGATGCCGAAGCTTGCGGAGGGCGGCATGGAAATCTTCATGGCTCCCAGGTCCATCTGGTAACCGAAGTTCGTGGAATAGTCGACCGACGCGCTGACCTGCGGCAGCATGCTGGCGATTGCCTGCCACTTGGAGGCCTCCGCCTTCTGGACTTCCAGGTTGGCGTTGAGGATGGTCGTGCTGTGCTGCAGCGCCATCTCCTGCGCCTGCTGGAGCGTGAGGCCTACCTGCGCATCCGCGCGCGATGAAAAAAAGACCAAAGCCACGGCCAGCGCCGCAGCTTTGGTGAATATCGTGTTTCTGAATTTCATAGTCTTAATCGTGTGGTACAGAGTTCCCTCCGGGGCCTCCTTCTCCTTACAAAAATCAAGCCGCAAAGATAGTAAATCGGGAACAAAAACCGTAGTTTCTGTTCCCGATTGGCGAATTGTGCGAAGTCCGCGAATTCTCAGAAGAGGGATGATTACATCATGCCGCCCATGCCCGGGTTCATGGCGGGCATTGCGGGCTGCTCTTCCTTGATGTCGGCCAGCGCGCACTCAGTGGTCAGGAACATGCCTGCCACGGAAGCTGCGTTCTGCAGGGCCACGCGGACCACCTTGGTCGGGTCGATCACGCCGGCTGCCAGCAGGTTCTCGAACTTGTCGGCGCGGGCATTGTAACCGAAGTCGCCCTTACCGTCTTTCACCTTCTGGACAATCACGCTGCCCTCTTTGCCTGCGTTGGCGGCAATGGTGCGGATGGGCTCTTCGATGGCGCGGGCCACGATGTTGATACCGGTGGTCTCGTCTTCGTTGTCACCCTTAAGTTTGGCAAGTGCCTTGGCTGCGCGCAGGTAAGCCACGCCGCCGCCCGGGATGATACCCTCTTCCACTGCTGCGCGGGTTGCGTTGAGCGCATCTTCCACGCGGTCTTTCTTCTCTTTCATCTCCACCTCGGAAGCAGCACCCACGTAGAGGACTGCCACGCCGCCGGCGAGCTTGCCCAGGCGTTCCTGGAGTTTCTCGCGGTCATAGTCGGAGGTGGTGGAAGCAATCTGCTTGCGGATCTGTGCGACGCGGTCTGCAATGGCATCCTTGTCGCCGGCGCCGTTGACGATCGTGGTGTTCTCCTTGTCAATCACGACCTTCTCTGCGCGACCCAGCATGTCCGGGGTAGCGTTTTCGAGGGTGAAGCCGCGCTCTTCGGAGATCACGATACCGCCCGTCAGGGTTGCGATATCCTGCAGCATCTCCTTGCGGCGGTCACCGAAGCCCGGAGCCTTGACGGCAGCAATCTTCAGCGTGCCGCGGAGTTTGTTGACTACGAGGGTGGTAAGCGCTTCGCCGTCAACATCTTCTGCGATGATCAGGAGCGAGCGGCCGTCGCGGGCGATGGGCTCGAGGATCGGCATCAGGTCCTTCATCGTGGAGATCTTCTTGTCGGTGATGAGGATGCTCGGCTGGTCCAGGACTGCCTCCATCTTGTCGCCGTTGGTCATGAAGTATGCGGAGATGTAACCGCGGTCGAACTGCATGCCTTCCACGACTTTAACCTCGGTGTCGGTACCTTTGGCCTCTTCCACGGTGATCACGCCGTCTTTTTTGACCTTTGCCATTGCGTCGGCGATCAGCTTACCGATATAGTTGTCGTTGTTAGCGGAGATGGTACCCACCTGCTCGATCTTGGAGTAGTCGTCACCCACGGATTCGCTCTGCTTCTTGAGGTCGTTCACAACTACCTCGACAGCTTTGTCGATACCGCGTTTGAGGTCCATCGGGTTGGCACCGGCGGCCACGTTCTTCAGACCTACGTTGATGATGGACTGTGCCAGTACAGTTGCCGTGGTGGTACCGTCGCCGGCCTGGTCGTTGGTCTTGGAAGCGACCTCGCGGACCATCTGTGCACCCATATTCTGGAAGCGGTCTTCCAGTTCGATTTCCTTGGCGACCGTCACACCGTCCTTGGTGACCTGCGGCGCACCGAACTTCTTGTCGATCACAACATTGCGGCCCTTCGGACCGAGGGTCACCTTCACTGCGTTAGCCAGCGCGTCAGCACCCTGTTTCATCAGGTCGCGCGCATCGATATTGAATTTGATTTCCTTTGCCATAGTGCTTTAACTTTAGATTATTTGACGATTGCGACCACGTCGGACTGGCGCATGATCAGATACTTCTTGCCGTCCACGGTGATTTCCGTGCCGGCATACTTGCCGTACAGG
This sequence comes from Bacteroidales bacterium, assembly GCA_017429425.1. Taxonomy (GTDB): domain Bacteria; phylum Bacteroidota; class Bacteroidia; order Bacteroidales; family UBA932; genus Cacconaster. The sequence goes on along the minus strand of JAFROY010000001.1, from coordinate 336,777 downwards.
ACTTCGTCGCCGACGGAGAGCTCCATCGGTTCATCCTTCTTGCCGTTTCCGACGGCGATGACGGTACCCTGCTGGGGTTTCTCTTTTGCGGTGTCCGGAATAATCAGTCCGCTTGCGGTCTTGGTCTCAGCCTCTTTGGCTTCAATCAGAACTCTGTCTGCCAATGGTTTTATCATAATCGTAATATTTTTGGTAATTTTGTTTCGTTTTACGGCCCTATGCAAGGCAAATTGAGTGCCAGCGGCGGCCGACTGACATTTTGGCATAATGATTCTGAAAAAGTTTCCCGCGCTGCCCCTGCTGCTCTGCCTCGCGCTGACAATTTCCGCGTGCGGCGGCCGTACGCCCCAAGCGCTGCCCATGGCCACGAGTTTTCCCTATCCGGAGTTGCCGGCCATGGTGACGGACGCTTCGCAGAGGGCCGAATATGCCGTTCTGCGCTGGTGGAACAAGTATTTCGAGGCGCCGCAGCGCTACAGTGCCGAGCTGACCGAGCAGGCCTTCGTAAACTACATCACGCTGTTGCCCATGGTGCCGCTTTCCGTGATGGAACGCGCGCAGGATACGCTCCTGACGCGCGCGGAACGCTCGGAGGCGTGCCGGGATTCTTCCGGCCGGATGCTCGGACGGATTCTGACCCTCGAAGAGAAGTATCTGTACGACGTCAACTCACCCTACCGCAACGAGGAGTTTTTCCTGCCGGTGATGCGGCACATCCTCTCGCTGCCTGCCGAAGGTGCCTGGGCCGCCAGCCATGAAGAGGTGCGCCTCCGCACGCAGCGCGAATACCCGATGTTCTCGCTGAACAGGCTGGGTACGGTGGCCGCCGATTTCACCTATACCCTGCGCAACGGGCGGACCGGGCGGCTGCACGACATTCAGGCTGAGCGGATTCTGATGTTCTTCAGCAATCCCGGATGCCACAACTGCAAAGAGATTATCGAGGCGCTGAGCAGTTCGCCGCAGGTGCAGGCGCAGATTGCAGACGGGTCGCTCAAGGTGCTGAACGTCTATCCGGACGAAGACCTGGGCGAATGGTTTGCCTATATGTCGCACTATCCCAAGACGTGGATCAACGCGTTTGACGCCGGCGGCGTGATCCGCAGCGACAGCATCTACCTGCTGCGCGCGATCCCCTCGCTCTATCTGCTGGACGGCGAGAAACGGGTGATTTGCAAAGATGCGCCGCTGGAGGAGGTTTTGCGGCGGTTGGAAAAGTAGACATTGATAACCGTAACGAAACGTTTGCTTACGGATACTTACGGAAGTTTACGTTTAGAAACGGATAGATACGATTACGAATATGGAGACGACGGAGAATAACGTTCAGGATAAAGACGTACAGATGATGCGCGAGGCGCTGCGCGAAGCCGAGGCTGCACGGGTGGCCGGCGAGGTGCCCATCGGGGCCGTGGTGGTCTGCAAGGGCCGCATCATTGCCCGTGCCCACAACCTGACCGAGATGCTCCACGACAGCACCGCCCACGCCGAGATGCAGGCCATCACGATCGCCACCGAATACCTGGGCGGCAAGTACCTGAGCGACTGCACGCTCTATGTGACAGTGGAACCCTGTCCGATGTGCGCCGCCGCGCTGAACTGGTCGCAGCTGCCACGCCTGGTGTACGGTTGCGCCGACCCGCGCCGGGGCTATTCGCTCTTCTCGCCAAGCCTGCTGCATCCGCGCACCGAGGTCCGCTCCGGCGTGCTGGCCGAAGCGTGCGCCGCACTGATGACCACATTTTTCAAGGAGAAGCGATGATCACCTTTCCCAACCCGAAACTGAACCTGGGTCTGCATATCCTGCGGAAGCGGGACGACGGCTACCACGATCTGGAGAGCCTCTTTATCCCGTGGCACGGGCTGCACGACGTGTTGGAAATTGTGCCGGCGGCAGCGCCGGATATGCATCTCTACGGACTGGATCTGGGAGAAGGCGGCGACGGCGGCGACAACCTCTGCATGCGCGCCTGGCAGCTGCTGCACGAATGCTACGGCATTCCGCCGGTAGCCATCCATCTTTGGAAAGGGATTCCCGCGGGGGCCGGCCTGGGCGGCGGCAGTGCCGATGCGGCTTTCACCCTGCGGATGCTCTCGGAAATGTTCGGCCTGGGACTAAGTGACGAAACGCTCGCTTCCCTGGCGGCCCGGCTGGGCAGTGATTGCGCGTTTTTCATCTACAATCGGCCCATGGTGGCCTCCGGGCGGGGGGAGGTATTAGTTTCCTATGAGGTTGATGTGACGAATTTCCGCATTGAAGTCGTCACACCTCCGGTGCATGTTTCCACCCGCGAAGCCTATGCCGGCGTCACGCCGCGTGAGGGCCGTGTCCCGGCAGGCACCCCTCGTACCGGCAGTCCGGTATTTCCCGGCCTGTCTCTCCGCGAAGCGCTCTCCCGTCCCGTGGACGAGTGGCGCGCGGTGCTGGTCAACGATTTCGAACCCTCCGTCTTTGCCGCACACCCGGAGCTGGCCCGCATCAAGGCGGACCTCTACGCACGCGGCGCCCGCTACGCCTCCCTCTCCGGAAGCGGCAGCGCCATTTTCGCTCTCTTTTAACTGATTAGCGTCTCTTTTCGCGGCGGCCCAGGAGCTGGCGGACCATCAGCGGCTCGTTGGTCGTGATGGCCTGCACGCCCATCTCGATGAAGCCGCGCGCGGGGTCGGGCTTGTTGACCGTCCAGACGTTGGTCGTGAGGCCCAGTTCGTGGGAACGCGACACCCAGTCGCGGTGCCCCTCCACTATGCGGTGGTGATAGCTCCATCCCTTGATGCCCATGGCCACGAGGTCTTCCGGATAGAGATCCCCGTTCAGGTACTGGTTGCCGAACTCCGGCGCCAGTTCCGCAATCCGCTGGCAGGCGTGCAGGCTGAAGGAGATGAACATCACGCGGGCGGGATCGTACAGGTTGTGGGCCTTGACGGATTCAAGCGTGAGGTCGATCAGACGGTCTTCGCGCTCTTCCGTATCCTGCGGCTTGAACTCGATCACCAGCATGGTGGTCTTGCACTTGGCGCCCTGGTCCAGGTATTCGTTCAAGGTGGGACGGCGCTCGCCGTTTGGCAGATAGCACTCGATGAAATCGCTGTAGGGATGGTCCGCGATCTTCATTCCGCGGATACGGGCGTTGTGGTTCACCATCACCGTGTCGTCGGCCGAAAGCTGCAGGTCGAATTCCGCACCCCAGAAGTGCTTCTCCTGCGCCATCCGCAAGGAAGCGATGGAGTTTTCGCTGAAAGCAGCCTCTTCGCAATTCCAGAAACCGCGATGCGCGACAATCGCAGTCTTGGGCGTGCGCCCGTTCTGGGAACATCCCGCCAGGAGCAGGACCAGGGCCAGGCAGCCGATCCGTACCACGAACCGAACCGCCGTATCATACAGACGTTTCATTCTGCTAAGATAAGAACTGTCCGGTGTTTCCGCAAATTTTGGTACTTTTGTCCCCGTAACCCGAAAGCTTATGCGTACAGAAATTTCCACCCTCGGCAAGGAAGAGGTGCTCCGCCGCCTCTTTGAGAATTCCGGTTTCACCAACAACGCGATCATCCGCCTGGACGAAAAGCCGCTGGGCGCAGTGGCCGCAGCACACAAGATCCTGCTCGAAGGGGTGGACTTCGACCTGGTCTATACGCCGCTCAAGCACCTGGGTTACAAGGCGCTGCTCTTTGCTTTGGGCGACCTGTACGCCGCTTTCCGCGCGCCCGTGGCCGTCTCGTTCAACCTGGGACTTTCCAGCCGATTCTGCTTTGAAGACGTGCAGGAACTTTGGCAAGGCGTACTGGCCGGCGCCCGCGAACACGGGGTGGCGCAGCTCGCGCTGGATTTGAATCCCAGCCTCAACGGCCTGTGCATCAGCGTTTCCGCGTCCGGCACGCAGAAGCCGACCGTGCTGGCCAAGCTGCCTGCGGCCGCCAACATGGACCTGATCTGCCTGTCGGGCCGGGTCGGCGCAGCCTATATGGGCATGCACGTGCTCGAGCGCGAAAAGGCCTCTTTCAACCGCGACGGCAAGCAGCCCGACCTGAGCAAGTACCGCCACATCCTGGCCTCCTACCTCAGCCCCGAGGTCAAGCCGAATACCGTGTCGCGGTTCGTGGATTCCAAGGTTTTCCCTTCAACGGGGTCCTTTGTGACGCGCGGTCTGGGCGACGCCGTGCTGCGGGTGGCGGCTTCTACGGGCTTCGGCGCCAAGATCTATCTGGAGAAAATTCCGCTTTCGCAGGAGACTTTCGATATGGCCGAAGAGCTGGATATGGATCCGGTGACGGCAGCCATGAACGGCGGCGACGACTACCAGTTCCTCTTCACGGTGCCGATTGCGCAGGCCGAAACCTTCCGCCACGACTTCCAGGACTACGATATCATCGGCCACCTGGCGCAGCCTGAGGTCGGCGCGGTGATGGTCACCCCCGAAGGCGCCGAAATCCCCATCCGCTCGCAGGCATTCACCGGGGTCTCCGAAGCTCCCGAGGAGTAGCGGGCGCCCGAAGCGTGGCGGCTTATATCTTCCGCCACGGCAAAAACAACTGGATTGCGAATCACATTCTTCGCTGTTTTTTCGTAAGTTTGTAGTCGTTAATCCTTTCAACTATGCATATCGGAATCGCCGGGAATATCGGCAGTGGAAAAACCACGCTCACCAGGATGCTGGCGCAGCATTACGGCTGGACGCCCAAGTTCGAGGCGGTCACCTATAATCCCTATCTGGAAGATTATTATAAGGATATTCCCCGCTGGTCGTTCAACCTGGAGGTCTACTTCCTGACGCAGCGCCTGAAAGACGTGATGAACATCTCCAAGAGCAAGGAGGTGATCATTCAGGACCGCACGATTTTCGAAGGCGTCTATGTCTTTGTGGCCAACAACTATGCCCAGGGCAACCTCTCCAAACGCGATTTCGATGCCTACATGGATCTCTTCAACGTGGTGATGCAGAGCGTCAAGCTGCCCGATCTGCTGATCTATCTCAAGTGCGACATTCCGCATCTGGTCTCCCAGATCCAGAAACGCGGCCGCGACTACGAGCAGACCATGAGCCTGGATTACCTCCGCGGCCTCAACGACCGTTACGAAGAGTTTATCGCCCAGTACAAGGGCGAGGTTCTGACCATTGACAAGGGCGGATTGGATTTCGAAAACAATCCCGCCGACTTTGCCTCCATCACCGACAAAATCGACGCCCGCCTCTACGGATTGTTCTAGCGCTCTGCGGCAGCTTCGGCGGCCTGGCGTTCGCGGCAGATGTCGGCCCACTTGGGTGCGGCGGCGAAGCGGTCGGCGAAGTCGGAGAGAGCGGCCGGAATGTCTATGCCCTGCGGGCAGACGCTGGCGCACTGGCCGCAACCGACGCAGGCGGACGGGCGCTGTTCTTCCGGCAGCGATTCCACATACATCACCGGACCGAACGCGGTGCCCATGGCCATATCATTGTATGAGGCAAGCAGAGCCGGGATGTCGAGTCCCACGGGGCAGCCGTCGCAGCAGTAGCGGCAGGCGGTGCAGGGTACACCTTTCTTCAGGGTCTCGGCCACGGCCAGGGTGCGCTGCTCCTCTTCTGCCGTCAGCGGACGCCGCTCGGCGAAGGTCTGCAGATTGCCCTCCACATGCTCCAGCGCGGACATTCCGCTCAGCGTGACCGTGACGCCGGGGACGTTGCTCACCCAGCGGAACGCCTCGTCGATCGGGACTTCCGGCACGGCCGCCAGCTTGCCGCCGCGCAGGGGTTCCATCACCCAGATGGGGATGTTGTGCTCGTTCAGCAGGCGGACCTTTTCGCGCGCATCCTGCAGGGTCCAGTCCAGGTAGTTGAGCTGAATCTGGCAGAACTCGATGGCCTTTCCGTAAGGACCGTCGAGCAGCTCGCGGAAGAGCGGCACGGAGGCGTGCGACGACATGCCCAGGTGGCGGATGCGGCCCGCCTTGCGCTGTTCCACAAAGTATTCCAGAATGCCCCAGCGCGGGTTCATGTAGTCGTCGATATCGTTCTCGCAGATATTGTGGAAGAGGTAGAAGTCGAAGTAATCCACCCCGCAGCGCTTCAGCTGGCGCTCGAAGGTCTCCGCCGGATTGAAGGTGGGATAGTGCTGGTGGCCGGGGTATTTGTCGGCCAGATACCAGCTCTCGCGGGGATAGCGGTTGAGAATCTCGCCGATCACGGTTTCGGAGGTGCCGTTGTGATAGGGCACCGCCGTGTCGAAATAGTTGACGCCGCTGCGGATGGCTGCGTCAATCATCTTGGCCGTATGTTCACTGTCTACCGTTTTGCCGTCCGGGAGCAACGGAAGCCGCATGGCGCCAAATCCCAGCGCCGAGAGCTTTAATCCTTGGAATTCGTTGTAAAACATATCCAAAGATAATAATTTCCCGGGAATTTACAGTCGCTCGAGGACGCGGGCGGAGAGGGTGTCGCGGAGCGCGGGGTCGGGAATCATCTCCAGGACTTCGCCTACGAAGGCCATCTGCTGGAGGCGGGCAGCCTCTTCTGCGGTGATGCCGCGGGAACGCATGTAGAAGAGTTCGTCTTCATTGAGGCGGCCGACGGTGGCACCGTGGCTGCATTTCACGTCATCTGCATATATCTCGAGCTGGGGCATGGCCGTGGCGCGGGCCTCCGTGGAGAGTAGCAGGTTGTGGTTGGCCTGGTAAGCCTCGGTCTTCTGGGCGTCGGGTGCCACATAGATCAGGCCGTCGAAACGGGCCTGGGCGCGGTCGCGGAGGATGCCCTTGAAGAGCTGGGAGCTGTAGCACTCCGGAACGTCGTGCGAAAGACGGATATCGAAGCTCATCTGCTGGTCGCCGCCGGGCAGGTAGAGTCCGCCGAGACGGCATTCCGCATGGGGGCCGGCGAGACGGATCTTCATCCGGTTGGAAACCTGCTTGCCGCCCAGCGCAATGAAGATCATCTGCAGCGAAGATTCCTCGGCCAACGTGACCTCGAAGTCGGCATCCAGCACGGCGTCGGCGGCCGCATCCTGCAGCACATATGCGACAACCGATTCTCCCGGACCAAGGATCAGGGGAATATGACCGGAAGCGTTATTAAACGTATAGTTACGGATATCCGACACGTCCAGAGCCTCCTCTTACCGGTTGATGAGCCAGTCGTAGCCCTTCTCCTCGATTTCGAGGGCGAGTTCCTTGCCGGCGGTATGGATAATCTGTCCTTTGTAGAGGACGTGAATGAAATCGGGAACGATATAGTCCAGCAAGCGCTGGTAGTGGGTGATGACGATGGTCGCGTTGTCCGGGCGGCGCATCCGGTTCACACCGGTGGCCACGATGCGCAGGGCATCTACGTCCAGGCCGGAGTCGGTCTCATCCAGGAGCGCCAGGTCCGGCTCGAGCATCGCCATCTGGAAAATCTCGTTACGCTTCTTCTCGCCGCCGGAGAAGCCTACGTTCACGGCGCGGCCGGAGAAACTCGAATCCATCTCCACGATAGCCATCTTCTCTTTCATCATTTTCAGGAACTGGGCTGCGGTCAGCTCGGGAAGGCCTTTCTGCTTGCGGTGCTCGGTCACGGCAGCCTTGATGAAGTTTACGTTGCTGACGCCGGGGATCTCGATGGGATACTGGAAACCCAGGAAAATGCCGGCCCAGGAGCGCTCTTCCGGCGTCAGGTCGCGGATGTCGCGGCCTTTGAAGAGGATCTCGCCTTCGGTCACGGTAAAGGTGCCGCGACCCGCCAGCACCGAGGCCAGCGTGCTCTTGCCCGAACCGTTGGGGCCCATGATGGCGTGCACCTCGCCCGGATGGACTTCCAGGTTGATTCCCCGGAGAATCTCCTTCTCTCCGACGGACGCATGAAGATTTTTGACTGTCAGCATAACTATTGTTCCTTCATTGTTTTACGCCAGGACGAGAAGCCGAAGAACGCCAGCACCAGGTAGCAGGCGCAGACGATGGGCATGAAGATGAGTCCGGCGAGAATATACAGAATGATGTTGGTGGTATTGGCCACCATCCAGGCATACCAGCACTCCAGCTTCTTGCGCGCCGAGAGGTACTGAGCCAGCAGGATGGTCATGGTCACGAGTGCGTCGATATACGGGCGCTCGGCGGGCGGGAATGCGTCCGGCCAGGCGACCCCGGCCTGCTGCAGCGACCAGCCCAGAATCAGCGCGAAGAGCACCACGATCAGCAGATAACGCACGCGGAGCGGCTTCTCCAGATGGGTGATTTTCAGCTGATTATTACGATTCGCTTCGCCCTCCTGCGGATGGGTCCAGCGATAGTGTCCAAAGAAGTTGATGACCAGCGACACGGGCTGCAGCGCCATGCTGAAGTAGAGGTGCTTCTGGGCGAACATCACGAAGAGCAGGATGTTGTAGAGATACCCGAACCAGAAGTTCGCCACCCGGGCGCGGCCGGCCAGAAAGACGCAGGTCAGGCCCACCATCACCGAGAGCAGCTCGATGAGGCTGACGCCGATACCGCCCAGCGAAAAGAGTATGAAATCGGTACTGAACATAGATTATCCTACACTTCCTTCAAGTGAAACTTTGAGCAGCCGCTGGGCCTCGACCGCAAACTCCATCGGGAGCTTGTTGAGGACCTCTTTGGCGTAGCCGTTGATGATCAGGCCCACTGCATCTTCCTCTGTTACACCCCTTTGGCGGCAGTAGAAGAGCTGGTCTTCGTTGATTTTGGAGGTGGTGGCCTCGTGTTCGAGCACCGCGGTGGGGTTGTCGCTGCGGACCACCGGGAAGGTGTGCGCACCGCACTTGTCGCCCAGCAGCAGCGAGTCGCACTGCGAATAGTTGCGCGCATTCTCGGCCCCCGGCAGCACGCGGACCAGGCCGCGGTAGCTGTTCTGGCTGCGGCCGGCGGAGATACCCTTGCTGATGATCCGGCTGCGCGTGTTGCGGCCCATGTGGATCATCTTGGTACCGGTGTCGGCCTGCTGGAAATGGTTGGTCACGGCCACCGAATAGAATTCGGAGACGGTATTGTCGCCCTTGAGGATGGTACTCGGGTATTTCCAGGTGATGGCGCTTCCCGTCTCGACCTGGGTCCAGAAGAGGCGGCTGTTGTCGCCCTTGCAGATGCCTCGCTTGGTCACGAAGTTGTAGATGCCGCCGCGCCCCTGCTCGTCGCCGGGATACCAGTTCTGCACGGTGGAGTACTTGACCTCGGCATCCTTCTCCACGATAATCTCGACCACGGCCGCGTGCAGCTGCGATTCGTCGCGCATCGGCGCGGTGCAGCCCTCCAGGTAGCTCACGTACGAGCCTTCGTCGGCCACGATGAGCGTGCGCTCGAACTGGCCGGTGCCGCGTGCGTTGATGCGGAAATAGCTGGAGAGTTCCATGGGACAGCGCACCCCCTTGGGGATGTAGCAGAACGAGCCGTCGCTGAAGACCGCCGCGTTGAGCGCCGCATAGAAGTTGTCGCCCGACGGAACCACGGTTGCCAGGTACTTGCGCACCAGCTCCGGATAGTCCCGGACCGCCTCGGAGAAGGAGCAGAAGATGATGCCTTTTTCCGCCAGCGTCTCCTTGAAGGTGGTCTTGACCGAGACCGAATCGAAGACGGCGTCGACCGCCATGCCGCTGAGGGCCGCGCGTTCGTTCAAAGGAATGCCGAGTTTGTCGAAGGTCTTTTCCAGCTCCGGATCGATCTCCGTGACCGCCTTGCGCTTTTTGGGCGCGGCATAGTAGATAATGTCTTGGAAATCAATCTCCGGAATGGTCAGGTGGCCCCAGGTGGGGAGCGTCATTTTCTGCCACTTGCGGAAGGCGTCCAACCGGAAGTCGAGCAGCCAGGCGGGCTCCTCTTTCTTGGCGGAAATCAGCCGGATGATATCTTCATTGAGACCCTTCGGGACGAACTCCTGATCGATGTCCGTCTCGAAACCCTGCTTGTATTCGCTGCGGGTGAAGTCTTCAAGGATTTGATTCTTTCCTGCCATTGGGTCTGCAAAGATAACAAAAAGTTTGTACCTTTGCCTTTTACTGAGATATGGTGTAATGGTAGCACTAGAGATTTTGGTTCTCCCAGTCCAGGTTCGAATCCTGGTATCTCAACATACTAACTAAACTGCACAAATTTTGGAACCTCCGAGTTGCAATACCCAGCTGATCAGTGACAGCCCCGACGGGCCGTTACGATGCTCCGTGCAGCGTTTTCACCCGGACAGATGCAACGCAGCCACCCTCGGAAAGGGCGGTCGCCGCGCCATTATATAGCACATTTATAACCATTTATGGCACTATACCTTACAAAAGAACTTGACAATGACGCCAAAATCTATGTTTGGCACATTACGGAGTCCGAACAGGAACTCAGGGAGAACACGGCCATTCCGGACGATGAACTCGAAGAACTGACGTTCCTCAAAAGCGAAGCCCGCCGGAAGGAGAAACTGGCGGAGCGGGCCCTGCTCAATACCATCTTTGAGGACGAGCGGGTCTACCTGGGCCACCACGACAACGGCAAGCCCTATCTCCAGAATCTCGCCACCGAAATCAGCATTTCGCATACCAACGACTATGTGGCCATCATCCTCCATCCCGACGAGGCGCTGGGTATCGATATCGAGCGGCTGGACCGCGACTTCTCCGCAGTGGAGAAGAAAGCCCTCTCCGAGGATGAGCTGGACGACCTCTCCGAGCGTCACCGCTCCCTGCAGCTGGCCATCTACTGGTGCGCCAAGGAGGCCATCTACAAGCGGATGTCCATCAACGGCGTAGACTTTGCGGAGCAGATCGAGATCGATCGGTTCAACCCGCACGACGAAGGCGAGATCGAGGCCACCTTCTACCACAAGGACGGCACGGAAGAGGAATTTGAACTGGAATACATGACCTTTGACAACCACGTGATGGTGTGGGTTGTCGGCTAACAGACCAAGAGCGATGAAGAATTTTGTTGAGGAGCTCAAGTGGCGGGGAATGATCCACGACATCACCCCGGGAACGGAAGAGGAACTTGCGAAAGGTCCCATGTCGGCCTACGTGGGAATCGACCCCACGGGCGACAGCCTGCATATCGGTCACCTGGTGAGCATCATGATCCTCAAGCACTTCCAGGCGTGCGGCAACAAACCGTTCGCGCTGGTGGGCGGTGCTACCGGCATGATCGGCGACCCTTCGATGAAGAGCGCGGAGCGCAACCTGCTGGACGAAGCCACGCTGGCGCACAACGTGGCGTGCATCAAGAAGCAGCTCGCGCGCTTCCTGGATTTCGAAAGCGACGCCCCCAACAAGGCCGAACTGGTCAACAACTACGACTGGATGAAGGACTACACCTTCATCAACTTCACCCGCGATATCGGCAAGCTCATCACGGTCAACTACATGATGAGCAAGGATTCCGTGAAGAAGCGCCTCAGCCGCGATTCGAGCGAGGGCATGAGCTTTACCGAATTCACCTACCAGCTGCTGCAGGGTTATGACTTCCTCTGGCTCTACCAGCACCGTGACGTCCACCTGCAGCTCGGCGGCGCCGACCAGTGGGGCAACATCACCACCGGTGCGGAACTGATCCGCCGCGTGCTCGGCAAAGAGGCGCACGCCCTGACCTGCCCGCTCATCACCAAGGCGGACGGCGGCAAGTTCGGCAAGACGGAAAAGGGCAACATCTGGCTCGATCCGGAACGCACCAGCCCGTACCAGTTCTATCAGTTCTGGCTGAATGTCAGCGACGTTGACGCTGAACGCTATATCAAGATCTTCACGATGCTCGACCGCGAGACCGTAGAAGCAGCCATCGAAGCGCACCGCCAGTGCCCGGAGCGCCGCGAACTGCAGAAACTGCTGGCCCGCGAGGTGACCATCATGGTCCACGGCGAAGCCGAATACGACAATGCCGTCAAGGCATCGGAGATGCTCTTTGGCAAAGCCACGGCCGACGACCTCCGCAGCCTGGACGAAAAAACCTTCCTGGCCGTATTCGACGGCGTGCCGACCTTTGAAATCAGCCGCGCCGACCTTCCGCTCAATATCCTTGAAGCGCTGGCGGTCCGCACACAGGTCTTCCCCTCCAAGGGCGAAGCCCGCAAGATGATTCAGGGCAACGGTTTCTCCGTCAACAAAGAGAAGTTCACCGACCCGAACGGCAGCCTGACCGAAGCCGACATCATAGACGGCAAATACATCCTGGTCCAGAAGGGCAAGAAAGATTACTACATTTTAATCGTGAAATAATGGAAGCTCCCCAGTCCACCCGTCAGCTCAAAGTAGCCCGTGAAATCCAGCGCGACCTGGCAGAAATCATCCGCAGCCGCGGTATGGCGGCCTACGACGGCGCCATGGTAACGGTCAGCGGCGTCAAGATCAGCTCCGATCTGGCGCAGGCCCGCGTCTATGTGAGCATTTTTCCTTCTGCCAAGCAGAAAGAGGTGATGGAGAAACTGGAGAACGAGAACCGTGCACTCCGCGGCGAACTCGGCCGGATGGTGGCCAAACAGCTCCGGATCGTGCCGGAACTGGAATTCTTCCTCGACGACTCCCTGGATTACGTCGAGCACATCGACGAACTGCTCAAGAAGTGATGAACCTGCCGGGTTTCATAGCCAGGCGGTATCTCTTTGCCCGGAAGTCGCACAATGTCATCAACATTGTCTCGGGCATCTCGGCAGCCGGCATCGCGACCGGTTGCGCGGCGCTCATCATCATCCTCAGCATTTACAACGGATTCGATTCGATCATCCGTTCGCTCAGCGACAGCCATACCCCCGACCTGCTGATCCAGTCGGCCGACGGGCGGCGGTTCGATCCGGATGCGGCCTCTTTCGCGGCATTGCACACGGAGGCAGGCGTCCGCACCGTCTGCGGCACGCTGGAAGAGAAGGTGTACCTGCGCTACGGCGAGCGTCAGTGCGTGGCCACTGCCAAGGGCGTTGATACGGATTATCAGCAGGTTACCGGCTTGCAAGATTATCTGACCGAGGGCAGTTTCGCGCTGACGGACAGCACCGGCCGGCCCGGTGCGGTGATTGGCCGGACGCTCGCGCTGGAACTGGGTCTGCGCCCGGTTTTCCTCACGCCGCTGGAGGTCTGGTTCCCTTCGCGCACAGCGGAAATCCCGCTGCTCGATCCCTTCTCCGCCCTGCACCGTGAAGTGCTCGAACCGCGGGGAATCGTCTCGCTGGAGCAGGGGTTCGACAAGAAATACATCTTCGTGCCGCTGGCCACCCTGCGAACGCTGCTCGAAGAGCCGCAGAACGTTTCGGCGGTTGAAGTCTATTTTGCTCCGGAAGCGCTGACGCATCGCGGACTGGTTCCGGCTTCGCAGCAGAAACAGATTGCCGCCGCGCTGGGCGGAGACTTCACCGTCAAGAACCGTCACCAGCAGAACGACACCATCTATAAACTGCTCTCCTACGAGAAGATAGCCATCTACGCCATCCTGCTCTTCATCGTACTGATTATCTCGTGCAACATCTTCGGTTCGCTCTCGATGCTGGTGATCGAGAAGCAGGCGGACGTGCAGATTCTGGAATCGATGGGAGCCGACCGCAAGCTCACGCGCGGCATCTTCGTGCGCGAAGGCTGGTACATCTCGCTGCTGGGCGTGGCGATCGGCACGGCCGTAGGATTGCTGGTCTGCTTCCTGCAGCAGCAGTTCGCTCTGATCAAGATGCCGGGCAACTTCGTGGTGGAGGCCTACCCCGTGGTCGTCCGCTGGGCCGACGTGCTGATCACGGTGGGCGCCGTCTCGCTGATCGGCTGGCTCGCCGCCCGTCTGGCCCGGTCGTAGGTTTCTAAAGATTATTCGAGAGGAGGAAGCCGAAGAAGGGGCCGTTGAAGCCGCTGACACCGGCGTTGGAAGCATACGGGAAAGCGATGCGGACGCCCAGGTTCAGCTCGGCGCCGATCCGGAAGAAGTGCGCGTTGACCAACAGGTCGGTACCGAAGGAGCCGAATATCTGCTTGTAGCCGTAGCGCGCCACGGGCGGCCACTGATTGGGCATCAACACGTGATCATCCAGAACCGATCCGGCCGGAAGCTGCGTAACGGAGTGTGAGACGGCCACATCGGCGAACGGCACCACCTGCAGGCGCATCAGGTAGTAGAGCCACGGCCAGGTGACGTCGCCCAGCGGGATGGTGAAGCCGTAATCGATCGAGGCGGAAGCCACGCTTTGCAGGTTCAGGTTCTTGGCAAGCGCCGAATCGTAGCCGCGCGGGAAGCGGGGCCGCAGGCGGTCCACGCCGCCGATTGCCGAAGTGCTGTTGTAGATGCCGAAGTCGCGCCACCACTGCGTGTCGATCCGAAGGCTGTGCGAAGGCATTACGCCCGGCAGCCAGCCGTAGAGCCGTGCGGAGAGCACCTTGCTGAGCGAACCCTCTTCAGGGCACCAGGCAGCTTCCGAGTAACGGACCGCACCGCCCAGACCCAGCCGGGGCGAGAGATGCCGCCGCGCTTTCTCGATCCGGGTGTAACCGGAGAGGCCGGCCGTCCAGCCGAATAGCGGTGTTTCGTGCGATTTATAAGTGATATAGTCGTTGCTGAAGTAGAGGGTCAGCTCCGGCGTGAGGCCCCGCTGCCAGCCGCCGCTGCTGAAGTTCCAGGGAATGGAGGTGCGCAGCGAGACGTCCAGCGACGGGCTTGTCGTGCTGAAATCGGGCGGTGCCGTACCGGGCGTCGGCTCGACAGGATCGCCATCAAAAATCAGGTCGGTGCGATAGCGGTCGTTGAAATCCACGTTCAGGTCGAAGACGGGATAGAGACCGCTGTAGGTCATGGAAAGATGGGCGGAATGGAAGCTGTGGCGCGGGCTTTCCGGCTGGTAGCGCGCGTAGTGCCAGCCGTAGCCGAGCGATGCGACCATCGTGCCCAATTCATTCTGCGAGAGCAGCGTGAAGCCCGGGGAGACCAGCTGGTAGATGGGCTCGAACTTGGAGGCCATCGCACGGGAAACCGAAGCGTAGAACGGGGCCCAGGAGTGGACCTTGAAGAGGTTCGAGGCGCGGTTGTAGGGCTGCTCCGCGAGGGTGTCGATGGAAGCGCGCAGGGCGGCGTCCTGTTCCGGGGTGAGGGCTGCGGCGGCGAGCGGCGCGGCGGCCTGGGCCGCCTCGCGGTCGGCAATCGCGAAGGCGCCGGAACGGTCGCCGGAGAGGGTTGCCGGACGCGTTTCAAGCGCCGCGAGCTGCGTGCGGACGGGCCGGTGACCCTTCACGCCGTAGTCGGAATAGAGGAGCGCTCCGTCGGATTCGACGGGGTTGAAAGCGCCGAAGCGCGAATGGACAATTTTGGTCACCCGGCCGTCGGCCACACCATAGCGATAGATGCAGCAGACGCCGTCCTGGTCGGAGACAAAGCAAAGGTCGTCGCCCAGCCGGGCAAGCTGCTGCAGGTAGCTGTTCTGCGGGGCGATACAGGTGCTCCAGGCGTCATCGCCGCCCGCAGGTGAAACCGACAGCAGTGACATGCCTTCGTCCGTAATTCCCGTAGCATAGAGCATTCCGCCCGCCTGCAGTACTTCAACCAGCCGGCAGCCTTGCGGAGCGGCAATCCGGGAGAGTTCGCGACCCGTGGCGGGATCGAACTCAACCGCCGAGGAGCCGCCTTCCGGGGCATATTCCACCGCCCAGAGCGCACGGCCGTCGGGCGACACGGTCGGATTGAAAAGCCGCGTGCGGTGTGTCAGCGTGCGGGTGCGGCGCGAACGGGTGTCGTAGCTGCGCAGCACGGAGTATTCCACCAGATCATAGCGTGCATCCGGCACGATTTCAGACCAGTAGAGCGTTCCGCCGTCCGTCACGATCCGGCTCGCCTGCTGCGAGAAGGCGCGCATGCGGTGTGCTCCGCCCTCATCGTCCAGACGGACCAGCCGGTTCGAATGGTCGTAGCCGGCCTGCGTGGCGAAAAGGCCCTGCGCGGTCGGCGCCAGGTTGCGGTATTCGGTATAGATGGCCGGCACCTCGGCCAGCGGTTCAAACGGGGTAAAGGGAGCGCGCTGCAGGTCCTGGTCGTACCACATGGGGGCGTAATTGCTCGCCACGTTGCGCCAGTGCTTGCGGACCGTGCGGCCGGTGGCCTCCTGGAAGCTTCGGTTCCAGACGCCGAACAGGTCCCACCAGTCGCGCATCTGGATGGTCATGGCATCGCCCACGCCGTAGTAGCGGTCGTCAAAGAGGCGGATGTCCGACACCAGCAGGTAGCCCATCGATTTGTCGTTCGGCATATAATTCTGGTAGGAGCCGAAGTGCCAGCGGTCATAGATGCGCCGGTCGCCCGTCACGAAGGCCGCCCGCCAGAACATCAGGTATTCCGCGTTGCGGCCCGGCCCGGACAGGGTCATGTCGGAGACAAACGAATCGGCCGAAGAGACGCATTGCCAGACGGTGGGCTTGAACCCGACACCGAAGGCAACCGACTGATCACCATAGACATACTTCAACACTTTGAAGGCGTAGGTGCCGTAGTGGCCCATGTAGGCCAGCCGGACGTTGTTGCGCAGGGCCAGGTAGCGGTCGTGGCTCAGCGCGAAGTGCTCGCTGGCGCTCGGCGTGGTGAACAGTTCCACACGGCGCGGAGCCCAGACCGGACTGCTGGCCGGCGTGAGGGCGTAGGGATGCAGGATCAGCGGCACGTTGGGCACCTCGATCCGCATCAGGTCGCCCGCCTGCGCGCGGGAAGATTCAAAAAGGTAGAGATAGCGGCGGGCCAGGGAGTCGAGCCCCTGCGGATAGAGTACGGAATAGTTTGCTCCCTGCAGTTGCCGCCACTGGATCTTGAGCGGCTCGGTGCCGAAGGATTCATACTGTGCGCGGGCCGGTGCTGCCACGGTCAGCAGCAGGGCAACGGCCAGGGCGGCACGCCAGAAACCTTTGCGGGGCAATTCCATACGCATAGTTTGCAAAGATACGCGAAATAGTTGTAAATTTGCCGGAGAGGTCTCAAAACTTGCCGACTATGAAGAAAATCCTTTCCAGCATCCTGTGGACCGTCGTCGTCCTGCTGATCGGCCTTGCCGTCTACAAGGGCGTCACCGGCCATTCCGGCGTCAAGAAACTCTGGAACAAGTATGAGCGCGTGGTGGACATCAACCGGCAGGCTCCTGTCGGAGCAACCCTGACCTGCCCCATCTGCGACACGACCTTCGTCAAGGCCAACCCCGAACAGGTCTTCTGCAGCCCCGAGTGCCGTAAAAAATACGAACGCCTGGAAAAGGGCGTCCGCACCGAAGGCAAGATCGAAGATGAACTCCTCGACCTCTGGGACGGCATCAAAACCCGCGTGAAAAGAGTGACTTCGGACGACTAGTCCAGCTTCAGCACCGCCATGAAGGCCGACTGGGGAACCTCCACCTGGCCGATCTGGCGCATGCGCTTCTTGCCCGCCTTCTGTTTTTCCAGCAGCTTGCGCATACGCGTGATATCGCCGCCGTAGCACTTGGCGGTCACGTCTTTGCGCACCTGGCGCACCGTTTCGCGGGCGATGATCTTGGCACCGATGGCGGCCTGGATGGCCACATCGAACTGCTGGCGCGGGATCAGTTCCTTCAGTTTCTCGCATATCTTGCGGCCGAACTCGTAGGCGTGGTCCTGGTGGATCAGCGTAGAGAGGGCGTCGGCCGGCTCGCCGTTGAGCAGGATGTCGAGCTTCACGAGCTTGGCCGGGCGGAACCCGATCACGTGGTAGTCGAACGAAGCATAGCCCTTCGAGATGGATTTCAGCTTGTCGTAGAAGTCGAACACAATCTCCGAAAGCGGCATCTCGTAATTGAGTTCCACGCGGTCCGCGGTCAGGTAGTGCTGGCTGGTGAGGGTGCCGCGCTTGTCCAGGCAGAGCTTCATGATGGCGCCGTAAAACTCTGATTTCGAGATAATCTGCGCGCGGATATAGGGTTCCTCGATCCGGTCTATCAGCGTGGGAGCCGGCAAACCGGAAGGGTTGTGCACGTCCAGGCAGGCGCCCTGCGTGGTATATACCTTATAAGAAACGTTCGGGACCGTGGTCACCACGTCCATGTCGAATTCGCGGAAAAGGCGCTCCTGCACGATCTCGAGGTGCAGCAGGCCCAGGAAGCCGCAGCGGAATCCGAATCCGAGGGCCAGCGAACTCTCCGGTTCGAACACCAGCGAAGCGTCGTTCAACTGGAACTTTTCAAGCGAGGCGCGCAGGTCTTCGTATTCGTCGGCCGAGACGGGGAACATACCCGCGTAGAGCATCGGCTTCACATCTTCGAATCCCGCGATCGCGCCGGCGCACGGACGGTCGGTATGCGTAATGGTGTCGCCCACCTTGACCTCCACCGCCGTCTTGATGCCGGAGATAATGTATCCTACTGAACCGCAGGGAATTTCGTTGCGCGGACAGAGCTTCATCTTGAGCGCACCCACCTCGTCGGCCACATACTCTTTGCCGGTGTTGACGAACTTCACCTTGTCGCCCGGGCGGATGCTGCCGTTCTCCACTTTGAAGTAGGCGATGATGCCGCGGAACGAGTTGAAAACCGAGTCGAAAATCAGGGCCTGCAGCGGAGCGTCCGGGTCGCCTTTGGGCGCAGGAATGCGGTCTACGATTGCGTCCAGCACAGCCGGAACGCCTTCGCCGGTACGCGCGCTGACCAGCAGCACGTCTTCCGGATCGCAGCCGATCAGGTCCACCACCTGGTCGCGCACCACATCCACCATGGCCGCCTCCATGTCGATCTTATTGAGCACGGGGATGATTTCCAGGTCGTGCTCGATGGCCAGATAGAGGTTGGAGATGGTCTGAGCCTGAATGCCCTGGGTGGCGTCCACCACCAGCAGCGCACCCTCGCAGGAGGCGATGGCACGCGAGACTTCATAGGAGAAGTCCACGTGGCCGGGGGTATCGATCAGGTTCAACACGAAGGTCTCCCCGCCGCGGGTGTACTCCATCTGGATGGGGTGAGACTTGATGGTGATGCCCTTCTCGCGCTCCAGATCCATGGAATCCAGCACCTGCGCCTCCATATCGCGCTGCTCGAGCGTATGGGTCAGCTCCAGCAGGCGGTCGGCCAACGTACTCTTGCCGTGGTCGATATGGGCGATGATGCAGAAGTTCCGGATGTTTTTCATAGCGGCTGCAAAAATACTAAAAAAACGCGCTCGCCACAAAACCATCGGGGGTTGCCAGCCTTCAGATCGTGGCGGCTAAGTTATTGACTCACAGGCAGAACATAAAAATCGGTCAGCGGATTTGGCTGACCGATTTTTAGCATTTTGTTAAGTATCAGGGACTTATCTGCCACGCAGTTATTTGGTTTCCTGAACCTCTTTGGCAGCGTTGTGCTCCTTTACATCCTTCGCTTTCTTTCCAAAGCGGGGACCCTTCGGAGCTTTGGGCGCTTTGTCGCCGTCGGGACGATTGCCCTGCTTGCCGTGCATTTCAGCCTGGCGCTTTAACATCTCGCGCAGCATCTTGTTCTGGAAGTGCTCCTCTACCATGTAGAGCTTGGCAACTTTGACAGCCGGAAGCACCTTCATAAACTGGCCGTTGTACTTAGCCTTGATTTCGGCCTCTGCCTTCAGGGCCTTCAGATAGTCGTCGATCCGGGCCTTCACCTCTTTCTCGGAGGGTTCTGCCTGATCTTTCTGATCCTTGGCGGGACGGAGCGCCTTGCGGGCGTCGCGGACAGCCTTGCCGGCTTCCATCATGTCCTTCTCATAAGCATTGTAGACCGGCCAGAAGACCTGTGCCTCTTCCGGAGTCAGCTCGAGACGCTCGGTCAGGAAACCGATCTTTTCCGTACGCATCTGCTCCATGTGCTTGGCGTGCTTTGCCTTGTCCGCGTCGGAGGGCTGCGCGTAAGCGACTGCACCAACCATGAGCAGTGCGCTCATTAAAACCATTAACCTTTTCATTTTACCCATTTTTAATAACTTAAATTGTCTGCGAGGAACATTTGCAAATCGGTCAGCGAAACCGTCTCCGAGAGATATTCCAACAGTTCGTCATCCGAAAGTTCTTCAATCTTCTCGTTGAGGTCAGCCTCTACGACCGAGATTTCCGGTTCGGCTTCTGCCAGCAACTGGGCCGAGCGGCCGCTGCCCAGCGTACCTGTCAGCGACAGGGTGGCGTAACCAATTCCGAAAATAATGAGGAACATAGCCGCCACTGCAATCCCGGGTTTGAGTACCGTCCAGAGGCGCGAGGTCTTCACGGGCTGGGAAATACGCTCGCGAACGCGGTCCTCCACCGTGGCGAAGTAACCTTCGGGGACGGTGAACGGCGCCTTCTTCAGCGATTCCTGTTCGAGAATGTTTTTCGTGTCCTTCATTGCTTTGTTCGTTGTCTTTTAGACCGATGGTCTTATGAAAAGTTAAAAATCAATCCAACATTTTTTTGACTTCCGCCTCCACTTTGCCCGCGGCGTAGTGATAGGAAGTCTTGAGGGAACCGACCGGAGTCTCAAGGATTTCCGAGATCTCCTCGTAGGGCAGTTCCTGGAAATAGCGCAGCGTGAAGACCGCCTTCTGCTTGGGCGGCAGCGTGGCGATGGCCTTCTGGAGCGCGAGCTGTACCTTGTCGCCGCTGAAATAGTCGTCGGCCGCCAGCCGGTTGCTGAGCACGCGCTCATAACCGGTCAGCGAGAGGGCTGCTTTCAGGCGCGCGCGTTTCAGAAAGGTGACGGATTCGTTGGCGGCAATCCGGTAGAGCCAGGTGTAGAGCTGGGAATCGCCGCGGAAGGTGTCGATCGCATCCCAGACCTTGATCCATGTGTTCTGCAGCACGTCGTCCGCATCTTCGTGGACCTGCACCATATTGCGGATCTGCCAGTAAAGGCGTTCCGAATATTTGCGCACGAGCATGTTGAACGCGCGGTCGCGTTCGCCTTCTCGGAACAAGGTCAGGATGTCACTGTCTTCCATCGGGTTCGGGCGGGCGGAGGAATAGTCTGGTGGTTTGCTGCGAACCTTTCGGCCCGGATTTCCGGTATTTAGAATGACTTCGCAGCCGCGACGATATGCTCCGCATCCAGGCCGTAGGCTTTCAAAAGCTGTGCCGGGGTGCCGCTCTGACCGAAGATGTCGTTCACTGCCACGAAGCGCATCTGCGCGGGTTTCGCGCTCTTGCGGGCCAGCAGACCGGCCACCGCTTCGCCCAGACCGCCGGCAATCATATGCTCTTCCGCACAGACCACGCGGCCCGTCTTGGCAGCCGATGCGAGGATCGCCGCTTCGTCGAGCGGTTTGATGGTGGCGATATTGAACAGATCTACGCGGATGCCCTGCTTTTCAAGCTCCTGCGTTGCAAGGATGGCTTCCCAAACCAGGTGGCCGGTGGCCAGGATGGTAACGTCCTTACCCTCTTCCAGCTGGATGGCCTTGCCGATTTCGAAGGCGGCGTCGGCCGGGGTGAAGTTGGGGACTGCCGGACGCCCGAAGCGCAGATAGACAGGGCCGTCGTGCTTTGCAGCGGCGAGGGTGGCCGCCTTGGTCTGGTTGTAGTCGCACGGCGAGAGCACCACCATCTCGGGCAGCATGCGCATCATGCCCATATCCTCGAGGGTCTGGTGGGTGGCGCCGTCTTCGCCCAGCGTGACGCCGGCGTGCGATGCGGCGATCTTGACGTTGGTGCGGGAGTAGCAGACGCTCTGGCGGATCTGGTCGTACACGCGCGCGCTCGCAAAGTTTGCAAAGGTGCCTGCGAATGGAATGTAGCCGTCGATAGCCAGGCCGGCTGCCATGCCGATCATGTTGGCCTCCGCAATGCCGCACTCGAAGTAGCGCTCCGGATGCTCTGCGGCGAATTCATCCATCTTGAGGGAACCCTTGAGGTCGGCCGTCAGCGCGACCACTTTGGGGTTGGTGCGACCCAGTTCGGCCAGCCCTGCGCCGAAACCCGAACGGGTGTCTTTATTACCGGTATTGATATATTCTTTCATGATTCGAGTCGTTCTATTGGTCTGTTTCTCTTAGGATTGAGTTTTTCGTCACTATCCGTTTTTAAACGTTTGCTTACGTTTATTTTCGTTTACGGAAATCGGGGAAGGCTAGAAGTCGCCCATGGTTTCCGGGAGCTGCGTCATGGCGGCGTCGCACTGCTCCTGCGAAGGGTTCTTGCCGTGCCACTTGTGGGTGCCGGCCATAAAGTCTACGCCGTGACCCATTTCCGTCTTGAAGAGAATCATGACCGGCTTGCCTTTGCCGCCCTTTTTGCGGGCGTCGGCGAAAGCTTTTTCAATCGCTTTGAAATCATGGCCGTCTGCGACGATGGTTTCCCAGCCGAAGGCGCGCCATTTCTCGGAGAGGTCGCCCAGGCCGGCCACCTCTTCGGTGTCGCCGTCGATCTGCTTGTGGTTCCAGTCGGTGATGGCCACCAGGTTGTCGGCCTTGTGGTGCGCTGCCAGCAGGGCGGCTTCCCAGATCTGGCCCTCCTCGCTCTCGCCGTCGCCGATCAGGCAGAAGACGCGGCTTGCATCATCGGATATCTTTTTGCCCAGCGCGGTGCCGAGTGCCACGGAGAGGCCCTGGCCCAGCGAACCGGCTGCCTGGTTGACGCCAGGAAGACCCTTCTCAACACAGGGGTGACCCTGCAGGCGGGAACCGAAACGGCGGAAGGTGCGCAACTCTTCCACGGGGAAGTAGCCGCGGCGCGCGAGCACGCTGTAGTAGACGGGAGTCATGTGACCGGCGGAAAGGAAGAACATATCGAGGTTCTTTCCGGCGCGGTGCCAGGTTTCCGGCGTTACGTTCATTTCTTTGAAAAAGAGCCAGGTGAGAATGTCGGTGCTGCTCATCGATCCGCCCGGGTGGCCCGATGCGGCCTGCGTCACCATACGCACGATGTCCCTGCGGACCTGCGAGGAGATTTGCTCCAGAGTATAGGTTTTAGCCATGATATAAAGGGGGTGTATTGTCAAAAATCCGCCCACAAATTTAGACAATTTGCAGGGTTTGGCAAAGCGGATTTTGGGCAAAAAGCGTCAGTCCAGGTAGAAGTCTGCCGTAAGGTTGCGGCAGGCGGGACTGTCGAGGATCAGGTCGTCGAAATGCGGGAGGCCGGGGGTGCGGGTGAACTCCATCAGGAGGCGCTTCGGGGGCTGTCCGGGAGTGGTGATGACGCGCGTCTGGCGACTGAGGTAGAGGCCGGCGGATTCGGCTTCGAGACGGAACGCAGCAGCCTCTTCCGGGGGGTAGATGACGGCGAGGCGGCCGGACGGCGAGAGCAGGAGCCGGGCGGCGGCGAGCAACTCCGAAGGAGGCAGCGAGCCGCACTGGCGGGCGGCGGAACGCCGCGCGTCAGGAGCCGCCACGTCGGCGGCGAAGAACGGCGGATTGGAGACGATGACGTCAAAGAAGTATTCGGGAACAAAATCGGGGGTATTTGTTCCCGTTTGGGTTTCCGGAGCATGATTCGGGAACGAAACGGCGGGGTTTTGTTCCCATTTTGCGGTGAAGTCCTGAAGGCTCATCGGGAGGGCGCTCAGGCGGTCAGCCCAGGGGGATGCCGCGAAGTTCTCCGCGGCTTCTCCCGCCGCTGCCGGATCAATGTCGATACCCAGGATTCCCATCTCAGCGGCCGGAGAGGATACCAAGGCCGCGGAGCGCTGGGCCAGTATCAGGGCGATCAGGCCGGTGCCAGTGCCTACGTCCAATGCCCGGCGGTCGTCCGGGGAGACCGTCGCCCAGGCCCCCAGCAGCACACCGTCGGTCCCCACCTTCATGGCGGAGACATCCTGGCGTACGCTGAACTTCTTAAATTGGAAGTTTGGCACTTAAGTATCAGTCTATCAGTTAAATACTATAAGTGCTACCCCCTGTTCTGAGGGGTAGCACTTTACATAACTCACAGTGTTGCAGAGAGCTAGCCGCCAAGGGCAAATACTCATTGTTGACGGCAATCGCATTGTTCTACATGAACTGTCCATCCTTCATCTCCAGGACGCGGTCGGAGAGGGCGGCCAGGTCGCGGTCGTGGGTCACGATCACGATGGTCACGCCGTGGCGGTCGCGCAGATCGAAGAACATCCGGTGCAACTCCTCCTTGGTGCGGCTGTCCAGATTGCCGGAGGGTTCGTCGGCGAAGAGCACCGCCGGTGAATTGACCAGGGCGCGGGCCACGGCAACGCGCTGCTGTTCGCCGCCGCTGAGCTCGGAAGGTTTGTGGCCCAACCGTTCACCCAAACCCAGTTCGGAGAGCAGTGATTCGGCCGCCGCAGCAGACTCCCGCCGCGAACGCCCGGCGATCAGCGCCGGAATCATCACGTTCTCCAGCGCGGTAAACTCCGGCAGCAGGTTGTTGAACTGAAAGACAAAGCCGATCTTCCGGTTGCGGAAAGAGGCCAGTTCCGACGACGAGAGGCTGTAGATGTCCACCCCGTCAATCTCCACCGTTCCGGAATCGGGCCGCGACAGCGAGCCCAGAATCTGCAGCAGCGTAGATTTTCCAGCCCCGGAGGCGCCCACAATGCTGACCACCTCCGCAGTGTCTGCCTTAAAACAAATATCCTTCAGGACCTGGAGGGTCCCGAAGGATTTGTTGATGTGAAGGGCGGATATCACTATTCGTCCTTCTCTTCTTCGACGTAAGCCTTGAGGAGCTTGTCCTGAACGTCTGCAGGTACCTGCTGATACTCAAGGAAGTCCATCGTGAAGGAAGCGCGGCCCGAAGTGAGCGAGCTCAGCGTCGTGGAGTAGCGGTAGAGTTCAGCGAGCGGAACGCGTGCGCGGAGGATCTGGAAGCCCTTTTCAGAGTTCATACCCTCGATCAGGCCGCGGCGGTTCTGGATGTCGCTCATCACGTCGCCCATGCAGTCGCCCGGGACCATGATCTCGACCATGTAGATAGGCTCGAGAATCTTGGGACCTGCTACGCGGAATGCCTCCTTGAAGGCGTTACGGCCGGCGATGATGAAGGCGATTTCCTTGGAGTCCACCGGGTGCATCTTACCGTCGTAGACGAAGACGCGGATGTCGCGGGCGTAGGAACCCGTGAGCGGACCCTCTTCCATCTTCTGGGTGATACCCTTCTTGATGGCCGGCATGAAGCTGGCGTCGATGGCACCGCCGACGACGCAGTTGTAGAACTCCCACTTGCCGCCCCAAGGCAGTTCGAACTCTTCCTTGGATTTGATGTTCATCACCTGCTCCTTGCCGTCGATCTTGAACTTGCCGGTGGTTTCGACACCCTCGACGATCGGTTCGATCAGCATGGTCACCTCACCGAACTGGCCGGCACCACCGGACTGTTTCTTGTGACGGTAGGTGGAGTTGGCCACCTTGGTGATGGTCTCGCGATACGGGATCTTCGGAGCGAGGAACTCGATGGCGATCTTGTAGTCGTTGTTCACACGCCACTTGAGGACGTTGATGTGCTGCTCACCCTGGCAGTTGATGATGGTCTGCTTCAGCTCCTTGGAGTACTCGATACGGAGGGTCGGGTCTTCTGCTGCGAGGCGGTTGAGTGCTTCGCCCAGCTTCTCCTCGTCCTTCTCGTCCACAGCCTTGACGGCTGCACGGTACTTGGCCTGCGGGAAGACGATCGGATCGACGGTCTTGTCGTAACCCGGCTGGTTGAGGGTCTGGTCGGACTTGACGGCTTTGAGTTTCACGGTACAACCCATGTCGCCTGCCACGAGTTCGGTAACCTTCTCTTTCTTCTTGCCTGCCACTGCATAGAGGGCGGTGATGCGCTCCTTGGAACCGTTGTCCATGTTCACGACATCCTGGCCTTCCACGAGCTTACCGGAGACTACCTTGAAGTAGGAAACGTCGCCCAGGTGCTGCTCGACAGCGGTTTTGTAAACGAAGAGAGAGGTCGGGCCCTTCGGGTCTTCCTTGGGTGCCGGAGCCACCTCGATCAGGAACTCCATCAGGCGCTTCACGCCGATGTCTTTCTTTGCGGAGAGGCAGAATACCGGATAGATCTCACCGGCTGCGAAGCCGATGTTGAGACCCTTGTGCATATCCTCGGTGCTGAGGTCGCCTGCGTCGAAGAATTTCTCCATCAGCTCCTCGTCAGCCTCTGCGGCCATCTCGACGAGTGCTGCGTGCATCTCCTCAGCCTTAGCCTGTTCACCGGCGGGAATGGCCATCTCCTCGCGGGTGCCGTTCTCGTCTTTGAACTTGTACATCTTCATCGTGGTCACGTCGATGAACGCATCGAACGCCAGACCCGGGTTGACCGGATACTGCAGCACGACCGGCTTCTTGCCGAATGCCTGGTGAAGCGAGTCGATGGTGGTGTCCCAGTTGGCCTTCTCAGCATCCAGCTGGTTGACGCCGATTGCCAGCGGCATCTTGTACTGCTCTGCGTAGCGGCCGTGGATCTCAGTGCCGACCTCGACGCCCTGCTGTGCGTTGACGAGCATCACGCCGGCATCGCAGACCTTGAAGGCCGAGATGACGCCGCCGATGTAATCATCAGCACCCGGAGCATCGATGAAGTTGAATTTGTGATCCTGGAACTCTGCGTAGAACGGAGTTGCATAGATGGAACGCTGGTAGATCTGCTCGACTTCGGTGTTGTCGGAGACGGTGGTCTTCGCTTCGATCGTACCGCGACGGTCAATCACTTTGCCCTCGAAGAGGATGGTTTCGGCAAGAGTGGTCTTGCCGGAACGTGTGCCGCCAAGCAGGACGATGTTGCGAATTTTGTCAGTGGTGTAATTCTTCATACTGTTTATGTTAATATTTACTTTTTATCCAATGTTGTAGAGTCTGCAAAATTATGCTTTTTAATTGTTTTTCGCAAACCGGATTTCCTTGTAACTTTGTAGTTATGAAACGGCGCATCCTCATAGCCCCGGACAAGTTCAAGGGAACGGCTACTTCGCCGCAGGTGGCTGACGCTCTGGAGAGGGCCCTGCTGCGCAATTGCGTGCAGCGCGAGGCGGACCATCTGGAGATCGTAAAGTTGCCGCTGGCCGACGGGGGCGACGGCTCCCTGGCGGTCCTGGAACACGCGCTTACGGCGCGCGGAGCCAACCCGGAACGCATTGAAGTCGAGACATTTGATGCGCTGATGCGACCGCTGCGAGCACCGTTGCTCCTGTGTGACGGTACGGCCTTCATCGAGATGGCGCAGGTCTGCGGGCTGGCCCAGATCGAACCGGAGCTGCGCAATCCCGAAAAGACTACCACGTTTGGCCTGGGCGTGCTGATTCGCAAAGCCGTGGCGCTGGGCGTCAAGCGGATCGTGCTGGGAATCGGCGGCAGCGCCACCAACGACGGCGGGGCGGGCATGCTCTGCCTGGAACCGGGGCGCGATGTGACCGATGCCGACCTGGCCTGGGTGCGCGACCATATCTGCGGAAAGATTGAGGTTCAGGTGGCTTGCGACGTGCGCAACCCGCTGCTGAGCATTGACGGCGCCACGATGGTCTTCGGGCCGCAGAAGGGTGCCGATGCCGCCATGCTCGAACGGCTGGAACGCAGGATGGAGGCCCTTGCCACGCAACTCGGACTGGACCCGCTGCTCCCGGGCGGCGGTGCGGCCGGCGGTGTGGGTGCCACCCTGCATGCCATCTACGGCGCGCAGCTGATTCCGGGCTGGCAACTTTTCGGGCAGTGGGTGGACCTTGAAGCACGGATTACTGCAGCCGATGCGGTCATCACGGGCGAAGGCCGGTTCGATGCGCAGAGTCTCAGCGGTAAATTGATAGACGGGATTGCGCGGCTCTGCCGGCAGCACCGCAAGCCGCTCTTCGTGGTCTGCGGCCGCAACACAGTCCCTTGGAAAGTTTGGCGAAAAGCCGGAATATCAGATATTTATACACTTCAAGAGGTGGAACCCAACCCAAGCCGCTGCTATCACGGCACGCGTCAGCTGCTCGCGGGCGAAGGGGTACGGATCGCGGGCTGTGACGAGGCGGGGCGCGGCTGTCTGGCCGGACCCGTATTCGCGGCGGCCGTCATCCTGCCGGAAGGGTTCTATCATCCGCTGCTGAACGACAGCAAACAACTCAGCGAACGCGAAAGGGACGAGCTGCGCGAAGTGATTGAACGCGAGGCGCTTGCGTGGAAGGTAGTGGCGGTAGATGCGGAGGAGATCGACCGAATCAATATCCTCAACGCCTCCATCACCGGAATGCAGCGCGCACTGGACGGACTCTCGCTGCGGCCCGATCTGATCCTGGTGGACGGCAACCGGTTCCGGCCCTATACGGCACCGGACGGCAGACGGATTCCGGCGCACTGTGTGATTCACGGCGACGCCAGCTCGGCTGCCATTGCGGCCGCGTCGGTGCTGGCCAAAACACACCGCGACGAATATATGCGGCGCCTCGCCGCCGAATATCCGCAATACGGCTGGGACCGCAATATGGCCTACCCGACGGCGGAGCACCGCGAAGCGATTCGTCACTACGGCATAACGCCGTATCACAGAAAGAGTTATAAGCTTGACTGATAAGCGAAATTATACGAAAATAAACGTAACAAAACGGATATGAACGATTTTCAGATTAAAGGTCCGTACAATCCCAACGGTCCGAAACCTAAGAAGCAGGCCCCGGTCCTGAACCTGGACAACGACCTGCTTAAGGATGTGAAGAATATCATCTGCATCGCCTCCGGCAAGGGCGGCGTAGGTAAATCCACCGTGGCCGTAAACCTGGCCATCACCCTGGCCCGTCAGGGATGGCGCGTGGGTCTGGCCGACGCCGACGTCTACGGCCCTTCCATTCCCAAGATGACCGGCACCGAGGGCGTGATGCCCGAAATCGAACTCTTCCGTCCGGACGGCTCCCCGCTGCCCGAAGGTGAAGAGTATACCCCCGACTGCAAGGAGATCTTTGTCCCGGTGCGCAAATACGGTGTCAAGTGGATGTCTATCGGCTACTTCGCCAAGCCGGAACAGGCGCTGATCTGGCGCGGTCCGCTGGCCTGCACGGCCCTGAAACAGATGATCCAGCAAGTGCGCTGGGGCGAACTGGATTACCTGTTGATCGACATGCCTCCGGGAACCGGCGATATCCATATCTCCCTAGTCAACGACATTCCCCTGACGGGCGCCATCATTGTCAGCACCCCGCAGGCCGTTGCCCTGGCCGACGTGGAGAAGGGCGTGAACATGTTCCGCAACCCGCAGATTAACAAGAAGATCCTGGGTGTCGTGGAGAACATGGCATGGTTCACCCCGGCCGAACTGCCGCAGAACAAGTACTACATATTCGGCAAGGACGGCTGCAAGCCGCTATGTGATAAATACGGGCTGGAACTGCTCGGCCAGATTCCGCTGGTGCAGAGCATCCGCGAAGGCGGCGACAACGGCAAACCCGCCGCCACCGAAGACGGCCCGGTCTACCACGCCCTGACCGCCATCACGGCAAAGATCTAAAATAATCCTCTATGAAACACTTCACCCGCTCCCTCTGCATCGCGGTACTGGCCCTGTCGTCGGCCGCGCTGGCCGCGCAGCCGCTGAAATCCACCGCAGAGCTGCTCCGCGAGAATCCTGACCGCGCGGCAGCGGTGCACCACAGCTATGAATATGTGGCCACGCCCGACACCCCCGCTCCTGCAGGCTACAACGCTTTCTATGTGAGTCACTACGGACGTCATGGGTCGCGCCGGTCGCTGGGCTCCAACGCCACGGCCGCCTTCGAGTATCTGACCAAAGCCAAAGAGGCCGGCCTCCTGACGCCGCTGGGTGAGCAGTGCCTGGCTGACGTAGAGAAGGTCACGGCGGAGCACGAGGGGATGGTGGGCGACCTGACGGAACGGGGCGGACGCGAGCATCGTGCAATTGCCGGGCGGCTCTACGAGCGCGTACCGGAAGTCTTCGCACAGCGCACCGAGGTGGACGTGCAGTCGAGCAACATCCCGCGCTGCCTGATCAGCATGGCCAACTTTACCGACGAACTGGACAACCGTGCGCCGCGGGTACGGTACCACTTCATCACCGGTCAGAAGTACATTAACCTGCTGGCCCACGACTATCAGGACGGCCAGACGGTATCGCGCGGAAGCCGCCGGCTGCAAGATTCGCTGCTGAAGGTGAAATTCAATCCGGACCGCCTGATCAAGAGCCTTTTCCGCGGATCGGCGGAGGCGGTCGCAACGGTAATTGATAATCCTCACCGCTTTTGCGAAAAACTCTATCATGCAGGCGGAATCGACCAATGCGTAGAGACCGGGACACGGATCCTGACCAAGTATTTCACACCGGAAGAACTGCTGATTCAATATGAGGCTTACAACGTGCGTTGCTATGTATCGATGGCCAACTCGGAGGAGTACGGGCGGAACGTGCTCTGGGCGCCGGCACAGGGATTGTTGCAAGATTTCATTGACCGCGCAGAGGCGGCGATCCGACCGGAGAGCAACCGCGCCGCGGACCTGCGGTTCGGCCACGACACCGGCATCCTTCCGCTGGCCGGCCTGATGGGGCTGGAGGGTCCCGGCGACCGGATGCCTGCGCTGGCCGCCAATCCGGCCTGGCAGGCGTTCGAACGCATCCCGATGGCCTCCAACCTGCAACTGATCTTCTACCGCGCCGGCGACGACGTCCCGGTACTCGTGAAGTTCCTCTATAACGAACAGGAGGTTCGCATCCCCACCCTCAAACCAATCTCGGGTCCGTACTATCGCTGGTCGGACGTCAAGGCCTGGTTCGAGGCGCGCATCTCGCAGTACCGCTAAGCGGCGCTACCATTTGATGTTTTTGGCAAAGGGGAACTGCTCGGCCACGGCAGCTTCCCGGGCCGCGGCTTTCGCCGACTTCTTGGATTTGCGGGGCTTGGGGAGCGGCAGGTCCTCGTAGCAGGCTTCGGCCAGCGCACAGAGGTGCTGCGCGCTCATCCCCTCGTCTATCACCACGAACAGTTTGGAACCGGGGAACAACTCTTTGCGCTCCGCATTCGGCAGCAGGCGGTCGATCGTAGGCCCGGGTTCAAAGAGAAACTCCTCTTCAAAGATAAACCCCAGCACCCGGCCCGCCATGTGCAATACATGACCGCCGAACATCTTCCGTGCGCTGACCACCTCCAGCCGCGCAAACTTGTCAAGAATGAAATCGACGTACTCCTGCGAGCGGTCCATGGCCTAACGGGCGGCTATTCCGTTTTCGAAGGGACGGCAGATGCCAGGAAAAGCTCGTCCATCTGGACCTGGTCGATGGCCGAAGGCGCATCGAGCATCACGTCGCGGCCCATATTGTTCTTGGGGAATGCAATATAGTCGCGGATGGTCTCCTGGCCGCCGAAGAGGGCGCAGACGCGGTCGAATCCGAACGCCAGGCCACCGTGCGGCGGTGCACCGAACTTGAAGGCGTTGATGATGAAGCCGAACTTGGCGTCCGCATCTTCCTTGGTGATACCCAGAATCTCGAACATACGGCTCTGAACGTCAGCCTCGTGGATACGGATCGAACCGCCGCCGAGCTCCACGCCGTTCAGCACGAAGTCGTATGCGTTGGCGCATACCCGTTCGAGGTCTTCCTTCTTGTTGGAATAGTACCAGTCGAGGTGCTCCGGCTTGGGTGCGGTGAAGGGATGGTGCATCGCATAGAAGCGGTTCGTTTCGTCGTCCCATTCAAAGAGCGGAAAGTCCACCACCCAGAGCGGCGCGTAGTCGAACGGCTTGCGCAGGCCCAGCCGGTTGCCCATTTCAATTCGGAGCACGCCGAGCTGTGTCTGCGTCTTGCGCTTCGCTCCGCAGAGAATCAGGACCAGGTCACCTTTCTGTGCGCTGGCAGCTTCTGCCGCCTGCTGCAGCTGTTCGGGCGTAAAGAACTTATCTACAGAAGATTTGATACTTCCGTCAGCATTCCAGCGGATATAGACCAACCCTTTGGCGCCCACCTGCGGACGCTTCACCCATTCGGTGAGCTCGTCGATCTGTTTGCGGGTGTATTCGGCTGCGCCGGGAACGGCGATGCCGCCCACATATTCCGCGCCGTCGAACACGGAGAATCCTTTGCCCTGCAGCATGGCCAACTCGCGGAGCTCCATGCCGAAACGGATATCCGGCTTGTCGCTGCCGTAGCGGTCCATCGCGTCGTACCAGGTGATGCGGGGCATCGGGTTGGGAATGTCGAAGTTGTGGATGGTCTTGAAGAGGTGGCGCATCATGCCTTCGAAGAGGTTCAGCACATCTTCCTGCTCCACGAAACTCATCTCGCAGTCAATCTGCGTGAACTCCGGCTGGCGGTCGGCGCGCAGGTCTTCGTCGCGGAAGCAGCGGACAATCTGGAAGGAGCGGTCGTAGCCGGCCACCATCAGCAGCTGCTTGAAGGTCTGCGGGCTCTGCGGCAATGCATAGAACTGACCCGGGTTCATGCGGGAGGGCACCACGAAATCGCGGGCACCTTCCGGCGTGGACTTGATCAGGAACGGGGTCTCGATCTCCAGGAAACCTTTGCCGTCCAGATAGTTGCGAACCTCATGCGCAACCTTGTGGCGCAGCATCAGCGCATTCTTGAGCGGGTTGCGGCGCAGGTCCAGATAGCGGTAGCGGGCGCGGAGATCCTCGCCGCCGTCGCTCTCGTCTTCGATGGTGAAGGGCGGGGTCATCGCCTCGTTGAGGATGTTGATTCCGGTGAGGTTCAACTCGATGTCGCCTGTCGGAATCTTGGCGTTTTTGCTGGCGCGTTCCTCAACCAGACCGGTAGCCTGGATCACGAACTCGCGGCCCAATTTTGCCGCTGCGGTGCGGACCTCTTCTGCAGAAGCGTCGTCCACGCGGAGCTGCGTGATGCCGTAGCGGTCGCGAAGATCAACGAAGGTCATGCCGCCCATTTTGCGGACCCGCTGGACCCAGCCGGCCAGGGTGACCGTCTGCCCGATGTTTGCGGCTCTCAACTCGCCGCAGGTATGCGTTCTATACATATTGTAAGTTTTTGTTTCGTTTACACGTTGAAGAGGAAATGCATGATATCGCCGTCTTCCACCACATACTCCTTGCCTTCGCTGCCCAGTTTGCCGGCGGCGCGGCAGGCGGATTCGGAACCCAGTTCCACAAAGTCGGCATACTTGATGACCTCGGCGCGGATGAAGCCTTTCTCGAAGTCGGTATGTATCACGCCCGCAGCCTGGGGAGCCTTGTCGCCCACGTGGATGGTCCATGCGCGGCATTCGTCGGCACCGGCTGTGAAGAAGGTGCGCAGTCCGAGCAGCGCATAGGCGGCCTGGATCAACCGGACCACGCCCGACTCCTTCAACCCGATCTCCTCGAGGAACATGGCGCGCTCCTCGGGATCTTCGAGCTCCGCAATTTCGGATTCGATCTTGGCGGAGATCACCAGAATCTGCGCATTCTCGCCGGCCACCGCACTGCGGACCGCCTCGACATAGGCGTTGCCAGAAGCGGCGGCGGATTCGTCCACGTTGCAGACATAGAGCACCGGCTTGTCGGTGAGCAGGCAGAATTCCCGCGCGATCTTGCGCTCGTCGGGCGTGTCGAAACTCACCTCGCGGGCGTTGCGGCCCTGCTCGAGCACTGCCTTGTACTTCAGCAGTACGTCCAGCGCCTTGCGGGCCTGCTTGTCGCCACCGGTCTGTGCCTGTTTCTGCACCTTGGCAATGCGATTTTCTACCGTCTCCAAGTCTTTGATCTGCAACTCGGTATCGATCACGCCCTTGTCGCGCACCGGATCTACGTTGCCGTCCACGTGGGTCACGTTCGGATCGTCAAAGCAGCGCAGCACGTGCAGGATGGCGTCGGTTTCGCGAATGTTGGCCAGGAACTGGTTGCCGAGACCCTCGCCCTTGCTCGCCCCCTTGACCAGGCCGGCGATGTCCACGATCTCCACCGTGGCGGGGATGGTGCGCTTGGGGTGGCACATCTCCGTCAGGACATTCAACCGCTCGTCGGGCACCGTGGTGGAGCCGATATTCGGTTCGATGGTGCAGAACGGGAAGTTGGCCGCCTGCGCCTTGGAGGAGCTGATACAGTTGAACAGGGTCGATTTACCCACATTGGGAAGGCCGACGATACCGCAACGCAATGCCATAGGTTTATCTTTGTAAGTGCAACTCGCAAAGATAATGATTTATTACGAGAATATCAGGATGGTCAGGATCGCGAGCGGGGCCACCACCTTGATGATCCAATAGATGGCGTTCGTGATCCATCTGGGTGCGCGAACCGTGCCGCCGCTGGTCATTTCATCCATAAAGTCCGCCTTCTTCAGCCGCCAGCCCACGAAGAGCACGATCAGCAGCGCACCGATCGTCAGCACATAGTCGGAGGAGACTTTGTCGAAGAGGTCGAACAGGCTCAGTCCGCCCACCTTGAGCGGCGTGTCGGGCATCAGCGAGAGCGAGCAGAGCGTACCGAAGACGGCCTGCAGGGCGATAGAGATTCCCACCGCCAGTTTGCGCGAGCAGCGGCACTCTTCGATCAGGAAGCTGACCATCACCTCCACCAGTGAAATGGCCGACGAGATGGCTGCCAGCAGCAGCGACACGAAGAAGAGCAGCGCCACCAGGTTACCCAGCGGCATGTTCGTAAAGATATAGGGCAGCGTCACGAAGACCAGGCCCGGGCCCTGGTTGGGCTGCACGCCGAACGAGAAGACGGCCGGCATGATGGCGCAGGCCGCCAGCAGGGCGAATACCGTATCGAGCGAGACGGTAATGAGGGAGTGGCTCAGGATATTGTCGTTCTTCTTGACATACGAACCGTAGATGATGATGGCACCCATACCCAGCGACATCGAGAAGAAGGACTGGCCCAGCGCCGCAATCAGCGTACCGGAGGTAATCTTGGAAAAATCGGGACGGAAAAGGTAGCTGTAGCCGGTTGCACCGCCGGGAAGGAAGGCCGAGCGCACTACCAGCACCAGAATCAGCACGAAGAGCAGCGGCATCATCCACTTAGAGAAACGCTCGATGCCTTTCTGCACGCCCAGCACCACGACGGCCGCGGTGACCAGCACGAAGATCAGCATGTAGATCAGCGGCTCATAGCGGCCCGTGGAGAAGGCACTGAAGGCAGCACCGAAGTCCGTGGCCGCAGCGCCGGAGGAGAACTTCATCTGGATGGCGTCCACCATATATTTAATGCCCCAGCCGCCAACCACGCTGTAAAAGGAGAGAATCAGGAAGACCGCTACGATGCTCAAGATGCCGCCCAGGTACCATTTGGAGCCGGGGGCCAGCTTGCGGAAAGCGCCCATCGCACCGGCACGGCCGCGGCGACCTATCACAAACTCCGCGCAGAAAACCGGCAGGCTGATGAGGAACGAAAAGAGCAGGTAGATCAGAATGAAGGCGGCACCGCCGTTTTCGCCCACCATGTAGGGGAAGCGCCAGATGTTGCCCAGCCCTACGGCCGAGCCGACCATGGCCACAATCACGCCGAACTTGCTGCCAAAACTGCTTCTGTCAGATTCTTTCATAGATCAGGAATTCAAAATCAACATCGGATTCGTCATCGTGGAGCATCTCCCCAACGCGGGAGCAACGCCACTCATCTTCAGGGAGTTCGGGGAAGAAGGTGTCGGCATCCTCAACCACCTTGTGGACGCGCGTCAGGTAGATGCGCGTGGCCATGGGAAGGGCCTGACGGTAGGTGTAGCCGCCGCCGATGATAAAGGGTTCGTCCTCTGCCGCGGCAATCGCCGATTCGAGGCTCGGGAAAAACTCCGCGCCTTCGGTCGTCTCGTTGCCGGTCCGCATTTCAGGCAGGCAGATCACAAAGTTCTTGCGGCCCGGAAGCGGCTTGCTGCCGAGCGACACCCAGGTCATGTAGCCCATGATCACGGTGTGGCCCAGGGTGGTGCGTTTGAAATACTGAAAATCTTCCCGGATGTGCCAGGGAATGCCGCCCTTGCGCCCGATGGCGTTGTTTTCGGCAGCGGC
This sequence comes from Bacteroidales bacterium, assembly GCA_017429425.1. Lineage (GTDB taxonomy): Bacteria > Bacteroidota > Bacteroidia > Bacteroidales > UBA932 > Cacconaster. The sequence goes on along the minus strand of JAFROY010000001.1, from coordinate 301,105 downwards.
GAGTATCATGTTGAGTGGTTTCATACGGCAACGGGGGCTTTGATGGCGGGCCAGGGATCGTAACCCTCCAGGGTAAAGTCTTCGTATTGGAATTCAAACAGGTCTTTGCGGTCCGGGTTGAGGCGCATCGTGGGAAGTTTGCGCGGCTCGCGGGAGAGTTGGAGCGCGACCTGGTCGAAATGATTCTTATAGATATGGACGTCGCCGAAGGTGTGCACAAAGTCGCCCGGCTCATAGCCGCAGACCTGCGCCATCATCAGCGTCAGGAGTGCGTAGGAGGCAATGTTGAAGGGCACGCCCAGGAAGACGTCGGCGCTGCGCTGGTAGAGCTGGCAGGAGAGGCGACCGTCCGCCACGTAGAACTGGAAGAGCGTATGACAGGGCGGCAGCGCCATCTGATCTACCTCCGCCGGGTTCCAGGCGCAGACAATGTGACGCCGGCTGTCGGGATTCTTCTTGAGCTGCTCCACCACGTTTTTCAGCTGGTCCACATGACCGCCGTCCGGCGTAGGGAAACTGCGCCACTGATGGCCGTAGACCGGACCCAGGTCGCCGTTTTCGTCGGCCCACTCGTCCCAGATGGAGACGCCGTGGTCTTTCAGGTATTTGATGTTGGTATCGCCGGCAATGAACCAGAGGAGCTCGTAGATGATGGATTTCAGGTGGACCTTTTTGGTGGTCAGCAGCGGGAAGCCGTCGGCGAGGTTGAACCGCATCTGGTAGCCGAACACGCTTTGCGTTCCCGTCCCGGTCCGGTCTTCCTTAAAGGTTCCGTTCTCGCGGATATGTCTGAGCAGATCGAGGTATTGTTTCATTGAAATACAATAGATTACCGGTGTTTAGCCATAAATTCGGAGATCGACTTCGCAAAGGCGGCCGCGGCGCGAAGGCGTTCCGACTGGGTGTCGCGATAGGAGTAGCGGAACTCGCACTGGATGGCGTCGATGGTTCCGCCGTTGTAGGAGCCGTAGATACGGGTCGTATAGCCCCCGTAAAAATACGGACTGTTGCCGGGCGAAGTGTATCCTGGGCGCGGCACGCACTCCAGCCCGTTTGCGTGGAGGTATCCTCCGAAGGAATAGGTACCCCGGAGGACCTGTGAGAAGGAGAAGCCGCTTTTGTTGGTTTTTGCCAGGTGGGGAATGCTGGACGTTGCGGCATAGTTGCCCGAATCGAGCGTGGCGTCGGATTTATCCAGCACCGAAGAGGTCAGCAGGTATCCCAGCTCAATGTGCTGGGAGTGGCTCTGACCGTGGATATCCAGCAGAAGGCCCGATCCGTACAACGAGGTGACCTCGGTCCGCGCCTGCGCCACATAGTTGTGATAAGCGTCGTAGACCTTTCCGAGGTTGTCGTCGCCGCGGGGAATGGCCCACTCCCGCTTCCGGTTGAAATCCACGTGGTTGCGCTTGATCTTTGCCATCACCAGATAGGGATGGTGGCCGGTCTGCGCGTAATAGGCCTTATCGATTTCGTCGGCCAGTTCGTAGGTATTGTAGTCCAGGTCCGTGGCAAACTCCGGATCGGGACAGTTGGAGTTGTTGCGGAGCGTCAGGAACGATTCCACCACCGTCCCGCCGTGAGGCACGGTCAGGATGACCGGGCTGTCGCCTTTACGGTATTCAACATATTTGCTGACATCGATGGTCTGCTGCACCTGCAGGGATTTGTAATACTCGATCTCTTCCGGCGTCAGGTGACGCGGACCGTCGTCCGGCTTATCGCAAGCCGGCAGACAGAGGACCGAGAGAATCGCGATTCCCAGTAAAAAATTCCGCATTTCGATTCGTAAAAAAGCAACCCGTCCCGGCCCTTGCCGACCGGGACGGTGCTTTCAAAAGATTAAAGATAGACTTCTGTTACGTCGTAGTACATACGCCACCAGCCGTCATCGTCGGCGGTGAACTTCAGGATGCCCTTCGATGCCGTTTCCATCCAGACATACCAGGTAATGGAGGTACCGCCATCGGCAGTCATACCCATCAGGTGGTCGCCGGATGCAGCATTCTCGGCAATCTTGTTGTACTTCGGATTCTGGTCAATCCAGAAGGTGATCGGTTCGCCTTCATAGAGGACCGTGCTCGGAATCTTGATATACTGTTCGTTGTCGAACGGACACAGGGTCGTTTCGTTGCTCAGGTAGACAATGCCGTCGGAATCGATCGTGAAGTCGAGGTCGATACCCGAGTTCATCGCATTCTTGATGCGGTACTTGTTGGCATCGTACTTATTGACAAGCAGCAGCGAGTGCAGCACAGCCTCGGAAGTGACATTGGCGTTGATCTTGCCCTGGTAGAACTCCACCTTGCCCAGGCGGTCGTAATCGAGGTCGGGATCCGGTTTCGGATTCATATTGACCACATCGAAGTACATACGCCACCAGCCGTCATCGTCGGCGGTGAACTTCAGGATGCCCTTCGATGCCGTTTCCATCCAGACATACCAGGTAATGGAGGTGCCGCCGTCGGGGGTCATACCCATCAGGTGCTCACCGGTAGCGGCGTTCTCGGCAATCTTGTTGTACTTCGGATTCTGGTCGATCCAGAAGGTGATGGTCTCGCCTTCATACTCGATGGAGCTCGGAATCTTGATATACTGTTCGTTGTCGAACGGACACAGGGTCGTTTCGTTGCTCAGGTAGACAATGCCGTCGGAATCGATCGTGAAGTCGAGGTCGATGCCCGAGTTCATCGCATTCTTGATGCGGTACTTGTTCGGGTCCAGCTTGGAAACCTGCAGCGTGGAGTGGAGTTCCTGCTCCAGACGGACGCAGGCGTTGATCTTGCCCTGGTAGAATTCCACCGTAGCGTAGTCCTCGAATTCCGAGGATGCTCCACCCGGCGCGATCAGGGTTCCGGAGAATTCGTTCCAGCCGGAAGGCGACACCTTGGTCTTGTCGAAGGAAAGGGTGAAGGTGTATTTCTCACCCGCCTGGACCTGGGTGGCGTCGAATCCTATCTGGATCGTCTTCGTGTCTTCGCCGCTTGCAAACTTGACGGGCGAGGGGGTGGTCAGCGAGAAGAGCGCGTCACCGGCGAGCGTCAGGGGAACGTCAACCGCCGTGTTGACCACGCCGCGTGTAAGGGTAACCTCGATCACCGGATCGTCTGCAACGAGCCAGGAGCCGCTGTTGGTACCGAATGTCAGGCACTCATTCTCCGGCTCATAGATGAAGTTGGGCTGTTCGCAGGATGTGAACGCGAAGAGCGCCATCATCAAAACGGATATCGTTGAAAGTATCTTTTTCATAGCGATCTGTTTTTACTGTTAATAACCGGGGTTCTGTTGCGTGCGGATCTGCGGATTGGCGTCGATCTCGGCCTGCGGGATAGGCCATACGAAGAACGGATGCGCAGCCTCGCGGGAGAGAAGCTCCGTGTATTCACTGTTCGCATCGATCACCAGGTTCTTGTCCTGGGCGGCGCTGCGGGCAAAGCCCTGGTTCCAGCGCTTGAGGTCCGTGAAACGGAAACCTTCGCCGAAGAATTCGCGCGCACGCTCTTTCTTGATCTGGTTCATCAGCTCGTCGCCGGAGTAGTTTACAGTGGCATAACCCGGGATGCGTTTTGCGCGAAGGTCGTTCAGGTACTTGTTGGCCAGAACGGGCTGGTTGTCCATTGCATAACCCTCTGCCGCAATCAGGTACTGCTCCGCAATACGGAACGGTTTAACCTTGTGCATATAGGTGGATGCGCCGGTAGAAGACATCAGTTCCGGGTTGCCGGGGAACTTGAAGCACAGGTAGACCGTGCCGGAGAAGTTGCCCAGGTTGACCGGCGTGTTGCGGAACCAGGTCGTGAAGCGGAGGTCGTTGGCGTCATAAGCATCCACGATCCACTTTTCAGGAATGTAGTTCGGAGCGTACACGCCGCCGGTGAACTCAATGTAACCGTAGTCGTTGGTGGAAGCGTTGGAAAGGATGCTGGACCAGAACTGGGTGATGCACTCCTTGCCGCTGTCGTTGGTCCAGAGGGCCGTCATGTCTGCCTGGTTGTCGAGCAGCGGATAACCACCGGCATCGACCAGTGCAGCAGCCAGACCGGCAGCTTTTGCGTACTCACCCTTGGTCAGGGCAACGCGGGCTTCGAGGGCCTTCACGGCGTCGACCGTAATGTAAATCGAACCTTCTGCACCAGCAACGCCTGCGAGCAACGTTTCAGCCTTGGTCAGGTTGTCTTCAATGTACTTGTAGGTTGCGGCCATCGTGCTGCGGCCCGGATAGGTGGCCTGCTCGCTCGGGGTGGTGAAGGTCTTTTCGGACAGCATCACGCCCAGATCGGTGTTGGCGCTGGCAGCGTCATAGTTCTTGCAGAAGAGCTGGGTCAGCTTGAACATCGAATATGCCTTGGCAAATGCGCACTCACCCAGAATCACGTCATACTGCGCTTTCTCGGCGGTGGTGGCCGTTTCCTTCAGCGCGGGGATGCCCTCTTCCATAAAGTTGGCGAGCATCACCAGGTAGTATGCCTTCTCCCAGAGGGTTTCAACATTGCCGAAGGTGGAACGCATTTCCCACTTGTAGTATTCACCGTTGCGGTTACCGTAGGTGATGGAACCGTGGAACGAATCTGCCATCAACTCCAGCAGATAAACGGGAGCGCCGGAAGCCATACGGTCGCGCATCGTGAGGTAGAGGTCCCTGCGAAGTTTCTGCGCGTCGTCCATCGAGCGGAGAGATTCTTCGGTTGAAATGGAACTGGTCGGTGCCAGGTCAAGGTTGCAGGCCGACACGAAAATCATTGCAAGGGCGCAAAGACTGAATAATATCTTTTTCATACTGAATCCTCCTTGATTAGAATGTCAATTCGACACCGAATACAACCTGTTTCGTATTCGGGTAGTTACCCATGGCCGTAATGGCGTCGATTTCAGGATCCCAGCCCGTATACTTTGTGAAAGTCAACAAGTTACGGCCTGATACATACACTTTTGCTCCGCCTATGAAGCCCGTGCGCTGCAGCAGCGGCTTGGGGAACTCATAGGAAAGCTGGATGTTCTTCATACGGACGAAGGATGCGTTGTCGATAAAGCGGCTGTCGTGCTTCACCGGTTCGCTGGCCTTCGGGATATCCGTGATCTGGCCCGGGGTGGTCCAGATGTTCATCATGCGTTTGGTCATGTTCGACTCGTCTGCGAATGCGGGGTTCTCAACGAAGTAGCGGTCGTAGTTCTCCATATACTTGCCGAGCACGCCCGAGAAGGTTGCATTGAACGAGAGGCCTTTCCAGCTGGCATCGATCGATGCACCGCCTGACCAGGGAGCAAAACGGTTCTTGCCCAGGAAGACGGAGTTGCTTTCGCTGTAAGAGCTGGTCAGCGTACCGTCTGCGTTGCGCCAGAGAGACTTACCGTTGGCGGGGTCGACACCGGCGAAATCAACCAGGAAGAACTCACCGTATGCGTGGCCGACCTGGAATTTCAGGCCCGAGCTGCCGTCCACAAATTCATCGCGGCCGTCATACAGTTCGGTGATGACGTTCTTGTTGTAGTTCATGTTGAAGCCGAAGCCCAGGTAAAGGTCTTTCGTCTGGATGGCGTCGTATTTCAGCTCGAGATCGATACCGCGGTTGCGCATCGAACCCACGTTACCCCAACCGCCGGAGAAACCGGAGATATAGGAGTACGGAATATACATCAGCATGTCCTTGGTCTTCTTGTTGTAGAACTCGAGATTGAAGGTCAGGCTGTTCCAGAGGCGGCCGTTGACGCCGGCATTGAACGCCACGAGGGTTTCCCAGGTGAGGTTCGGATTGCTGAGCGAAGCCACGTACCAGGAAGACTGGCCGTCGTAGAGCTTGCCCGTAGAGGTCAGACCGTAAGCCCGGTAGTTGCTGATGCCCGAGTTACCGGTCGTACCGTAGGAAGCTTTCAGCTGGAGGTTGTCAACCCAGTCCACGTCGCCGAGGAACGCCTCTTTCTTCATGTTCCACATACCGCCTACCGACCAGAAGGAAGCGTAGCGGCGGTTCGCACCGAAGAGCGAGGAGCCGTCAACGCGGAACGTCGCGTCAAAGAAGTACTTGTCGGCGAAGTCGTAGGAGAGGCGGGAGAAGAAGGAGTTGTAGGCCACTTCAGAGAAGGTGTAGGACGGGATGTTAGCCTGCGTACCGTGGTTGACGTTCGTCAGGCGCTCGTCGGTCTGGCCGTTCGTCCAGGTCGAGAAGTCTTCGTCATTCGAATAGATGGACTCGTGACCGGCCAGCAGTACGAAGTGGTTGTTTTCCGCAATGGCGAACTTGTATTCAGCCGTATTGGTGGAGGTCAGGCGGTAGAAGCGCTCGAACGACTCTTCCGTGACGGTCGACAGGTTGATCTTGTTGGGAAGAACCTTGCCGGTGTAGCGGTAGTCCGAACCCTCGATTGCCTGTACGGCGCGGAGTGTCAGGCCTTTGATGGGGGTGATTTCCTGATAGAGGTTACCGTGCAGACGCGCGTTGGTACGGCGGGTCGGCTGTGCCTCCATGCGGCGGAAGTAGTTCCACATACCCAGGTCGGTGATGTAGTCCGGCTCGTCGCCGTAGCCCACGAAGTTGCCGGAAGGATCGGTGATGATCTCATACGGCGTAGCGTACGGAAGGCCCCATGCGATAATGTTCATCGGGTTGTAGTAACCCGTACTGACGTTCGAATAGCCGGCCGTGTGGTGGCTCTGCCAAGTCAGGTTGAGGTTGACGCCGATCTTGAGCCAGTCGGCAATTTTGCTGTTGACGTTCGAGCGGATCGAGTAGCGCTCCATATCGGAATACGGCTCGATACCTTCACGGCTGAACGCGCCCAGTGAAATATAGTAGTCGCTGCGCTGGCTGCGGCCCGAAACGCTCATGTCAGCCTTCCAGGTCGGAGCGTTTTCGTTGAGGATCCATTTGCGCCAGTCCGTTCCGATGTTGTTGTCCAGACGGAATTTCTTGAGAGCCTGGAACTGTGCATTGGTTTTGAGGCTCGGATCAGCCAGCTCGCGGAAATCGAACCATTCCTGTGCGTTCATCAGCTCCATCGGGAACTGTGCCAGGTTGGAGATACCGTACGATCCGCTGACCGTGACGGTCGGCTTCTCGCCGGCACCCTTCTTGGTGGTGATGTACACGACGCCGTTTGCTGCACGCGAACCGTAGATGGCGGTGGAGGAGGCGTCTTTCATCACCGTCACATTCTCGATATCGTTGGGGTTGAGGGCGGTGAAGATGGCCACGTCAACCGGCGTACCGTCGAGAATGAAGAGCGGGGTGTTGGATGCATTGATGGAGTTGACGCCGCGCAGACGCATGGAAACCGTCGCGCTCGGCTCACCGGAACTGGTGTAGACCTGGAGACCGGCGACTTTACCCTGAAGGGCGTCACCGGCACTTGCGGCAGGAATCTTGGTGAATGCATCTGATTTGACAAGCGTAGCGGCGCCGACCACGGAACTGATCTTCTTGGCGGAACCATACGCTACGACGACAGTCTCTTCCAGCATGTTTGCATCGGGCTGAAGAGTTGCATTGATGACGGTCTTTCCGCCTACCGGGATCTCAAGGTCTTTGAAACCGACGGAAGAGAAGACAAGAACCGCATCTTTGGGCACTCCGTCAAGGACATAGTATCCGTCGGCATTGGACGCGATGCCTTTCATGGTACCTTTCACCACGATGCTGGCGAAGGGCACAGGCTCACCGTCCTCCGAAGAAACCACCTTGCCGGTTACCCGGTTTTGTGCCAACAATGTGCTGCAAGTCAGCAACATCATGGCAAGGATTAATACTTTCTTCATAGGTTTGGGGTTAAAAAAGAAATATCTATATGCCACAAATTTAAGTAAAACTATCCATCAGTATATCTAATAGAGAGTTATTTCTTATGCAGGACGACCGGGAGATGGTCGCTGAGGCCGCCCTTGTAGCGGGGTCCTGACCAGGTCCGCCGGGGCTTCTCTCCGGTGTATCCGGTGTCCGGCTCCAGCAGAAACGGCGGGCGGAAGACGGACATTCGGGCGCCCGGGCGGGCCTCCCGAATCCAGAACTGGTCGATCAACTCCCAGGTCCCTCGATACTTGATGGAGCCCTCGCCGGCGGCGGCCAGGGGTGAAGCCAGGTTCTCGAAGCCGGGCAGGGACTTTTGGAATCCGGTCAATGCATGGTCGATTTCCGCCGGGGTTGCGTTGAAATCTCCCATGATAATGACGGTTTCCCGGGAGCCGCCGGCCGTGTCGATAGAGTCGATGCAGGCGCGGAGGGAGGCTGCGGCGGCGAGGCGGCGGGCGGCGCCGGCCGAGCCGCCGAGCTTCGACGGCCAGTGATTCACCAGGACGTGTACCGGTTCGCCATCCAGCAACCCCTTCACATAGAGAATGTCCCGTGTGGGCGGATCCGTGGGCACCGGCACGGCGCGAACCACCAGCGGCCGGAAGCGGCTCTTCCGGAAAAGCAGCGCCACGTCGATTCCCCGCGCATCCGGTGAATCGCGGTGCACCCAGCCGTAACCCAGCTTGTCCATCATCTTGATAGAGACCAGCTTCCGCAGCACCGCGGCGTTCTCCACCTCGCACAGTCCGACCAGCGCCGGATAGTCGCCATAGGTGTCCCGCGCTGCGACGATCACCTTGGCCACGCCGTTCAACTTTCGGTTCAGTTTATTCCATGTCCAATGCCGCTCGCCGGCGGGCGTAAACTCTTCGTCGCGAACGGCCGGGTCGTCGGCCGGATCGAAGCAGTTCTCCAGATTCCAGAACATAAAGACGGAGCTCACCAGAAAGGCGGCCCCGAGCACCAGAAATTTCATTCTGCACATAGCTACCTCCACTGTTATGTCTTTGACAAAGGTAGTCTTTCTCGCTTACTGCCACAAATGTTTTTTGATAGGAGTGGTACTATCTACTGATGCCGTGTTGCCAACTGACTACTTTTCTGTATTTTTGAGCCTGATTATTAAAACCCGGCTATGATTTCCAAGAAAGAACAATACGAAACCCTTCTGGCTCAGGCGCGTTCGCTGATGGAAGGCGAAACCGACCCGATTGCCCGCATGGCGAACCTCGCCGCCGCGATTCACACGACCTTCGGTTTCTGGTGGACAGGATTTTACCGGGTTGTGGCTGTGGAGGCTCATGAGGAAGTCGGAAAACCTTTCTCAGAAATTCTTCTACTCGGGCCGTTCCAGGGACCGATTGCCTGCACACGGATTCCGTACGGAAGAGGAGTCTGCGGAACGGCCTGGAAAGAGGCGCGCACGATTGTGGTTCCCGACGTTGAGGAGTTTCCCGGCCATATTGCCTGCAGCTCGGAATCGCGCAGCGAGATTGTGGTCCCCATCATTCGCGAGGGCCGCGTCACCGCCGTCCTGGATATCGACAGCCGCGACCTCAACACCTTCGACACCACAGACGCCCACTACCTCACGCTTCTCGCCGACCTTCTGTAACGGCGCGGGTGAGGGTGATGAAGTCTTCTACGGAGAGTTGTTCGGGACGGGCGTCGAGGAAAGGAATACCTGCGGCGGCGATTCCGATGCTGCGCAGGCCGTTGCGGATGGTTTTGCGGCGCTGGTTGAAAGTGGCTTTGACGATGCGGCGCAGTAAGGCCTCGTCGCAACCGGCATCCGTCCGGGCGTTCCGCGTCAGCCGGATTACGGCAGATTTCACCTTGGGCGGCGGCACGAAAGCCCCCTCGCCCACCGTAAAGCGGTACTCGATGTCATACCACATCTGCAGCAGCACGGACAAAATGCCATAGACCTTGCTGCCCGGCCCTGCCGCCAGCCGTTCGGCGACCTCCTTCTGGATCATGCAGACCACCTCCGGAACCAGATCGCGGTAGTCCAGGATGTGGAAGAAAATCTGTGAGGAAATATTATAGGGAAAGTTCCCGATTACCGAAAACGGCTCGGCAAAAATCTTGTCCAGCGGCAGTTTTAAAAAGTCCGCCTCCAGCAGCCCCGGACCCAGCGCCGGATAATGCTCCCGGAGATACACTACCGACTCGGAGTCTATTTCGACGACCTTGAGGGTAATCGGGTCCGACGCTGAGGCGAGCGGTGTTTGCGAAGCGAGGATTTTTTTGTCCGAGCGAAGCAAGACACCGGAGCCCGAGGAGGACCCGCCGGCCGGAACTTCGAGGCGCGAAGGCGCAGAATGTGCATCCGGGGCACCGAGGCGCGAAGGCGCCGCAGTGCGGGTCAGCAGATACTGTGTCAGGACACCCATGCCGGGGCCGACTTCCAGGATGCGCGGAGCGGGTGAAAGCGAGTCTACGATAGCGCGGGCTATCGACTGGTCGGTCAGGAAATGCTGGCCGAGAGATTTCTTGGGACGTACCTCCATAGAGTCCTACAAATGTAGAGAAAAATTGGTATTTTTGCAGCAGTATGGCTGAGAAAAAGACAAAGGAATCGCCGCTCATCGCGCAGTGGAACGCCGTCAAGGAGCAATACCCTGACACGTTGCTGCTCTACCGCGTGGGCGACTTCTACGAGACCTTCGGGGAAGACGCCGTGACGGTGAGCAAGACACTGGGAATCGTGCTGACACGGCGCGCCAGCGGCAGCGGCACCTACACCCCGCTGGCCGGCATTCCCTATCACGCCATCGACAACTATCTTCCCAAGCTGGTGCAGGCCGGCTTCAAGGTGGCGGTCTGCGACCAGTTGGAAGATCCCAAACTCACCAAGAAGCTGGTCAAGCGCGGCGTGACGGAACTCGTCACACCAGGTGTGGCCTACAACGACAACTTGCTCAGCCAGAAGGAGAACAACTTCCTGGCCGCCGTGGCGTTCGACGAAAGCAGCCGCAGTGACGGCCGGGGCGCGGCAGGTATCGCTTTTCTGGATATTTCCACGGGCACCTTCCGCGTAGCGCAAGGTTCGCTCGACTATATTGAAGTACTGCTCAGCGACTTCGCTCCCAAGGAGATCCTCGTGGAGCGCAGCTTTCTGGAGGGCTTCCGCCGCCGCTTCAACACCAAGGCCTACGTGACCACGATGGACGAATGGGCCTTCGTGCCCGAGTCGTGCCGCCGCAAACTGCTGGATCGTTTCGGGACGGAGAATCTTAAGGGATTCGGGATTGAAGACCTGCCGCTCGGCATCACCGCTGCGGGCGCGGAACTCTTCTATATGGAGATGACCTGCCACACGGAGCTGGGCCACATCCGTTCGATTGGCCGGATCGATGAGAACGACTTCGTCTGGATGGACCGCTTCACGGTGCGCAACCTGGAGATTTTCAACTCGTTGGGCGGACCGGACGGAACCTCGCTGCTGCAGGTGATCGACCGGTGCTGCTCGCCGATGGGCGCGCGACTGCTCCGCCAGTGGCTGGCCATGCCGCTCAAGGACCGCGCAAAAATCGAGGCGCGTTACGATGCCGTCTCCGCGTTCCTGGCGCAGCCCGAAGTACTGGATGCCGTACGCGAGCGGATTGGAGAGATCGGCGACATGGAGCGCATCGTCTCCAAAGCCGCGGCCGGCCGGATCGCCCCGCGCGAAGCCCTGCAGCTGGCCCGCGGACTGAATGCGATCGGCGCGGTGAAACAGCAGCTGAACGACACGCCGCTGCGCGCGCAGACCGGACAGCTGGATGCGTGCGACGATCTTTATCAGTTGATTACCAACACCATCCTGCCCGAAGCCGCCGCGCAGGTGGGCAAGGGTGAAGTGATTGCCGCGGGGGTTTCGGCCGAACTGGACGAGTTGCGCCGCATCCGCACCGACGGCAAGGAGATTCTGCTGCAGATCCAGGAGGCCGAGAAAGAGCGCACCGGGATCGCATCGCTCCGCATCGGATTCAACAATGTGTTCGGATATTACCTGGAGGTGCGCAACACCTTCAAGGACCGCGTGCCGACGGAGTGGATCCGCAAGCAGACCCTGGTCGGCGCGGAACGCTATATCACTGAGGAACTTAAGCAGTACGAAGAGAAAATCACCGGCGCGGAGGAGCGGATTCTCCAGCTGGAGGCCACCCTGTATGCCGATGTGGTCCGCCATATCCAGGAGCTGATCCCGATGCTGCAGGAAGATGCTGCCGTGATTGCGCGGCTCGACTGTCTCTCCTCGTTTGCCGACCTGGCGCGGACCAACAACTATTGCCGGCCCGAGGTCAACGACTCGCTGGCGCTGGAGATTACCGACGGCCGCCATCCGGTAATCGAGACCCTGATGCCGCCGGGCGAAGCGTACATTGCCAACAACCTCTATATCAACAATGAAGACCGGCAGATCATTATCCTCACCGGTCCGAACATGGCGGGTAAGTCGGCCTTCCTGCGGCAGAGCGCGCTGATAGTGCTGCTCGCGCAGATCGGAAGTTTCGTGCCGGCCAAAGCCGCCCGGATCGGATTGGTCGACAAGATATTCACGCGCGTGGGCGCGTCCGACAACATCTCGCGCGGAGAGTCTACCTTCATGGTGGAGATGCTCGAGACGGCCACCATCCTGAACAACCTCTCGCCGCGCTCGCTGATCCTGCTCGACGAGATTGGCCGCGGCACCAGCACCTTCGACGGCATGTCGATCGCCTGGGGAATCGTGGAATACCTCCACGGCGACAACCGGCCTACCGACCAGCGCCCCAAGACGCTCTTCGCAACTCACTATCACGAACTTAACGAACTCGAGAACCTGTACAAGCGGGTTCATAACTTCCATATCTCGGTCAAGGAGATCGACGGCAAGGTGATCTTCCTCCGCAAACTTTGCGAAGGAGGCGTCTCCCACAGTTTCGGTATCCACGTGGCCCGGCTCGCGGGTATGCCCCAGGCGGTCGTGGCGGCGGCAGAACGCAAACTGAAGGAGCTCGAAAATGCGGCGGAAGCCCAGAACGGCACCCCGACTGCAACCCGGAAGCGCCCTGCTGCCAAGCCGATGCAACTCTCCCTGTACCAGCTCGACGATCCGTTGCTGCTGGATATCAAGAAAGAACTCAAAGAGGCGGACCTCAACGCCCTCTCGCCGTTGGACGCCTTTGACCTGATCAGAGAACTCAAGAAAAGAATCGGACTGCAGTAGTAAGAAATGAAGGGATTGAGGAATTGGGCCGGCGCTCTCGCAAGGAGTGTCGGCGAAAGCGTCGCGCTGGCTGCCGGACAGTTTCGCAGCGACCATTTCCGGACCAGCCTGACACTGGCCGGAATCGCGATAGGTATCTTCTCCACCGTTGGGGCGCTGACCTTGGTGGATTCAGTACAACGGTGTATAAACGAAGGGTTTGCAGACTTCGGCGGGGATGTGGTTCTGGTGGAACAGGTTCCGCTGGAACCGGATTTCGACGAGGAGGGTTCGCTGCGCTGGTGGGACTACCTGGGCCGGCCGCAGGTGACGCGCGAAGAGTATCTTTTTCTCGCGGAAAACTGCCGCTCGGCGGAAGAGCTGTGCTTTGCGCAATTCTTTAACAAAGATGTTATAATTAGCGTTACGGGCGACTGGAAACTATCTGTTCGCAACCCGATTGCGGAAGGTCGCGCCTTTTCGGCAGCCGAATTGACCGGTGGAAGCGCGGTGGCCCTGGTCGGGGCCGACTATGCCGCCGAACACCCGGATGAACGCGCTCTTTCCATTGACGGACGGCGCTTCGACATTATCGGCGTTTTTGCGCGCAGCGGGGTGAGTGCGGTGAGCCTGGCAGATATCGATGCAGCCGTGGTGATTCCCGGCGAGGCAGCCCGTTCCTTGCCCGGAGCGGCGGAGGCCCGCAGTTCGATTGCCGTCCGCCCCAAAAGCGGCGTCACGCCCGAAGCGCTCGATGCGGAACTGCGCACGCTCTTGCGACAGGTCCGCCACCTGGATCCGACAGTGCCGGACAACTTCGCCCTCAACCGTTTCTCTTTCATTGTCTGTGAACTGGCGGATCTTTTCTCACTGATCGATACGATCGGCTGGATCGTGGGACTCTTTTCGCTGTTGATCGGCGGGTTCGGGATTGCCAATATTCTCTTTGTGGCGGTCAAGGAAAGGACGCGTGAAATCGGCGTCCAAAAGGCGCTGGGCGCCAGACGGAGCGAGATCTCCCTGCAATTTCTGACGGAGGCGGCAACACTCTCGCTTGCCGGTGGGTGCGCAGGTCTGACAGGTGTCTGGCTGATGACGCAACTGCTCCACCGAAGTCCCGTACCGATCGTCCTGACATCGGGCCATCTCTGCGCCGGAATCGCTACGGCCCTTATAATAGGAATTGCGGCCGGAATGGCTCCCGCCATCTCGGCCGCAAAGATGCTTCCTGCCCGGGCTGTTGCCAGTCCGGAAGGGGTTTCCTAGAAGAACCGTGCCCGATAGTCCTTGATCTGGGCCTCTTCAGAGATTGCCCGGTCAACGACCTGTACCGTGTAATTGGCCCGCTGGCTGGCGTACGTAGCGACGTCCGCATCCGTGAAGTAAGAACCTTCGTTCTTAGCCATCAGCTGGAATACGGTTACGCCGTACTCGGTCGTAACGGGGCCGACCAATTTGCCCGGCTCCGCATTTACAATCGCGCCCAACAGTTTGCCGTTTGCCTGATACTGGGAGCTGAAGGAGAGTGCCGTGCCGTGGCTGACCGTAACGTTGTACTTGTTGGCCACATCCTGCAGCGAAGCGCAGTCTTTGATCTCCTCTGCCACTTTGGCGCGGAGGTTTTCCAGGCTCTTCTCTGCACGGATTGCATACATGAACTGGTCGGCGACATCTTTCAGTTCCGTCGTACCCTCCTTGCGGACCTCGGTAACGGCCGCAACGAAGTAGTACTTGTTGTCTACGATGATCACATCGGAGACGGAGTTTTTCCGGGTCTTCTTGTCGAACACCCAGCGAACCAGTTCGCGCGCATTGTCGCAGACGCCGATACGGCGGGTGCTTTCGAGCACGTTCTGAACCGGTATCACCGGAAGGTTCTCATTCTGGCAGACTTCGGCGAACTTCGCATACTTGCCGGCAGACTTGTCGGCAACTTCGGTCGCCTTCATCAGGAAATCGCGGTAGGTCTCTTCGGAGGGAAGGATGTTGCCCACCAGGGTGGCGAGCTGAACCTTCTCGACCGGGCGGGTGCGCTCGGTCACATAGAGCACGATGAAGGCCTGAGCGTTGATGCTGCGCACCTTGAACACCTTACCGGAAGCCGGCAGGAAAACAGCGTCAAGATCGGTAAGACCATTGGCAGCGGTGACTTCCTGCGTCAGCCAACCCATTTCTCCGAAGGTGTCCGGAACGTTCTTAGCCTTCCTGGCTTCATTGACAAGCGCGTCTGCGGAAGCTTCCTCGTTGAGAGGGAACATCGCATAATAGACGTGTGCCGAATCGGAGACCATACCCCGGGCGAATACCCGTGCGGCGGAGAAGGCGCCATCTTCCTCACGGATGGTGCTCACCTTGGCGCCGCGGCCGAAAGCGACTGCCTGGAACTCAGGCATGCCTTCGAGCTGTGCTTTGCTGTACCAGAAGTTGTCCCACTTTGCATCAGAGTGGAGGGCAATATAGTTCTTCAGGTTGTCGGCTGTCTTGAAGCCCTCGTAGAGTTCTTCAAACTCAGCGCGCTTCGCGTCGATATCGGCCTGCGAAGGAACCACTTCGAACATGACATATTCAATGTCGCGGTTCGCGGGCTGACGCAGGTTGTCTTTGCGGGCGTTGTAATAAGCCTTGATCTCGGACTGGCTCACCGTAACGGTGTTATCCTCTTCAAAACCAAGGGGAATCATTACATAGTCAGCGTCGTACGTGGTGTTGTTCCCGGCGACGAGCTCTGCCTTCTCCACGTTGTTCAGGAGAGAGGAGGCGCGAACCAGGGCGGCGTATTTGCCGTATAGGCGCGCGTCATAAATGCTCTTCTCAAGGAAGTTCCAGAACATGGCCGACTGTCCGCTCGCATCGTTGTCGATCGACTGGACGAAGTTCAGGAGTGCTGCGCGGCTGAAGTTGCCGTTTTCGTCGGCGAAGAGGCGCTGCTGGAGCAGCACCGGGGAGATGTTGTCGCCCTGCGTGAGGTCGAACATCTCTTCTTTGCCAACATAAAGGCCGGCTTTTTCAGCCTTCGGAGCGAACACGATGCGCGTGTAGTTGTCCTGCCATGCCACGTCGCGGACGGCAGCCTGTGCTTCTTCGCTGTTCGTGTTCTGATCCATCATCCCGTACAGCTTGAGATAATGGTCGTAGTCCTCGTAGAACTCTCTGTAATTGATGTTTTTACCATTCATCTCGCCAACCTTGTTGTCGGAAGACATCATCTGGAAAGCAGACTGGAGGGTCTGCGGGTCGATGATGAACGACAGCAGGGCCAATGCGACCAGAACGGTGATCAAAATCCCGAATTTTACACGGATTTTCTCTAATACCGCCATATTGTTGAATCGTTAAATATTTGCGTTTTAAGTTAGGGGTGCAAAAATAATCAATTTTCCTTTAATGGCCCAATAAAGTTGGCCGAGTCAATCACCACTGCCGTAGAGTCCTGCATCCGCGAGAAGGAGTCGAAAGGCTTAAGCAGGATGGTGCGGTTGGCCCGTTCGTCGGACTCCATGCCGTAACCCTGCATCACCCCCTGCGGGGACGAAATGCGAACGTAACAATCCGTATAGATACGTTTTTCATCCTGCACCCAGTAGATCGTGTCGGACTCCATCCGTTCGCGCTTGGCGATATTCACCACCTGCACGTTGCCGAATGCTTTCCACTCTTCCTGGCCCGGCGTGGTGATGTGGCGGGCCTCGTCGGCGTCCACCGTGGTCTCCAGGGCGCCGTCTTTGGTATAGGCGTCCACATGGATTCCCTTCGGATAATAGTCGTAGGACTGGTCTATCGAATCCTTCCGGAACTCGAAGTGCTGCATCACGGGCGCCGTCATCCGCATGGTGGTCATACCCAGTTCCGTCTGCTGGATTTCCATATTATAGACCACCTGCATCGGGGTCTGCTCAAAGTCCAGAGACGACGATTCCGGCTTGCCGGAGCAGCCGGAATAAAGCATTATAGCCGCGCAGGCGGCTATAATGTTAAATAGGTATGTCGCTGTGCGGGAGCGCATTACTTAATCGTACGTACGCGTGTAGCCTCGCGCATGCCGCCGCAGTTGACGGTGTAGACGTTGCCGTCCACCACATCATACATGAAGGCGTCTGCAGAGTTCGGGAAATAGCGGGAGTACTGTGCGATCAGGTTGTTTGCCTCGGCCTCCAGCGTAGGATCCGCTTCTTTTGCCTTGCGCATATAGTCGACTGCCACCCAGTACGGTGCGCGGACTTCAACCTCGTTGCCCGAGCATTTCTGCGAACCCCAGACGGTACCGATCAGGAAGTATGCCTTGCCGGCCAGGTTTGGGTTGAGGTCGGGAACCTGCTTTGCCAGTGCAACGGCATCCGCGCTCCGGCCAAGTTTCTTGAAGGTGAAGGTTGCCAGTTCGAGCTTGTAATCCGCGATGCGGAGCAGGTCGTCCGGGTTGGTGGCGTCCAGCTGGTCGATCGCGCCCGAGAGGGCCTTGGCGGCAGCGGCGTTGTCATCACGCGCGGAGTAAAGTTTATAGAGGTAGTAAGCCGACTGCGGTGAAGGATCGACCTCGTTGAGCGACTCGACGGCCTTCAGGTAAAGGTCGGTATCCACACAGTCGGAGGTTGCCAGCATCTTCACCATGTTGGCGAGGAGCGCCTTGTCGGCAGGGTTGGCCTCGTAACGCGGGGTGAAGAGGGCGATCAGGTTGTCGCAGGATGCCACGCCGCTGTCGATCAGCAGCTGCTCGACGTTGGCTCTTGCCGGGGCGATATCTTTTGCCGTGCTTTGGTCCATGTACTCCACGATCTCGGTATAGTTTGCCATGACCTCGTCCGGCATCAGGATGCCGTTCTTATAGAGATCTACCGAAAACTGCATGTAGTTGACGAAGACCGCCGGGGAGCTGGCTGCGCCGACGGTGGCGACAACCGGCTTGAGAAGATCATAACCTTTCTTCTTTTCAGCCTTGTAATAGTTGATGATGTCGATGGCCTTGTTGTTGTACGAGGTGATTGCGTACTTCGGATAAACCTCGGCGCGGAGGTCGTGCAGCCAGAGCAGCGAATCCAGCAGTTCCTGCCGGCGTACGGGGTCTTTCTGGTTGAGCGAAATTTCGCGGCGAAGAATCTTCTGGCCGTTGATAAGCATGTTCTGATTCGCGGAGGGCGGGCAGAGAGACATCGCCTTGCGCCATGCCGGCGTTGCTTCGGCAATGTTGTTCTGTTTCATGTACTCCGAATAATACGAGAGGTACTTGATACATTCTGCACTGTCTGCGCCAAACTTGCCCTGTGCGAAAGCGGGAACGCTGAGGACAAGCGCGAGGAGGATAATTGCGGCTTTTTTCATATCGCAAAATTAATGTTTTATTCGTACATCTGTTTTAAGAACCAAATATCGTGCAAACTGAACGCGAGATTGATGGTCGCGTACGTTTCGCGGATCAAATTATTGTCGACCGTTCCCCGCTGTCCTACCGTAACTCCCAGAGAGATAGAGTTATAGTAACGCGAGACTGGAACCGATACGCCCAGCGTAATTCCGCGGTCCGTCACCTGGTGTCCGTTCAGCGAGAGGTAGCCCTGCTCGTAGAAGATGCCGCCGTGATAGGTCAGGCGGTTCATGAAATGACGGACGTCGTAGCGGTTCGGGGTCAGCTCGGCGCCCAGGCGGAACGACTGCTGGCAGGCCGGAGCAAAATTGACGCCCGGGGTCGCATCGAAGCTGGTGGAGGTCCAGTCCTGGCGGGTGTAGTCGAATCCCACCATCCAGCGGTCCGCACCGCGGAGCGTGAAGCCCGCACCGATCTCCATCGGCATCCGGTAGCCGGGCAGCTGCGTGGTCACGTTGGTGATGGTGTCGGTCGACGAGGCGATCCCGTATGCAAAACGGCGGCTCTCCCCGGATATGTTGGTACCCAGCTGGAAGGTGGCGCCCAGGGTCAGTGCAACCTTTGCACCGAGAGGCTGTTCGTATTGCAGGCCGAACTTCGCGTTCAGGCCGCTCAGGTAGTTGTCCCAGCCGGAGTTGATGGAACGGTAGGCGCTGCTGGTGGTGAAGTTGGCGTAACTGTACCGGACAATGTTGCCGAAGTAGTACTGCCCGTCAACGCCCAGGCTCAGCCTGTCCCACAGGGTGATGCCGGCCCCCAGAAATGCCTTATAGAGACCGCCCTGCCCGATCCGGTAATACTGGACGTCGCCCACCTCGGATATCAGCTCGTCCGACTGTTCGAACGAACGCAGGCTGTAACCCACGGAGCTGTATGGCATGACGCCCACCTTGAAAGCCGTGTTGCGCCACATCGGGAACGAAAGGATGATGTGGTTCAGGTTGAAGGTGTTGTTGGCGGAGCGGAGCGTACCGGTTGCGGCCGGGTCACCCGACGTAGCGGCATCGGCGGTATAGACTACGTTGTTTTCCCGGACGCCGAAATCCATCATAAAGGATTTGTTCTCACGGGCTGTGACGGCGGCGGGATTCATCACGTTGATGAAACGGGTGTTACGCACGGCAAGACCCAGGCTGCCCATTGAGGCGTTGAAGGTCGTGCCCTGTCCCTCCAGCTGGCCGAAACCGAACAGCGAATAGGGAGAGTAACCGGTATCGGCGGTTTTTTCCTGCGCAAAGACGACCGCACCCCCGGCTGAAACCAGGAGCATCGCTGTTGCGAAAAACCGACCGAAACGCTTCATAACTGTCCAGTTTAGAACTGCAAAGATGATAATTTTACGCGACTGGAACAAGTTTAATTCAAACTTTATGCCTAAAGCATATCAACCTCGGGGCCGGACGCAAGATTGCGAAGAAGCTGAACGGCCCGTGCGACGGTTGTAACGTTCATGCTCTTGAGGTAGAGCCGCGTCTCGTTCTGCACCACGCTGAAGCGGTTGCCGGAGCGGACCACATTGTCCATTACACGCGCGAACGTCTTGGTTTCAAAGAAGTTGGACATGGGGTTCTGGATGAAGTAGGCCAGCATCATGTTCTTCTTGAGCACCACCCGTTCGATGCCGATCTTCTGGGCTTCGCGGCGCAGGCGGACCACATCCATCAGGGCTGCCACCGGTTCCGGAACCGGACCGAACCGGTCTTCCAGGCCGCGAGCAAATTTTTCAAGATCCGCTTCGCGGCTGAGGTTGTCAAGCTCGCGGTAGAGCCGGATCTTCTCCGACGGCACGTTGACGTAATCGTCCGGTATCAGAATCTCCATGTCGGTTTCAACCTGCGTATCGATTTCGTTAACAAAGAGTTGCGGAAGATCGGCCGCCGTGACGCCCTCTTTGCGGTGCCTGATGTTCGCCTGCTCTTCCCGGCGGATGGTCTCCGGCAGCTCGGCCATCGCTTCGTTCAGGATGCGCATATAGGTTTCGAAGCCCATCTCGGCAATGAAGCCGCTCTGTTCCGCGCCGAGCAGGTTGCCGGCGCCGCGGATATCCAGATCCTGCATGGCGATATTGAATCCGCTGCCCAGGTCGGAGAACGCCTCGACCGCCTTGATACGGCGGCGCGCCTCTTCGGTAATGCCGTCCATCGAAGGGATCACCAGGTAGCAGAAGGCTTTGACGTTGCTCCGGCCCACCCGGCCGCGCAGCTGATGCAGGTCGGAGAGGCCGAACCGCTGCGCCTGGTTGATAATGATGGTGTTGGCATTGGGGATATCGATGCCGTTCTCCATGATGGAGGTGGAGAGCAGGATATCGTAGTCACCGTTGATGAAGTCCAGCATCCGCCGTTCTAGCTCCTGCGGATCCATCTGGCCGTGGGCAACGCAGATATCCGCTTCCGGAACCAGCCGGTGGAGGATTTCTCGGATGGAGAGGATGTCTTCAATCCGGTTGTGTACAAAGAAGACCTGGCCGCCGCGCTCGAGCTCGCGGTTTATGATATCAGCAATCGTATCATCGTCGAAATGAATGACTTCCGTATAAACCGGCAGGCGGTTGGGCGGCGGGGTGTTGATGATGGAGAGGTCGCGTGCCCCCAGCAGGGAGAACTGCAGGGTTCGCGGGATGGGGGTGGCGGTCAGGGTCAACGTGTCTACCGAAGTCTTCAGCTGACGGAGCCGCTCCTTGGCAGTAACCCCGAATTTCTGCTCCTCATCTATGATTAAAAGGCCCAGATCCTTGAATTTAACAGTTTTGTTAAGTAGTCGGTGGGTTCCTATCAGAATATCGATCTTCCCGGCCTCGAGATCTTCCTGTAATGCCTTGATATCCTTTGCAGTACGCAGTCTGCTCAGATAGTCCACGCGGCAAGGGAAGTTTTTCAGTCGGTCTGAGAACGTCTTGTAGTGCTGGAGCGCCAGGATGGTCGTGGGCACCAGCACGGCGACCTGCTTACTGTCGCAAACCGCCTTGAAGGCTGCCCGGACAGCGATTTCTGTTTTACCGAACCCGACGTCGCCGCAGATCAGGCGGTCCATCGGATGGACGCTTTCCATATCCTCTTTGACCGCCAGCGTAGCTTTGACCTGGTCCGGTGTATCTTCAAAGAGGAAGGAGGATTCCAGCTCCTGTTGCAGATAGGTGTCCGCGGAGAAGGCGAACCCTTGAGATTGCTGCCGTTGAGAGTAGAGCTGTATGAGGTCTTTGGCAATATCCTTAACCTTGGCTTTGGTCGCCGACTTGAGGTTCTCCCAGGCCTTGGTGCCGAGCTTGTAAATCTTGGGCGGTTCGTCGTCGCGGGAACGGTACTTGGAGATCCGGTGGATGCCGTGGATGGAGACGAAAATCACGTCGTTGTCGCGGTATTCCAACTTGATAGCCTCCTGTACGCGTCCGCCGATATGGGTCTTGACCAACCCGCCGAACCGGCCTACGCCATGGTCGATATGGACCACGTAGTCGCCCAGCTGCATCGAGGTCAAATCGTTGATGGTCAAGCGCTCGCTCTTTTCAACCTGGCGTCGGACCTTGATTTTATGGTAGCGCTCGAATATCTGGTGATCGGTATAGAAACAGGTTTTGGACGACTTGTCTATATAGCCTTCATGGAGCGACAGCGGCAGAAACTTGGGGCGCGCACCGCTACCGATATCGCGCAGAATCTGCTGGAGGCGGAGGGTCTGCGATTCGTTCGGACTGAGAATGGTCACGGTATAGCCTGCCGCGATTTTTTCTTCAATATCGCCCGACAAGATTTCAAAATTCTTGTTGAAAGTTGGCTGGGGAATAACCACCGCCTCGCCGGGAACGGCCAATTCAGCTTCGCGCAGATCCCAGCAGACGGTTCCTTCCGGAAGGATGGTTTCGAAATCTACGTATTCGTTTTCTGCGTGATTTTGGGTGAGGTCAGGGAAGATTTCCACACGTTCCAACTCGGAGGTCGAAAACTGCGTATTGACGTCGAATCGGCGAATGGAATCCACCTCTTCGCCAAAGAAATCTACGCGGTACGGTTGGTTGTCCGAGAAGGAAAAAATGTCGATCAGGCCGCCCCGGACGGCGAATTCACCCGGTTCCGACACAAAATCAGCCCGTTTGAACCCGTTCGAGAATAATAATTCTGTTATAAAATCATGTGAGAGCTTCTCTCCGCGCGAAATTTGGAGGATCGCTGCGCGAGTTTTGCTCTTTTTGAGCACTTTTTCCGCCATCGCCTCCGGATAGGTCACCAAAACCTTGGCCGGCGTAGAAGACGGGGTGCTCAGAGCGGCCAGATTGAAGGTGGCCTGCGCGACAGCTGCTTCCAGATCGGCCGTATCTTCCGGCCGCCCGCCGTCTTTCAGGGCGGTCACCACTGACAGTGCGGCGGTGCGCTGGACCTTGGCGGTCGCGGTTTTCGTTTCAGATTTATCCGACGAGGCCGGGAAGAGAAACAGCGAATCGTCGCCAAAGAAGTTGTAGAGGTCGCTCGAGAGAAAGTAGGCGCTCTTTTTGCTGTCGGCCAACAGGATATGGAGCCCCGGGCGCTTGAGCGCCGTCAGGACCGATGCCATCCAGACAGCCTTCGCCGAAAGAGTGAAGGCCGTAACGGGAATTTGTTTAAAACAGCATTGTGTCCGCATCTGCGCGGGTTAATCCTAAATGTTTGTAGGCCAAATCGGTAATCACCCTGCCGCGGGGCGTGCGGGTCAGGAAGCCCTCTTTGATCAGGAAGGGTTCGTAGACCTCTTCCAGTGTGCCGGGATCTTCACTGATGGCCGTAGCCAGCGTGCCCACGCCGACCGGACCGCCCTTGAACTTTTCAATGAGTGTCGTGAGAATTTTATTGTCGATCGAGTCGAGACCGCGCTTGTCAATATTCAGTGCATCCAACGCCATCTTTGTGATATCCAATGTAATAACACCATCACCCTTGACCTGGGCAAAATCTCTTACGCGACGCAGCAGCGCATTGGCGATACGCGGCGTACCGCGGCTGCGCAGTGCAATCTCGCGCGCCGCCTGGTCTTCAATCTCAATGTCCAGGATTCCGGCCGAGCGCTTGACAATCTTGAACAGCACATCGGCGTCGTAGTATTCCAGGTGACACTTGATGCCGAAGCGTGCGCGGAGCGGCGAGGTAAGCAGGCCGCTGCGCGTGGTGGCGCCGATCAGCGTGAAAGGGTTGATGTTGATCTGGATGCTGTGTGCGCCCGGACCCTTGTCCACCATGATGTCGATCCGGTAATCTTCCATCGCGGAATAGAGGTACTCCTCCACGACGGGCGAAAGCCGGTGAATCTCGTCGATAAAGAGCACGTCGCCGGTATCAAGCGAAGTGAGCAGACCGGCCAGATCACCTGGTTTATCCAACACAGGACCGGATGTAACTTTCATATTTACACCCAGTTCATTCGCAACAATATTGGCCAGCGTGGTTTTACCCAGACCCGGAGGGCCGTGAAACAAAACGTGGTCCAGCGCTTCACCGCGAAGCAGCGCAGCCTTGACAAAAATCTTCAGATTCTCCAGATTTTTCTCCTGACCGGCAAACTCGGCGAATTCCTTGGGGCGAATCTGTCCCTCATAGTTATTCTCTTTGAGTGCGGACTCGGTTCGGGGGTTGAAAGTCTCTTCCATCATCGTTCTTTTCTCACGCAAATTTCTCAAAAATCGCGGATAATAACAAGTTTTTGGAAATTGTCTATCTTTGCTCCTACAGAGAACCTGAAACACTGTTTATAATGGAGTATTTCGCAACCGCAGGCGGTATCACCGTCCATCTGTGCGATTCCGAGGATCATCCGCAAAGGGGTGCCGGAAAGCCGGCCATTGTTCTGCTTCACGGCTATTTGGAAACCCTTTACATCTGGTCTGAATTTGTTGCAAAACTGGAGAAGCATTACCGTGTTATCGTGCTCGATTTACCCGGACACGGTCTGACGGATTCTGCTCCGGCAGGCGTTGACGGACAGAGTGTCAACACCATGGAATTCTGTGCGGAAGTAGTCCGGGATGTTTTAGATAAATGTCTGGTTGACAAGGCTTTCATTGGTGGACATTCATTGGGCGGATATATTGCGCTGATGTGCTGTAATCTTTATCCCGACCGTTTTGAGAAACTGATACTTTTCAACTCCACACCTTTTGCCGACCTTCCGGAAAAATCGGAAGACCGCCAGCGGGAGATCGACGTGATCCGCGCCGGTAAACTGGAAACCCTGGCAGCTTATTCCATTCCGCGGATGTATCATCCGAACCAGCTGCGCATACACGATGATAAGATCCGCGAGACGCTGGAACTCTGCGAAACCCACTTTCCGGAAGGAATCATCGCATCCATTCGAGGTATGATGGTCCGTCCTTCCCAGGAGGAGTGGCTGAAGCAGAATTCTGTTCCTGTTTTGATGTTCGGCGGCGATCAGGATCCGTTCATCCCGATTGAGATATTCAATAAGATGAAGACCCTTTTCCCAAAGGTTCACTTTATCCTGCAACCCGGAACCGGTCACCTCTCTTTTATAGAGGAGGAAGCACAAACCTGTGAAGAGGTCTGTTTATTTCTTGCAAACAGCCGTGTTGATAAATAAGGATAACTATCCGATCACCGGGGTTTCTTAAAAAATAATCCGAATACCGAAAATTTCTTTATCGGTTTATTTTCGAAACGAAATCAACAATTGTTAACAACAGAAAAATCCTTTCCAATTTAACAGGGAAGGCTTTTCTTATGTTATAAACATATCAACAGCACAATAATAAAGCATGAAGATTTTTCTAAAAATCTTTTATTAATACTTTATTTATTCCGTGATCATTTTCATGATGGTCGCGCGCAGCTGATCCAGGTTCGTACGGTCTTTTGCGGAGATAAAGATGCTGGGTGTATTTTCCTTGGACATCCAGGAATTCTCAAATTCTTCCAGCGTGAAGTTTCGCGGGCCGCGCTCCTCCAGGGAAAACTCATCGTACTCTTCAAAAGAGTAAGCGTCTATCTTATTGAAAACCATCAGGCAAGGTTTATCGCCAGCGCCTATGTCGTGCAGGGTTTTGTTTACAACCCTGATTTGGTCGTCAAAACCCGGATGCGAAATATCTACGACATGCAGCAGAATATCCGCTTCGCGGACTTCATCCAACGTACTTTTGAAAGATTCGATCAGCTGGGTAGGCAGCTTGCGTATAAAGCCGACCGTGTCGCTGAGCAGGAAAGGTGTATTATCTATAACTACCTTACGCACAGTGGTATCCAGCGTTGCAAAGAGTTTATTTTCTGCGAATACGTCACTCTTGGCGAGCTGGTTCATCAAGGTACTTTTTCCTACGTTCGTATATCCGACCAGCGCCACGCGCTTCATGGTTCCGCGGTTGCTTCGCTGCGATACCATCTGCCGGTCTATCCTGGTCAGTTGAAGTTTCAACTTTTTGATTTTATCGAGAACGATACGGCGGTCAATCTCCAGCTGACTCTCACCCGGACCGCGCATATTCAGACCTCCCTTACCGCCGCGCTGCCGCTCGAGGTGGGTCCACATACCGGTCAGTCGAGGTAAAAGATATTGATATTGAGCAAGTTCTACCTGGGTTTTCGCGTAAGCGGTCTGGGCGCGCTGGGCAAAGATATCCAGGATCAGACCGGTACGGTCCACAACCTGGCAGCCCACCTCTTTCTCAATATTCCGCATCTGCGAAGGAGAGAGTTCGTCGTCGAAGATGATATAGGTAATCTCGTTTTCCAGAACATATTCCTTGATTTCTTCCAACTTACCTGGACCTACAAAAGTGCGGGCGTTGGCATGATCGAGGTGTTGGATGAACCGTTTTTCTCCGGTTACTCCGGCTGTCGTTGCCAGGAATATCAACTCATCCAGATATTCGTTGACCTGCCGGTCATTCTGAACACCGCTGCTGATGGCAACAAAAACCGCAGTTTCTTTTTTCTCCTGGATTTCTTCCATGGGTTAATTTTTTACAAAATTAGAACTTATCTTTGTATTTATTACCATTATCCGTTCCCCGTTATGAAGAGAATCCTGATTTCCGTATTGTTGTTGTCTATTGGTCTGAACGGCTTTTCCCAGGGACGAATCCGCAATTTCGGTATTATTCCGGGAATATTCCAACCCGGTGAATATAACGCAATTACAGATGTTCCCGGAGTCAGGGTAGGTCATGTTACTATCAATAAAGGCGAGGATATTCATACAGGCGTGACTGCAGTCCTTCCGCATGAGGGAAACATATTTAAACGTAAATGTCCGGCTGCGGTTTTCGTGGGTAACGGATATGGAAAAATGGTCGGTATCAGTCAGATCCAGGAATCCGGCAATATAGAGACACCGGTCATCCTCACCAATACGCTTTCGGTTGCGCAGGGAATGGAGGGCCTAATAACCTACACCCTGAATCAAAAGGGCAATGAAAAGGTACGTTCGGTCAATCCCGTGGTCGCTGAAGCAAACGATGGAAAACTGAATAATATCCGCGCCCGGATCGTTACCCAGAAACACGTTTTAGACGCGATTTCGCGGGCCAAAAGCGGACCGGTTGAAGAAGGTTCCGTCGGGGCGGGAACAGGCGCCGTAAGCTTCGGTTTTAAGGGCGGAATCGGTACTTCTTCGCGCGTTTTACCTGCAACTTACGGCGGCTACACTGTCGGCGTTCTGGTACAGTCCAATTATGGCGGAATTCTGGAAATCAACGGGGTTCAGGTTGGTGTGGAACTGGGTGCTTACAGCTACAAAGATGAAGCTGAAACAAAAGATCAAAACCTCTCTGAAGGATCTTGTACAGTGGTTTTAATCACCAATGCACCTGTCGGTTCCAGAAATCTGGAACGCCTGGCCAAGCGGGTTTTCATGGGCTTGGCCAAGACTGGATCGTTTGTGGCCAACGGCACCGGCTGTTATGTGCTGGCCATTTCCAATTATCCCGACAATCTTATTAACGAGGATACCCCGATGTATTATCCGACCCTGCTTCATAATGAAGCGATGTCCCCGCTTTTCGAGGCAGCTGTCGAAGCCACGGAAGAGGCCGTCTGGAATTCGCTCTTCGCGGGAAAGGATACGAACGGTTACCGGGGTTATAAAGTAAAAGCTCTACCGGTCCCGGAGGTGGTAGAGCTTATGAAACAACCTGTTCTCAAATAGCTTATCTCAGCTGGAAGATCACAGGGAAGGTGTAGGTAACCTTCACAGCTTTATCGCGCTGCTTACCCGGGGTCCACTTAGGGGAACTCGAGACGATACGCACAGCCTCTTTGTCAAGTGAAGGGTCCACACCGCGCAGCACCTTGACGTTGCTGACAGAACCATCGGTGTTAACAGTAAACTGAAGTGTTACTTTTCCCTGCACACCGTTCTCCTTCGCGATTTCAGGATAGACCAGACGGCTGTTCACCCACTTGGTGAAAGCGTTCGGGTCACCACCCATGAAGCCCGGTTTCTCTTCAACCAGTGCGAACGGAATAGCTTCTTCTTCAACAACCTCTTCTGCTACTTCGGCAACGTAGTCCTGGATTTCGACACCCAGGTTTGCGTTATCCTCAAGGTTGATCAGCAGGTCGTCCTTAATTTCAATGTCATCATCCACAATGTCAATGACATCGGAGAGTACCGGAATCTTCGGCATCTCAGGCGGGAGTTCCTGCTGCTCCTGCGTAATCGGGATAATCTCCTCTTCTACTGCAACAGCTTCCTGGGTCAGGTCGATCGTATCTTTCTTTTCAGAAGAGGACCACTCGAACGCCAGAAGGAGAATTCCGAGAACGGCAACGAGACCGATTTCGCGGAAAAGCGTCTTCTTGTTCTGAAGATCTGCTTTAGGGGTTTTCTTGACTTCCATATTATGTGTAATTTTTGTAGTCTTGGACTTATAATCGTCCAAAAGTACGAATTAAATCTCTTTTCAACAATTTTTTGTTGATAAACTTGCTAATTTTGTGCCACAATCTTTCTGTTATGATTTCATACTTCTCGGAAGACACAGCCTTTGTTTTGAAGAACAAACGTTTGGTATCCAAATGGTTGAAAGAAGTGGCCGCCAGAAACGGCCATACCCTCGGCGCCCTCAATTATATTTTCTGCAGCGACCCTTATCTTCTGGAAATCAACCGGAACTTCCTGGGTCATGACTATCTGACGGATATCATTACCTTTGACAATGCTTCAGACTATGCGGGTGTTTATCCGCCCGAAGCACTTTCCGGCGACATTTACATAAGTATTGACACAGTGCGTTATAACGCCGAAGCTTACGAAGAGGGCCTCGAACGCGAACTTCACCGGGTGATCGCCCACGGGCTGCTTCACCTGATCGGCTTCGATGACACTACGGCCAAACTCCGAAAAGAGATGCGCGCACAGGAAAACAAAGCGCTCGACCTTTGGTTTGAATTGAAATGAGCACCGCCACCTATGATATCATCGTGATCGGCGCCGGTCATGCCGGTTGTGAAGCTGCAGTCGCCGCGGCCCGGCTGGGTTCGCGCGTTTTGCTCATCACGATGGACATGAACAAGACGGCACAGATGTCCTGCAATCCGGCGATGGGTGGAATTGCCAAAGGGCAGATCGTTCGGGAAATCGATGCGCTCGGCGGATGGAGCGGCGTGGTGACGGACGCTTCGACTCTCCAATTCCGGATGCTGAACCGGTCAAAAGGTCCGGCCATGTGGAGCCCGCGTGCGCAATGTGATAAAATGCGCTTTTCGCTGAACTGGCGTTATATCCTCGAAAGTACCTGTAAATTAGACATTTGGCAAGATTTTGTAACCTCGATAACCTTCCGAGAATCGAAAATTTCGGGCGTTCGCGTGTCGATGGGCGCAGAATTTTCGGCCAAAATTGTGATTTTGACGGCAGGAACCTTCCTGAACGGCAAGCTTTTCATCGGGCACGAAGAGGCTGAAGGAGGAAGGATCGGCGAGCTGTCTTCTCACGGTCTGACCGAACAACTCACTTCACTCGGACTGAAATCGGACCGGATGAAGACCGGTACTCCGCCGCGCGTCGATGTCCGCTCGATCGATCTGTCAAAGCTCGAAGTTCAGGCGGGTGACGACAATCCGGGGCGCTTCTCGTACCTTCCCTATCCGACCGCGATCCAAAACGGTCAGCCGCAAAAGCCGTGTTATATTGTCCATACCAATCCCGAAGTTCACGCAATTCTGGAAAGCGGTTTTCCGGACTCGCCGCTCTTCTCGGGAAAGATTACAGGTATCGGACCCAGGTATTGCCCGTCGATCGAAGATAAGCTACGGACCTTTGCAGGCAAGGATGCACACCAACTTTTCCTGGAACCTGAGGGTTGGAACACTTATGAATATTACTTGCAGGGTTTCTCTTCTTCATTGCCGCTCGATGTCCAGATGCGTGCTTTGCGTGCCATCAACGGATTTGAAAACGTTCGGATTTTCCGTCCGGCTTATGCGGTGGAATATGACTTTTTTGATCCGACACAGCTGTATGCGACACTCGAATCACGCGTCGTTGAGAACCTCTATCTGGCCGGTCAGGTAAACGGAACCACAGGTTACGAAGAGGCCGCAGCGCAAGGATTGATGGCTGGAATAAACGCCCATCTGAAGCTCTCGGGAAAGGAATCTTTCGTTCTCAAACGCGACGAGGCTTATATTGGCGTGCTGATCGACGACCTGATTACGAAAGGCGTGGACGAGCCTTACCGGATGTTTACTTCGCGCGCGGAGTATCGGATTCTGCTGCGCCAGGACGATGCGGATCTGCGACTGACGGAGAAGGCTTATCGAATCGGCCTGGCTGATGATTTCCGGTATCGCACAATGCAGATGAAATATGAGGGCGTCAATAAGTACGTTGAGGCGGCAGAAAAACTCTCCATCAAACCTGACCAGATTAATTCATATCTGGATTCGATAGGCTCCGCCAGACTTACGACCGCAAAGAAGCTTTCCGAGATTTTAACACGTCCAGATACCTCTATCCGCGAAATTTTGAAAAAAGTTCCACGGGGAACAATCACCGAAACTGAGCAGGAAGTTCAAAAACGGATTGATTCCGTAATCGGTAATAACGCAATTGAAGGCTCCTCTCTTTCGCTGCTGATGGAGATCCCCTTCCAGGAAAAACACCCCGTTTCGGATGATTTCCGCAAACAACAGTTGGGTGATGAAATTCTGGAAGCGGCAGAAATCGCTATCAAATACCAGGGATATATCGAACGGGAAAAGCGGCTTGCCGATAAGATTCTCCGTCTGGAGAACGTCAAAATCCCGGACGATTTCGACTATTCCAAACTGACTGCGCTCTCCATGGAGTGTCGCATCAAACTGGAGCGATATCGTCCGAAAACCATTTCGCAGGCCTCCCGCATCTCCGGCGTTTCACCTGCCGATATAGCCGTTTTATTGGTTTATTTCGGGCGCTAAAAGAGAGGGTTCCACGTGGAACGCAGAACCCTCAAAACTGCCGCCAAAAGGGCTAAAAAGGCCTAATTTGCGAACATTTCTTCAATCACCGGCTTATACTTCGCCACAATGTTGCGACGTTTCAGCTTGAGCGTCTGCGACAGCATGTTGTTGCCGGGCGTCCACTCGTCGTTGATCAGGCGGTATTTCTTGATGTTCTCGTGAGGCGCGAGGTTCTTGTTGACCTCGTCGATCACGTCGCGAAGCAACTGTGCGATCGGCTGCTTGGAGAGCATATCCTCGTTGTTTTCAAACGCGATTTTATGCTCCTGGGCGTACTCTTTCAGGCGGTTGAAGTTCGGAATAATGATGGCCGCAACCAGCTTCTGGTTCTCGCCCACGATGATGGCGTTATCCACGTAGGGAGAGGTCTTCAACTGGGTTTCAATGGTCTGCGGAGCCACATATTTACCCGATGAAAGCTTGAAAATTTCCTTCTTGCGGTCGGTAATCTTGAGGTATTCTCCCTCTACCAGGTAACCGATATCACCGGTGTGGAGCCAACCCTCTTCGTCGATCACAGCGGTCGTAGCCTCAGGATCTTTGTAGTAGCCTTTCATCACGTGCGGGCCGCGGGTCAGGATCTCGCCGTCGGGAGCAAAACCCAGCTCAGAACCGCCGATAGCCTTACCTACCGTGCCGATTTTGTTGTATTTATCGGCCGGGCTGTTGACGGCGATTACCGGGGAAGCCTCGGTCATACCATAGCCCTCGAAAATATAGAGTTTCGCGGCGTTGAAGGTCTTGACAATCTTGCCCTGGATGGAGGAACCACCGGAAACAACCAGCATTTCATGGCCGCCTAAATTGGCTCTCCACTTGCTGTAGACCAGTTTATCGAAGATTTTCTGCTTCTTCAGATACCACCATTTCGTGTTGTAATTGTCGAAATTGTTGGCGTAGTTCCAAGCCTTCAGATAGATCTTCTTGCTGAGACCTTTCAGTGTTTTTGCTGCTGCTTCAAACTTGCCGTACATCAACTCGAGCACGCGCGGCACGGCGCAGAAACCGTCTGCGTGACAGTCTGCCAGGTCGGCAGCGACCGTCGCGAGACTCTCCGCATAGTACGTACGGATGCCAAGTTCCTGATACTCATAGTTCATCGTGCGTTCATACGCGTGGCAGAGCGGCAGGAAACTGACCATGATATGGCTGCTGTTCTTGGTCTGGCGAACGGCGTGGGAATGCGCATTGAAGGTGAGATTACGGTGGGTCAGCATCACACCCTTCGGCGTACCGGTGGTACCGGACGTGTAGATGATGCTGGCCACCTCGTCCGGGCCTATATTCTTGATATTCTGCTTGATAACCTCTTCGCCGGCTTCGCGGTTCTCGCGGCCTTTTTCGTAGAGATCCTGGAAGCAGAAGACCGTGTCGGAGGTGTCCATCAGGATCACCTTCACCGGGCGGGACATCTTTTCGATGACCGGAGAGACCTTCTTGTAGAAGTTCATATTGCCGATGACGATGATTTCTGCGTCGGAATGCTCAAAGATATAGGTGTACTCATCCGCACTGAGGGTGCTGTAGACAGGGACGTGGACCATATGGGCCAGTGTAACACCCATATCCAGGAAGTTCCATTCCGGACGGTTGTTGCAGAGGGAAATCACTTTCGTACCCTCTTTGTACCCCAAAGCCAAAAGTCCGCAAGCGACGAGATGCGAGTTCTCGATGTACTCGTCGATGCTGTATTTGATCCATTTGCCCTGGAATTTCCGGGCAAGGATATCGTCGCACGGCGCGAACTTTTTCAGGTTTTCGAGGTAGTCGAAAACGCGTGTAATTTCCATGTAAATATCTAAAAATTAGATAATTTGCTGATACTGTGCGGCGTCGAGCAGCTCGGCGAGTTCAGCGGTATTGGACATCTCAATCTTGATCATCCAGCCGGCACCGTACGGGTCGCTGTTGACCGTTTCGGGAGCGCCCTCGAGATCAGCGTTGACCTCGACAACCTTACCGGAAACCGGCATGAAAGCGTCAGCGACGGTTTTCACGGCTTCGATAGCGCCGAAAACTTCGCCCTTGCCGAGTTCTTCGCCCTCGGTCTGGATGTCCACGAAAACGATGTCACCGAGCTCACTCTGAGCGAAATCCGTGATACCGACAGTTGCAACATTGCCATCAACTTTCACCCATTCGTGATCGTTGGTGTACTTGAGATTAGTAGGAACGTTCATTGTATTAGTGTTTAAAAAATGAATCAAAGGATTAAAAATCCGTGAATATAACAGGGCAAAAGTACTAAAAAATCCCCGTATCAGAGCATTTTCAAGCTTCGCTTGATCACCTCTTCCACCGCGAGTCCCGGGTTGTCTTTAAGAACCGCATCTACAACCTTCTCTGCGGCCGCTTTTTGGAACCCGAGCATCGTGAGCGCACCACACGCTTCGCTGCGAATCGGGCTGGCCGCAGCGGGAGAATCGCCGAATTGGAACTCGGAGGCGGCGCCGCCGGAGAGCTTGTCTTTCAGCTCCAGAATCAACCGCTGGGCGGTCTTCAGGCCGATACCCTTTACTTTCTTGATGCGGTTAACGTCTTGAGTGATAATAGCTTCCGTGAGCTCGTCGGCGGAAAGCGCAGAAAGAATCCCACAGGCGGTGGCTGCGCCTACGCCGGATACGGAAATCAGCAGCAGGAACAGTGCGCGTTCGTGTTTGTCGTAGAAGCCGAACAGGTTCTCGTCATCCTCTTTGACCTGGTGGTAAAGATATAGTTTAACGGCCTCAGAACCAGCTTCGTTAAGCTTTGTATAGGTGGTCAGCGAAATCAGGATTTTATAACCGAAACCACCCGCTTCCACGATTGCTTCGTCGGGGTTCAGGTCGGTCAGTCGTCCGGTGATATATTCGTACATAATACCCTTGGATTAGTCCACAAATATAGCGAAAATTGCTAACTTCGCAGTCTATATGGAGAACCTCGCTTTCACGATTCGAAACCACTTCCCGGGCCTGCAAAACACGGTTTACGGCCGCCCGCTTGTCTATCTTGACAACGCGGCCACGTCACAGCGCCCTGCAGAGGTGCTTGCGCTGCAGAAACAGCTCGGCGAGTGCGAGAATGCGAATATCCACCGCGCCGTGCACAAGCTGAGCCAGGACGCCACCGACCGCTATGAGGCGGGCCGGAGTGCCGTCATGCGCTTTTTAAATGTGGATCCGGCGGTCGGATGCGTGGTTTTCACCAGTGGCGCAACCGCAGCATTTAACCTGCTTGCTACTTGTTTTTCAGCGCGTTATCTTAAGGCAGGCGATCAGATTCTGATCAGCGAGGCGGAGCATCACTCCAACCTGGTTCCCTGGCAGATGGCGTGCGTGCGTACGGGGGCTGAACTGGTGGTTGTTCCGGTGGATGCGGATGGAACCCTTTCACTTCGCGAAGTTGAAAAACGGCTGTCCGGTCGCGTGAAACTGGTTTCTATTGCACAGATTTCCAACGTGTTAGGTGTGGTTAATCCGGTGCGGGAAATCATCGCCGCCGCGCACGCGAAAGGTATTCCGGTTGCGATTGACGGCGCGCAGGGCGTCGTGCATGCCGCTTGCGACGTGCAGGCGCTGGATTGCGATTTTTATATTTTCTCCGGACATAAGATTTACGCGCCCACCGGCACCGGCGTTCTATACGGCAAGCGCCGCTTCCTGGACGAGATGCCGCCCTACATGGGTGGCGGCGACATGGTGGATACCGTCTCGTTCGAGCACACCACCTACAATGAACTTCCGCTGAAATACGAGGCCGGCACGCCGAACTTCACCGGCCAGGCCTGCTTTGCTCCGGCCCTGGAACTGGCTGATACATTGCGAAATAATGCAGATGTAAAAGCAATGGAGCGCGCGATCGTCGCCTATTTGGCAGAGGAGCTTCCGCGAATCGAAGGCCTGAAGATATTCGGCCTGCCTGCGGATCTTGCAACCAAGATTCCGCTCTTCTCGCTGACGGTAGAGGGTACGCATCCTTCTGATCTGGCGCAGATTCTGGACAAATTGGGAATCGCCGTGCGCTCCGGCTGGATGTGCGCGGAACCGCTGGTGCGCCGCTTCTCCGACCGCGGCATGCTGCGCGCATCGTTCCTTCCTTATAATACAATGGAAGAGGCGGAGAGTTTCGTGGCCGGATTGAAGCGCGCCATAAAGATGCTGAAATAACTGAAAATGAGTACGATAAAATCAATAGAAGAACTGTCGAACGAAGTCGTTGAAGAGTTTTCCGTCTTCGACGAGTGGCTCGACAAATATGAATATATCATCGAACTGGGCAAGTCCCTGCCGCTGATCGACGAAAAAGACAAGATCGACGACAACCTGATCAACGGTTGCCAGTCGCGCGTCTGGCTCGCCTGTGAGCTGCGCGACGGCGGCCTTTACTTCAAGGCCGACAGCGACGCAATCATCACGAAAGGCATTATCTCGCTGTTAATCAGAGTGTACAGCGGACAGCGTCCGGCCGATATCCTGGCCTCGGACTTCTCTTTCATTGACAAGATCGGCCTGAAAGAGAACCTGTCGCCCACGCGCGCCGGCGGCCTGGTGGCGATGATCAAACAGATTAAACTCTACGCATTGGGTTATGAATCAAGATAATACAACCGTAGAACAGATTGAGCGGGATGCGGTGATTGCCGCGCTCAAGCAGGTCTACGACCCGGAAATCCCGGTGGATGTCTACGAACTCGGCCTGATCTACGATATTAAAATAGAGGGAACCAAGGTTTCCATCACCATGACGCTGACCGCGCCCAACTGTCCGATTGCCGACGAGGTGGTCGAGCAGGTGCGCAACGGCGTTTATGCCGTCCGGGGCGTCTCGGACGTGGATGTGCAGCTGGTTTTTGAGCCGGAATGGACGCCCGAACGGATGAGCGAAGAGGCGCGCCTGATGCTCAATATGTATTAGACCGCGCAAGGATGATCTACCTGTCTCTCGGATCAAACCTGGGCAATCGTGCTGAAAATCTGCGCATTGCGCGGAAGCTGCTCGCCGATGCGTTGAAAGTTGACATGGTTTGTTCCTGCGAATTGGAGACCGAGGCGATCGGGTTCGACGGCCCGGCGTTCCTGAACCAGGTGGTTGGGTTTGAGAGCGGGATCGCCCCCGTCGCGCTGCTGGACCTGTGCCAGGAGATCGAGGTCCGGATGGGCCGTCCCCGCCACAAAGCGGTTTGCGATCCGGCCACGGGAAAACGGGTTTACGAGAATCGGATTATTGATATAGACATACTGATTTATAACGACTTACAGATAAAAACCAAACGACTGACCCTCCCTCACCCGCAAGTGCAGACGCGGCCTTTCGTTCGGATACTATTAGATAATATAAAACAACAGAATACCTTATGACACAGGAAGAAGCTTTCAAGAATCTGGTGGCGCACGCCAAGGAATACGGATTCATCTTTCCCTCCAGCGAGATTTACGACGGCCTGAGCGCAGTCTATGACTACGGCCAGAACGGCGTGGAGATGAAGAACAACATCAAGAAATACTGGTGGGAGTCCATGGTTCACCTGAACGACAACATCGTCGGACTCGACTCGGCCATCTTTATGCACCCCCGCATCTGGGAGGCTTCCGGCCATGTGGGCGCCTTCAACGACCCGTTGATCGACAACAAGGATTCCAAGAAAAGATACCGTGCAGACGTCCTGATCGAGGATTATCTGGCTAAACTGGAAGAGAAAAACAACAAGGAAGTTGAGAAGGGCCGCAAGCGTTTCGGCGACGCATTCGACGAGGCGCAGTTCCGTGCCACCAATCCCAACGTGCTCCGCAACCAGGCTAAATGGGACGAAGTGCACACCCGCATGACCGAGGCGCTCGGCAAGAATGACCTGGCCGAGCTGCGCCAGATCATCATCGACTGTGAGATTGCCTGCCCGATTTCCGGCACGAAAAACTGGACGGAAGTTCGCCAGTTCAACCTGATGTTCAGCACCCAGCTGGGCAACGTGGACGGCGGCGTGGGAACCATTTATCTGCGCCCGGAGACCGCACAGGGCATTTTTGTGAACTTTCTGAACGTGCAGAAAACCGGCCGCATGAAGATTCCGTTCGGAATCGCGCAGATCGGTAAAGCGTTCCGCAACGAGATCGTGGCGCGCCAGTTTATCTTCCGTATGCGCGAGTTCGAGCAGATGGAGATGCAGTTCTTTGTCCGTCCGGGCGAAGAGCTCCGCTGGTTCAAGGCCTGGAAAGAAACGCGGCTCTCGTGGCACAAGGCGCTGGGCCTCGGCGACCAGAAATATCGCTTCCACGATCACGAAAAACTGGCGCACTACGCCAACGCCGCAACCGATATCGAATTCGAATTCCCCTTCGGTTTCAAGGAGTTGGAGGGTATCCACTCCCGCACCGACTTCGACCTGGGCCAGCACCAGAAGTTCAGCGGCCGCAAGATCCAGTACTTCGATCCGGAGACCAACGAGAGTTACACCCCGTACGTGATCGAAACCTCGATCGGTCTGGACCGCATGTTCCTGGCCATCCTCTCCGCTTCTTACGCGGAAGAGAAGCTGGAGAACGGAGAAGAGCGCGTGGTGCTCCACCTGCCGGCCTGCATCGCCCCGGTCAAGCTGGCCATCCTGCCGCTCGTGAAGAAAGACGGCCTGCCCGAGAAGGCGCGCGAAATTCTCGACGCCCTCCGATTCGACTTCAACTGCCAGTACGATGAAAAAGATTCGATCGGAAAGCGCTATCGCCGCCAAGATGCGATCGGAACACCCTACTGTATCACGGTTGATCACGATACTTTAAGTGACAATTGTGTTACAATCCGCGATAGAGACACCATGACGCAGGAGAGAATCCCGATCTCAACCCTTTATGACGTCGTCTCCAAGAAGATCAGCATGACAACGGTCCTGAGAAAGATTCAAAAGGTCTGATAAAAAAGAGGCTTCCGCATCAGGAAGCCTCTTTTTAACAAATATGTTATCTAAAAAACTACCCTCGCAGGAAGCGCCTGTATCGAGGGTTTTTAATTTGCGTACGGCTTGAGATATTGGTCGTAAAGCAGGTTGACGGTCTGGTAATAGACCTTACAAATCTCGTTGATTTTATCCGGTTTGGTGCTGGAGCAGAGACAGACGAATCCCCAGTCTTCGCCCGGGCAGAAGAACATGCAACTCTTGAGACCGTAGGCGCTGCCGGTATGACCTTTCAGGGTTTTACCCTCGATGAAACGGGTCTCGGTACGCGTGGTCAGGCAGTATTGCGTTCCCGGATCGGCCGGCGTCACGGGGGTCAGCAGCTTCTTGCAGACCGCTTCGGAGAGAATCCGGTTTCCGTTGGGCGCTATGCCGCCGTTGCGGAGGGTCATCATCCATTTGGCGAGCTCCGGCGCGGAGATCTTCAAGCCGCCGGTGGGCGACCAGTAGCAGCCGTCTTTCCCGATTTCGTAGGTTCCCTCGGCCACCTTGTACTCATTGTTGCGCTCATAGGCGGCTCCCGGCTCCAGACGGTCTGTTTTCTGATTATAAACGTATAGTTTCGTAAACCGGGATGCGTTCAGGGAGTCCAGGTTGAAATCCGCATGGTCAGCGCCGATCGGCTTCAGGATATGGTCGCGGATATAGTCGTCGAAGCGTTCGCCGGAAACCTTCTCGATAATGAGGCCGACGATATTGAGTCCGCGGTTGCAGTAACGGTAGCCCTGGCCCGGCGGGTAGGGCAGCCAGGCAGAATTGCGAATCGTCTCGAGGTCCGTCCTGCTCTCGTCCACATAGGTCAAATCGCGGTACATGTCCGCTCCGCCGCCGTCTTTCATGGAGGAGGTGTGCGAAAGTAACATCTTGACCGTGACGGGAATATCTGGATAGCGCGGATTGCGGATATTCATCCCCAACAGATCGTTTACGTCATCTTCCAGCGACATTTTACCGGCCTCCACCAGCTGCATGACAGCCATTCCGGAGAAGGATTTGGAGATGGATGCCACGCGGAACAGGTCGTCGAGCGTCAGCGGTTCCCGGGTCTCTTTGTCGCGATAGCCGAAGGCGTTCTGGTAGACAACCTGATTGCCTTTGACCAGGATGACGGACATGCCGACCGTCATGCTTTCATCCATAAAACCGAGAATTTTTTCATCAATTTGCTGCGCGGAAAGCTGAAGGGGCTGCGCCGGGGCGGTCCCGGCGGAAAATACCGTCAGCGTAAGCAGCGCGGCGGCGAAGGAGAGAAACATCTTTTTCATCATTCCCAGGTAATAGTTAAGGTATAGGGAACCCCGTTCAGGGTTTCCACATGTCCGGTATAAATACAACCCTTGTCGGTGGGTTCCGTATCCACGGTGGTGGCGCAATGGACGCCCACATACCAGGTGCCGGCCGGCAGGGTTTCGAAGGTCATGGTTTTGCTGCATCCCTGCGAACAGTCGGCAAAGCGGGCTTCACGCGCCCAGGCAAAATCCCCTTTGCGGAGCATTAGGAAGAGATCGTCCTGCGGATAGCCGCCCTCCAGCCGAAGGGTGATGTTGCGCGCGCCGCGCGGGATATCGACGGTGAAGTGATGGTATTGCTTATCACCGATCCGGGTATACGCAGGGTCGTTGTCGGAGGTTTTGCGGTCCATGATGCGCGGCTCGCCGTTGCGGAGCGCCCCCTTTATGCGGGCGGGTCCGGTTTCGTCGAGCGCATACTGAATCAGGGCGGAGAAAAGGTTCAGCGACGGACCTTTGGAAATCATGCCCTGCGGGTTGGATTCGGGATGCGAACCGGTGGCGATCACCAGGCCGGAAGTGTCGTTGTCGCGGAACGACCAGATGGCAATCTTGCCCGTCAGCGGA
Source organism: Bacteroidales bacterium (assembly GCA_017429425.1). Classification (GTDB taxonomy): domain Bacteria; phylum Bacteroidota; class Bacteroidia; order Bacteroidales; family UBA932; genus Cacconaster. The sequence continues at coordinate 261,586 of JAFROY010000001.1, read as the reverse complement.
TAGGGCCGTCCGGCGGCCGTATCGCCGGCAAAATCAAACCGCAGCAGCGGGCGGGTTCCCTTCGGGAAGTGCGGATCCTTTTCCACGATGCAGCAGCCGTTGCTGTGGCGGACCAGCGGGATCCGGCGACTGCCGCCAAAATCCGAATATTTGAGAAGCGGGCTGTTTTTCTCCAAAACCAGGTCGGCGTAACTGTTGCTCAGCCGCGTTTCCAAAACGCGCCCCGGGAAAAGATGTAAATATTTGTCGTTCACGAAGTTCACCTGATTGTCCTGGCAGCGTCCCTTCTCCTTGTCAAAATCCGTTCCGCCCATCGAAACCAGAAACGCGCCTGCACAGGAGCCGATATAGCTGCCGCCGTTCCGTACGAAGGTGCGCAGATGCTCGCGGCCGGTTTCTCCCATCGAGTTGCCGTGCCGCGTGGCCAGTCCGCCGTGCACGTAGATCATCCGGAAGCGCGGAGCCCCGTCCGGATAGAGCCAGACCCCGTTCTCGTCGATGGGCGAACCCTCATAGAGGGCCCGCTGGGTCACGGTATCGCGCAGCGTAAGATGATCCGGATACTCTCCGGCGGTAAACCGTTCCCAGCTCAGGCCCAGCAGCCGCGCAACCGGGAAATCATCATAATCACTCAAATGGATACCCGCATCAACGAAGACGTCCTTGTAATACTGTGCCGAAGCGCGGGGCGCCAGACTGAGTGCGGCAACCGCAACGGCCAAAAGCAAAACCTTTTTCATGGTGAACGGAATATAGGTCCTTTATATTATTTACGAATCCAGGGGTCAAATGTTTCGCCGTGGCCCCAGTCCAGGTCGAAGGCACGGGCAGTTCCGTCTACTGCGATATCGAACGTCGCGCGGAAGCGGTGGCCGTCCGAATCGAACGCCCACCGGTTGCCCCGTTCGTGAATCATCCGATGCGTCCAGCCCTTCGGTCCTATCTTGATATAGAGCCGGTTATCCTTGAGGAAGACTCGTGCGTTGCCGAGCACCGAATCCGCCGCATAATTGCCGCAGATGGCGCTGGCGGCCGGACGCTCTTTGCGCAGCGCGAACCGGCTGGCCTTCCTGGGTGCGCTGCCTTTGCGGACGAGCCATTTTTCGAGCGCTTCCGTGCTGTAGTCCGTGTCGGGCAGACCCAGCCACAGGTCGATCAAGCGCCGCATGATGGAGAAACGCGTGCCGCCCGGAGCCTCACTGTCAACCAGGATGGCCAGGCTCATCTCGAATTCAGGAATGAAGACGCAGAGCGCCGTGTGGCCCCAGGTCGTGCCGGTGTGGTAGTAAATGCGGCACTTGCGGCTCTGTTCGATGTACCAGCATTGGCCGTAGAGCGTGACGTAGTCGTCTTTCTGCTCGTCCACCACCACGCCGCGGTGCAGGTAATTCATCTGCTGTTCGGAGAGAATCTGCTCGCCGGCGGCATTCAGGCCGTTTGTGCGATGGAACTCCGCCCAGCGCGCCAGATCCGTCACGCTGGCGTTGATGCCGCCCGCCGGTCCGATCACCGTCAGCCATTCCAGCGCCCGGTATTCCCCGCGCAGCTGCACCACACGCAGCGAGTCGCCGCGGTTGGAGAGTTCGTGCTGCCCGGCCACGTTCGGGGAGTTGAGGTAACCCTCCTTGCCCGCCGAGGCGGAGGTCATACCCAGCGGATCGAAAATGCGCTCCTGAAGCAACTCTTCCCAGGTTTTTCCGCTCACCTGCTCCAGGATCTGCGAAGCAATCAGGAAGGTCATGTTGTTGTAGTGCTTGCCGTCGCGCAGGCCATACTCCGGGGTCTGCCGGTAGAGCATTTTAACCGTCTGTGCGCGGTCGTAACCGAGGTTCGGAAAATAAGTGGCCGCCTGCGACGTATAGCCCATCCGGTGGGTCGTCAGGTCTGCGACGCGGGTGTCTTCACGGATAATCGGATCTACCGGATTGAAGTCCGGCAGAATATCCTTGACGCGGTCGTTCCAGTTCAGCCGGCCCTCTTCCACCATCATGGCCATCAGGGTGGAGGTGAAGGACTTGGAGACAGAACCGATCTGATAGACGGTTTCGGCGTCCACCGGATCGTCCCGGTCTTTTTCCTTGACGCCGTATCCCTTGGCCAGCAGCATTTCCCCGCCCTGGACCACAGCTACGCTCATGCCCGGCACCGCCCACTGTTCGCGGACTTGCCCGATATATGAGTCAAGTGCCTGAATGACGGAATCGCGGTCCTGCGCAACGCCGACAAGGGTGGCGGCCAGCAGGAAAAGTGAGAGAAGAAAACGTTTCATAATCAGTCGGGATAACAGGACTCGAACCTGCGACCCTCTGGTCCCAAACCAGATGCGCTAGCCAACTGCGCCACATCCCGAAAACTTTGATTACAAAAGTACGACGGTTTTGCGGAATTGCAAAATATGGGAGAGGGTGTGTATAATGTGTTAATAATTTACTATTTTTGTAGAATATTACACAACTTCGGTTAGGAATGCGACTTTTTAGGGAACATCTGAAATCGATATTTACCGCTCTTACCGCGCTGCTGCTGGTCCTTCCGTTGACGGCAGCGCCGCGCCAGCAGATTCTTACCTCGCCGGACGGCAGGCTCCGCGCCCAGATCTCCAACCGTGGCGGTCTGGTCTTCTCGCTGAGCTACAACGATAAACTTTTGATGGAAAATTGCGCAATCTCGATGAAGATCGAGGGCGGCAAGAGTTTCAACGGCAAGGGCCGTACCGTCAACAAGAATATCGTGATGACCCCGATCAACGAAACCTTGCGGGCCAACAATTACACCAAGCGCGAGGTGGACGGCAAGTTCAACGAGATCCGCCTGACTTACAAGGAATACGAGGTGATTTTCCGGGCCTACGACGACGGTTTTGCGTATCGCTTCGCGGCCTTCCAGTCCGATCCCTTCAAAGTGGTTTCCGAGCAGGCTGACTACCATTTCGCCGGTGACTGGCCCACCTTCGTGACCTGGTCGTCGGGTTACGTGCCGAACGACAAGAAGGCCTTCGACAAGCAGTATCACCACTCTTTTGAAAGCGCTTACGAGCACCAGCTCATCTCTACCTGGCCCATGGACCGCGTGGCCTATCTGCCCATGCTGGTGGAGGCCGACGGCGGTATCCGCATCTGCATCACCGAAGCGGACCTGCACGACTACCCCGGTATGTATCTGCAATATACCGACAAGAAAAAACGGATTCTCTCCGGCAAGTTCGCGGCCTATCCCTCCGCATCGGCGCAGGGCGGCCGTTATAATCTGGAGTCGATCGTCTCCGCCCGCGAAAAGTTTATCGCGAAATACGACACTCCCGGCACCGTGACCGAGTTCCCGTGGCGCGTCTTCGCCATCTCGCCCAACGACGCCAAGATGGCCGACAACGACCTGGTTTACAAGCTCGCAGCCGCTCCGGATCCCGACATGAACTTCGGCTGGGTGCTGCCGGGCCGTGCACTGTGGGACTGGTGGAGTTCGCGCCTGCTCTACGGCGTGGATTTCCGGACGGGCATCAATACGCAGACCTACAAATACTACGTTGATTTTGCGGCGGAAAACGGCTTCCAGTATGTGGTTCTGGGAGAAGGGTGGTCGCCGGGCCAGCAGACCGACCTCTACCAGGTGGTCCAGGGGCTGGACCTGCGCGGCGTGATCGAATACGCCCGCGAAAAGCATATCGGCATCCTACTCTGGGCCGGCTTCTGGTCGTTCAGCCGCGATGTCGAGCAGATCTGTGATTATTACGCCAAACTGGGCGTCGAGGGATTCGTGGTGGACATGCTGCACCGCGACGACCAGCAGATGGTCGAATTCATGACCCGAACCGCCCGGATTGCGGCGGCCCACCACCTGCTGATCGATTTCCACGGCTGCACGAAGCCGACCGGCTTTACCAAAACCTGGCCCAACGTGGTCAGTTTCGAGACCGTGCTCGGCATGGAGAAGACCAAAACCATTACCCGCGACGTGGATATGGTGACCAACGACGTGGTGCTGCCCTTCGTCCGTTCCGTGGCCGGACCGCTCGACTATGCTCCGGGTGCGATGCGCAACGCCACCGCCCGCGACTTCGTGCCCGTCTACATGGAACCGATGAGCCAGGGAACGCGCTGCCACCAGCTGGCGGCCGCCATCGTCTACTACTCTCCGCTGACCCGCCTGTGCGACAGTCCGTCGAACTACCTGTCCAACAAAGAGTGTTTCGACTTCCTGTCGGGCATTCCGACCGTTTGGGACGAGACCCGGGTTCTCGGAGGCGAAATCGGTGAATACATCATCATCGCGCGCCGCAGCGGCGAAGTCTGGTATGTGGGCGGCATGAACGGCTGGAAAGAGCGCGACGTGCTGGTGGATCTGGGGTTCCAGCGGGGCGACTACCTTGTGGAGGTCCTGCACGACGGTACGAACGCCGACGTGGTGGCCCGCGATTTCGTGCACCGCTTCACCGATACCCGCACTTCACGGGACCTGCCCGTCCGGATGATGCCGGGCGGCGGTTTTGTGGTGCGCGTCATCCCCAATCCCAAGGTGGGAATGGACGTCAACATTGATTTATAATTGTTAACCATAAAGACTATGAAACGTATCCTTTTGGCCCTCGCGGGTCTCTTTGCGGCATTCACGCTGGGAGCTGCGCCCAAGTCCGAGGCGATTCCTTCGCCCGATGGTAAAATCGTCGTAGCGGTCAACTATTCCGGTGCCATGAACTTCAGTGTCGGTTACAACAGCGGCCTGCTGCTGTTCGACTGCCCGGTGCTGATGAAGACGGACAATGGCAAGACCTTCGGCAAGGGTAAGGTTCTCGACGTGGTGAAACGCCAGGTGGATGATGTGATCCATCCGTTGATCTATCACAAGAAAGAGATTCGCGACGTCTACAACGAGGCTACTTTCCGCTACAAAGATCACGACGTGATTTTCCGCGTCTACAACGACGGTCTGGCGTACCGTGTCGTTTCGCACCTCACCGGTTCCTACAAGATCATGTCGGAAACGGTCACCTACAACCTGGGTGACGACTGGCCCGTCTACGTTTCATACGTCAATTGCAGCGAGCCTACGAAGAAGAATTGGGAAAACCAGTTCCACAACAGCTTCGAAAACGTTTACGAAAAAACCACTACGACCGCGTGGAACCCCGACCGGCTGGCCTTCATGCCGCTTTATGTCGACGTTCCGAACGGTCCTAAGATGTGCTTCACCGAGGCCGACCTGATGGATTATCCGGGCATGTACCTCTATAACGGCGAGAAGAAGAAAACCATTCTCAGCGGTGTTTTCCCCGCTTATCCGATTCTCACCAAACAGGGCGGCCACAACGAACTCGAAAGCCTGGTGAACGGCCGCGAGAAGTGGATTGCCAAGTGCGAAGGCGAGACGGAGTTCCCCTGGCGCGTGATCGGCATCACCGCTTCCGATATCCAGATGGCCGACAACGACCTGGTCTACAAACTGGCGAAACCCGCCGATCCTACGATCGATTTCAGCTGGGTGAAGCCGGGCAAGGTGGCCTGGGACTGGTGGAATGACTGGAACATCTACGGCGTGGACTTCGAGGCCGGCATCAACAACGCCACCTACATGCACTACATCGACTTTGCGGCCGAGCACGGCATCGAGTATGTGATTCTCGATGAAGGCTGGGCCGTCAAGGGCCAGGCCGACCTGTTCAAGGTCGTGCCGGATATCGACGTCAAGGCGCTGGTGGATTACGGCGCATCCAAGGGTGTAGGCATTATCCTCTGGGCGGGCTTCTGGGCCTTCAACAAGGATATGGACAAGGTCTGCAAGTACTACTCGGAAATGGGTGTCAAGGGCTTCAAGGTGGACTTCATGAACCGCGACGACCAGATGATGGTCGACTTCGTCCGCCGCGTGGCTGAGACCACCGCCAAATACAACCTGCTGGTCGATTACCACGGCATCTACAAGCCCACCGGCCTGAACCGTACCTGGCCGAACGCCATCAACTTCGAGGGAATCTTCGGCCTGGAGCAGGCCAAGTGGGACAACGACTGCGACCTTGTGACCTACGACGTCACCGCACCGTATATCCGCTTCTTCGCCGGTCCGGCCGACTACACGCAGGGCGCCATGCGCAATGCGACCAAAAAGAATTTCGTGGCCGTCAACTCCGAACCGATGAGCCAGGGAACGCGCTGCCACCAGCTGGCCGAGTACGTGATTTTCAAGTCGCCGCTCGCCATGCTCTGCGACAGCCCGTCGAACTACGTTGAAAACAAGGAGTGCCTGGACTTTATCGCACATGTGCCTACGGTTTGGGACAAGACCCAGCCGCTGGGCGGTACGATCGGCGAGTTTATCGTGATGGCGCGCCGCAGCGACGATGTCTGGTATATCGCCGGCCTGAACAACTGGGATCCGCGCGACGTGACGGTGGACCTTTCGTTCTACAAGAACACCGACTGTTTTGTGGAGATTCTGGAGGACGGTCCGAACGCACACCGCGTTGCGAAAGACTATACCCACGCTTTCACCACGACCGACAAAATGCAGTCCGTCACCATCCACATGGCTCCGGGCGGCGGCTTCGTGATCAAGATCATCAAGCAGCCCAAGGTCGTGATCGACACCGAGATCGACCTGACGGAGGATTTGAAGTAACGGATTTTTTTCAGTTCTCCGAAAAAGACGTATATTTGCAGTCCCGTTCGGTGAGGTGGGTGAGTGGCTTAAACCACCAGTTTGCTAAACTGACGTACGGGATTACCGTACCGGGGGTTCGAATCCCCCCCTCACCGCAAAGCGGAATAAAAACGGCGCAACGAGTTTGCTCGATTGCGCCATTTTTATGATCGATTTGAAAAGCCCGCCGCCGAAAGACTTAGAAGCCCTTCACGTATTTTTCGTAGTTCTTCTGGATGGCCTTGTTGAGGCGCTTTGCCAGGCTTTTGGCGTTGCGGAGAGTGCCGTCGGCGGAGAAATAACCCATGCAGCTCTGTTCGAAAGCAGCCTGTTCCTTCAGCATCTTGGCCTGGTATTTCTTGGCATACTGAGTGGCGGCGGCCTCTTTGTAGAGGTCCTTTTCAATCTCGGCCCAGCGGTCCACATGTTTCCAGTAAAAACCGGACGGGGTGTGGATGCGGAGGTTCTTGGCGTCGGTGAAGTGGCGCCGCTCAGCGTCTGCTGCGCTGAAGAAACGGCCGAATGCCGGAAGTTCGGTGGTGCCCAGGTAGATGGGTAGATAAGCCTCGACGGCGGGGCGACCCATCGCGGTCCACATCACGCAGCCGATCTCGCGCGGCATGGAGCTGCGCAGCTGGAAGATGGTGGAAACCACGGTTTCAGGATTGCAGATACTGCCGGATGCCCAGGCGGGCTGGTGGAGCGAAAGCGCACCCATCACATCTTCCACGCTGACCTTCTTGGCGGGTTTGAAGCAGAACGGGATATCGTCTGCGTTCTCGCTCTGAGGCTGTCCGAAATAGGCCAGTGCGGCGCGGTGGCGAAGCAGGTTGTTCTCTTTGGTCCGGGACTCCGGCGTAGCGAAGGTTTTGCGGAACGAGAAGTTGCCGTCGGTGCGGAAGTTATACCAGCCGCGCGATGTGGCATACGAGAATACATCGGTTCCGGCAAAGTTCTCCGGATCTGCAAAGTCCACGCGGTCAATGGTATAGTAGTTCGGAATGATCATCACGGCATCGTCCGGGACGCGCTGTGCGACCCACTGGCGACCTTGCGCCACGGCCACGACCCATGCTTCGTTCGGGTCGGCGACGAGGTAGGTGCGGCCGGATTTCTTATAGCCGCGGGTCTCTACCAGGTGACCGATGATGTCCACCGCCTCGCGGGCCGTCTTGGCCTGCTTGGCGACCGCCACGCGGACTTCGTAGCAGACACCGCCGTCAAAGAAGTTTTCGTCCGTCGAGCGGGACGGGCAGTTGTCGGAAACGATCGCCACGCCATATTTGTTCATGAACGCGTCGGCGACTTCCATGCCCGGAAACTCGGCCCAGATGTATTCGGAACCGGCGTAGATGTTGAGCATCTGCTCGCCGCCGTCGTCTTCGTTGTGGCCCAGAATCACTTCGCCGGTCGAGCTGGCGTTCTTGCCTACGATGATTCCGAAACAGTTGTCATTCTGAGCTCCGCAGAAGAAGCCGCCGAGCAGCAGAAAAGCGAGGGTAAATACTTTTTTCATAAACGTTTATTAGTTGAATTATTACTTTTTATTCTTGGCTTCCAGGGCGAGTGCGTTCTTGATAGTCAAGGCTTTGCCGTCAAGCCGGGCGGTAATGAAGGCCGACTGCCAGCCGCGGGCCTTGACCTTGGGCAGGGCGGCCGCCGCCTCGTTGTAGTGACGAAACGCGCCAACGAAATAAACATATTTGCCGTTGTTCTTGAACTCGAAACAGGGCGACATTCCCTTCAGCCGGGCCGTAGCCAGCTTGCCGGGCGTGGAACAGATCTGGATCTGGTAGATCAGTCCGTCGGGCCGCTTGTTTTCCGGTGCGAAAACCGCTTCGGTTCCGATTTTAAACGTATAATCGAACGGCGGTTCCTCCACCTCGACGACCGGCATCTCGATGGCCAGATCGCCGATCAGCCCGTATTCGCGCCGGGTGAAACTGTAGCGGGCGGGCAGGAGGGTTTCGACAGTCGTTTCAATCTCCGGTTCGGGTTTGGCCTGCAGGATGGGCGGGGGAACCAGCCCGAGCGAAAGGAAACCGGATTCCATCCGCCGCACGGTCATCATCTGGCGGCTCTGCGCGGCCTGCGCGGCCAGCTGCGAAAGCTCTTTTTCTGAAATCGTGCGGGAGAGTTCCGCCTTGCGGGCCGGGTCGCCCTCTTCGCGGAAATCCTCGCGCAGTTCGGCCAGTTCCTGCGTCAGCGCGGCCACTTTTTTCTCCAGGGTTCCGAGCGAATCCACCGCACGGTAGTAGCGAACGGTCATCTCGTTGTCGCCCGCCGCCGGCTCTTCGGGGGCCGGATCGCCCGGCTCGGGTTCGGGCCGCTTGACAAAAGCTGCGATTCGCCAGGCCTCCTCCACGGTTTCAACCGATTCGCGGACCGGGGCGCGCTCGCGTCGCACGGCATAAAGCCGGATGCTGCCCGCAGGACAGTCGCGCGTCGAGGCAAAGACCGAAAAGTTGCCGTCCGGCGTGTTGGAGAAGACGAAATCGTCCGCCACCGAAGAGTAGGGAAATCCCACGTTCTGCGGGGCGCTCCAACTGCCGTCGGAGAGCCGGTTGCAGACAAAGAGGTCGTAACCGCCCATTCCCGCCATTCCGTTGGACGAGAAGTAGAGCTGCTGTCCGTCTGCGCTGATGACCGGGAATATCTCATCTCCGGCCGAAGTAAACGCTTCGCCCAGCGGCCGGGGCAGCGACCAGAGGGTATCGCCCTGCAGGCGGGAGGTCCAAAGGTTCCAGCGGCCGGTCGAATCCGGGCTGGAATAGACCACTTCGCGCAGCTCGCGGTCGAACTGAAGCGCGTTGCAGAAGGGGTGCAGCCCCTCGGCCACAAAGTCGTTGGGTATGGGAATCCAGGTGCGGTTCCGCATATGGCCGTAGCGCAGGTAGAAATCGTTCAGCGGCACCACCAGCGAAGCAACCAGTTCCGGTTCGGTGGCGAATTTGAGCAGGTTGAGCCCGTTTTCACAGCGCATGATTTGCGCACCGAGCGCAACCGCCTGTGCCGAATCGGCCCCGGGCAGCAGGGTGTGGTAGATCTGCAGGGCTTCCGCGAAGTCATAGCCGGCAAAAAGAGAGTCGGCTTCAGCCTGTTGCCGCTCGCGTGAAATCTCCTGCGAAAAGGCGGGAAACGCGATGGCCAGCGAGGCCGCAACCATCAGAAAAAGACGCAGATGCTTCATCTTGCAACGGGCTTTGGAACAAACAAAATTAGGAAATACTTTATAGATTGCGAAAAAATAGTAAATTTGCACCCTATTTTAGACTAGGAATACTATCTAAACACACTAACGATATGCAAAACAAAGGCGCCATTTCTTTTGTGGCAATTCTGATCGGCCTTGCCTGCCTGTTCCAGCTGTCCTTCACGGCAGTGACCTACATCCAGGAAAACAAGGCCAAAAAGTATGCGGAACAGGTGTCTCGGGAGGTTGAGCAGAGCGAAGCGTTCGCCGCTGTCTCCGACCTCGACAAGGCATTCTACCTCGACTCCGTGAAGACGACTGCGAACAAGATTTACCTGGATTCGGTCTCCGCGAAGAAAGTCTACTTCGGCTACACCTATAAGGCTGTGAAGGAGAAAGAGTTGAACCTGGGTCTGGACCTGAAGGGCGGTATGAACGTCACCCTGCAGCTCGACCTGGCCGACCTCGTCCGCAACTGCGCGCGCGAGAAGACCACCGACCAGTTCAACCAGGCAATGGCTACTGCCCGGGAGCGCGCATCCGTGACGCACCAGGACTTCATCACCCTCTTCAAAGAGGCTTGGGATGAGATCAACCCGCAGCAGCGCATGTCCTTCGACATCGACCTCGACAAGCTCAGCGGCGATGTGAAGAACAAGACCAAGGCAACGAACGAAGAGATCATCTCGCTCCTCAACAAAGAGGCCGAGGCGGTCATCAACAACTCCTACAACGTCGTGGAGCGCCGTGTCAACCAGTTCGGCGTCTCCCAGCCCAACATCCAGAAGATTGCCCGCACCGGCCGCATCCTCGTGGAGCTTCCGGGCGTGAAGGAGCCGGAGCGTGTCCGCAAGCTCCTCCAGGGTACCGCATCCCTCGAGTTCTGGCAGACCTATACCTATCCGGAAATCGCTCCGTTCCTCCAGGAACTGAACGAGGAACTCCGCACTCAGGCTTCTGCCGGCGCACCGGTGGCCAAGACTGAGCCCAAGAAGGCCCAGTCCATTGAAGATGAGCTCGCTGCCGCTTCCGTTCAGGAAACCGACGACGCAGCCATCGCTGCCGCCAACCCGCTCTTCGCAAAACTGCAGCTCTTCGGCGGCAACTCTTCGCTGCTGGGTATCGCGCACTACCGCGACACGGCTGCCATCAACGCATGGCTCGCCAATTCGAAGGTTGCCTTCCCGGGCGACTTTGTTCCGGCATGGAGTTTCAAGGCTTTCAATGGTGAAAACGTTCAGCCCGACACCTACTTCGAACTGATCGCGCTCAAGAGCGTGGCCGGCAAGGGTGCCGTGCTCGACGGCGGCGTGATTACCTCCGCCCGCGTCAACTACAACCAGATCAGCGGTGCAGCCGAGGTCAGCATGACCATGAACAGCACCGGTTCCGCGAAGTGGGAAGTGATCACCGAGCAGAACGTCGGTCACCAGATCGCCATCGTGATGGACGGCCAGGTTTATTCCTATCCGAACGTCAACAGCAAGATCTCCGGCGGCTCCTCGCAGATTACCGGTAACTTCACCCAGGCAGAGGCAGACGACCTTGCAACGGTCCTCAAGTCCGGTAAGCTCTCCACTCCGGCCCGCATCGTTCAGGAGCAGGTGGTCGGCCCGTCCCTCGGCGGCGCGTCCATCCGTTCGGGTATGATCTCCTTCCTGATCGCCTTCCTGCTGGTGCTCGTCTACATGGTGATCTTCTACCGCCGTGCAGGTCTCGCAGCCGATGTGGCACTGCTCTGCAACGTGCTCTTCCTCTTCGGCGCACTGGTCTCCTTCGGCGCCGTGCTCACCCTCTCCGGTATTGCCGGTCTGGTGCTGACCATGGGTATGGCCGTTGACGCCAACGTGATCATCTACGAGCGCGTCAAGGAGGAACTCAACGCCGGCAAGGCTCTCCGCCTGGCTATCGCCGACGGTTACAAGAACGCATATTCGGCAATTATCGACGGTCAGATCACTACGTTGCTGACCGGTGTGATCCTGGCTATCTTCGGTTCCGGTACCGTCAAGAGCTTCGCAATCGTGCTCGTGATCGGTATCATCACCTCGGTGCTGACCTCCATCTTCATCACCCGCCTGATCTTCGAGGCACGCCTTGCACGCGGCAAGAACATCTCGTTCTACACCTCCGCTACCAAGAACTTCCTCAAGAATACGAAGATCAACTTCCTGGGTGCCCGCAAGTGGACCTACATCATCTCCGGTGCCGTGATCATCGTCTGCCTCGTCTCCATCTTCACCAAGGGCTTCTCCTATGGCGTGGACTTCAGCGGCGGCCGTACCTATGTGGTGCGTTTCGACCAGCCGGTTACCCCGGAGCAGGTGCGTGCAGCTACCTTCGAGGCTTACGGTGAGGCTGCCGAGGTCAAGCAGTTCGGCGGTGCGAGCCAGATGCGCGTCACCACGAAATACATGATCGACGACAAGTCGACCGAAACCGACAAGAAGATCGAGGCGATGCTCTACGATGCATTGAAGGACTTCTTCGCTACCCCGCTGACCCTGGATCAGTTCACCTCTACGCTCGACAACCCGAACGGTATCGTCAGCTCCGACCGCGTGGACGCTTCCATCGCAAGCGAGGCAAAGCGTGACGCCGTGATTGCCGTCGTGCTCGCCCTGATCGCCATCTTCGGCTATATCGCCATCCGGTTCAAGAGCTGGACCTACGGTCTCGGCGGTGTGACCTCGCTGGCACACAACGCCATCATCGTGATCGGCTTCTTCTCCATCTTTACGGGTATCCTGCCCTTCACTCTGGACGTAGACGCCCAGTTCATCGCTGCCGTGCTGACCATCATCGGTTACTCGATCAACGACAACGTGGTCATCTTCGACCGTATCCGTGAATACAAGGCACTCTACCCGAAACGCGACCTGAAGCAGAACATCAACGAGGCTCTGAACAGCACGCTGTCGCGTACCATCAACACCTCGGTCTCCACGCTCGTCGTGCTGCTCTCGATCGCCATCTTCGGCGGTGAAAGCATCCGCGGTTTCGCAGTGGCGCTGACCCTCGGTGTCCTGGTCGGTACCTACGCTTCGCTCTTCATCGGTACGCCTATCATGTACGACCTGAACATGAAGAAGGCGTCCAAGAAGTAAAACGTCAGCTTGGAACGAAAAGAGGCGCCCTCGCGGGTGCCTCTTTTTTTTATGGTACGGGATCGTAGCCGGATCCGCCCAGGGGGTGGCAGCGCAGCAGCCGGCGGAGCGCCAGCCAGCCGCCTTTGAAGGGACCGTATTTGCGCAGCGCCTCCAGGGCATACTGCGAGCAGGTCGGGGTGAACCGGCAGGAAGGAGTCTTCAGGGGGGAGATGCAGACCTGGTAGAATCTAACGAGCAGGATCAGCGGGTACGCCGCTATCTTGCGCAGGGTGCGCAGCCAGGAAGCGGAGGATGCCCGTGAGGGTTGATTCGATCCGGTCATAGGTTTCGATTTCACGGCCCAAATATACGAAAAGGATGTCAACCCTGCGTTCGCCCAGCTCTCCGGCGTTGAGGCGCCACGCCTCGCGGATGCGCCGCTTGAGCAGGTTGCGCTTGACGGCCCGCTTGAAGTTGCGTTTGGGTACGGAAACCATCAGCCGCGAAAAACCGGCCGCCTCCCGGTCCAGGTAATATGCCTTGATGGGATAACGGAACAGCACTGCGCCCCGTTCGACAAGCGCATCGATCTCCGCTTTACTGCGGATGATGTGGCTTTTGGGGAGCGAAAACATTATTTCGCCAGATAGTGCTTGAGGGCCTCGACCATCGAGGGTGTTGCCGGAGTGGGCGCCTCGATTTCAATGGCATAGCCGACCTCCTTGAGAGCCTGCGCCGTAGCGGGGCCGAAGGTGGCAAACAGGGTCTTTCCGGGTTTTGCTTCCGGGAAGTTTTCGCGCAGCGACCGGATGTCGGCCGGGCTGTAGAAGATCACCATGTCGTAATTGCCGAGTTTCACGCCGGAAAGGTCGTTGCTGACCGTCTTTGCGAGCACCACACCCGTGCAGTCGAGTTTGGCGTCGGTGAAGAGCCGGCGGACAGACTCCTTGAGGGTATCGGTGGAGGTGATGAGGAACTTCTCGTTCCGGTGTTTCGGCAGCGAAGCGATGGGGATGATGGACTTCAGCGAGTTTTCACCGAAGAAGATCTTGCGCTTGCGGTAGACTATGTATTTCTGAAGGTAGACGGCGATACTCTCCGACGAGCAGAAGTACTTCATCGTGTCGGGGATCACGGTCTTGGTCTCTTCGCAGATATGGAAGAAGGCGTCGATGGCCAGCTTCGAGGAGAAGACGATCGCCGTGTAGTCGAGAATCGACAGGTGCTGAGCCCGGAACTCGCGGACGGTGAGGGGTTCTACCCGAAAAAAAGGACGGTATTCGACCGTCAGGTTGTATTGCTTGACCAGGTCGTCATACGGCGTTCCTGCGCCGGCTGCGGGGGCCTGTTGGGAGATCAGAATCTTCTGTATGCCCATACTTTTACTGCACTAATAATTTAACAACCACCACGATGGGTAATAAATCGAGGGCGCAAAGATACAAAAAGCTGAAATAAAGTGAAAATTTCGGCGTGAGAAACAGTTTATAGGCGGTGATAGTATAGGTCATGAGCATCACGGCGCCGGCAATCGCGATGGCCGGGGCGGTGATTGAAGGTACGCTGGCCGGGAAGAGCCAGATGGCCAGTCCGATGGGGATGGAGAGCAGCGTGGCGAGCACGAAGCAGGAACGGAACAGGCGCGCCGTGTCGGCCAGCGTAGGGTCGGTGCGGCGCCGGCGGATCAGCCCCGCCACCAGTTCGCGAGCCACCGCCCAGCCGGCCATCACGGCCAGGGAGTACCAGAAACCGTGGATGCTTGCGCCCGAAAGCACCAGCAGCAGCGAAAAGGCGGGCAGTGCGAGAATGTACGCCAGATCCACCGACTGCTTGAAACGGGTGCGGCAGAGCAGTTCGCGCCGCCGGGCATCCGAAAAGAGCATCCTTACGCTGCCGCCGACAGCGTAAATCAGGTTCGGGAGAAACGGGAAGCAGAGGGCTGCCAGTATCACCAGAACCCACGGAGTTTCAGGTGCGTACATAGTTTAGTTGCTTCGTTTTGCCTTGTATCCCATCGCGAGCAGCAGCTGCACGATCCGGTCGCGGAAATCACCCTGGATGAGAATCTCCCCGTCTTTGGCCGCCCCGCCCACGCCGCAGCGCGTCTTGAGGGTCTTGGCCAGCGCGGACAGGTCTTCTTCGCGGCCCACGAATCCTGAAACGAGCGTCACCTGCTTGCCGCCGCGGTTCCGGCGGTCGATTCCCACGCGGAGATTCTGGCGTGCCGGCGGAAGGGTCTCGGCCTCTTCCTCTGCGGTCGTCTCGTAGTTGAAATCGGGGTTGGTGGAATAAACCACACCGAGCCGCTCTTTCCAGTCGTTTCCTGCCATCAGGGTATAATTGTTGTTTGCACTGCAAAGTTAGCGAAAAAGCAGGAAAGCCACCATTTTTATCTATATTTGCATACTTATACAGACCTATCAGACATGGACAAACAGCAATTCCGCCGCCTCAATAATCTGGTATCCCTCGTGGTGCTGGCCCTTTCCTCGCTGGTCTATCTGCTGACCATCGAACCGACTGCCAGCTTCTGGGATTGCGGAGAGTTTATCGCATCTTCGTACAAGCTGGAAGTGGGCCACCCTCCGGGAAATCCCACCTTCAATCTCATCGGCCGCTTTTTCACGATGTTCACTTCGCCCGAACACGCCGCTGCCGCCGTCAATGCGATGAGCGCACTCTGTTCGGCCCTGACCATCTTCTTCCTCTACCTGACCATCGTCCACTTCGGCCGCCGGATTCTCACGCTGCGCGGCAAGGAGATGACCCTGGCGAACGCCATCACCCTTCTGGCTGCCGGCGTGGTGGGATCGATGGCCTACTGTTTCTCCGATACCTTCTGGTTCTCCGCGGTGGAGGGCGAGGTCTACGCCATGTCGAGCCTCTTTACCGCGGTGGTTTTCTGGGCCATCCTCAAATGGGAAGAACAGGCCGACGGGCCTTATGCCGGTCGCTGGCTGGTGCTGATATCGTTCCTGATGGGCCTTTCGGTGGGCGTGCATCTGCTCAACCTGCTCACCCTGGCCCCGATGGTCTTCATCGTCTATTACAAGTTCAAGAAGGGTAAGGTCTCCATCTGGCAGGGTCTGGGCGTGCTGGTGCTGTCGGCCGTTCTGGTTGCCGCGGTGACCTTCGTCATGATCCCGTATCTGCCCAAACTGACCGCCTTCTTCGACCGGATCTTCGTCAACGGAATGGGCGCGCCGTTCAACACGGGCGCCGTCGTGTTCCTGCTGTTGCTGCTGACCGGCTGCTTCCTGGGCATGCGTGGCCTGCGCCGCCGCGAAAAGGCGCTCGGCCACACCATCCTGCTCTGCCTGACGGTATTCATCATCGGCTATTCCACCTTCTGCGTGACGGTCATCCGTTCCAGCGCCAATACGCCGACCAACGAATACCAGCCCGACAACCCCTACACGCTGGTGCGCTACCTGCAGCGCGAGCAGTACGGCTCTTCGCCGCTGATTTACGGACAGATGTACACGTCGCCCTACGAGGTGGACGTCAAGAAATACTACACCCCGCTGAACGGACGCTACTACCAGGCGGAGAACATCGTTCCCGTCTATCCGTCGCAGGCCAAGATGCTCTTCCCGCGCATGTGGAGTTCCTTCGACGAGCGTCACAAACAGTTCTACGACGGTTATGCGAAGCACAAGACTTCCAAGCGCGTGCAGGTCGGCAACGAGATGCAGATGGTGCAGATGCCCTCTTTCGGCGACAACCTGCGCTTCTTCTTCGACTACCAGATCGACTACATGTACATCCGCTACTTCATGTGGAACTTCGCAGGCCGCCAGAACGATTTCCACGGCCAGGTGCCGGGCGACAAAATCCATGGCAACTGGGAGAGCGGTATCGGATTCATCGACAAGGCGCGGCTGGGCGACCAGGGTCTCGCGCCGGATGTGCTGGCACACAACAAGGCCAAGAACCATTACTTCTTCCTGCCGCTGCTGCTCGGTCTGCTGGGCCTCTTCTTCCAGATCCGCCACGACGGCCGGGGCGGCTGGGTCACGGTGCTGCTCTTCTTCCTGACCGGCATCGCCATCGTAATCTACCTCAACCAGCCGCCGTTCCAGGTGCGCGAGCGTGACTATGCCTATGCCGGGTCGTTCTACGTCTTTGCCCTCTGGATAGGCCTGGGCGTGATGGCGCTCCGCGACGGCTTGCAGAAGCTCTTCAAGAAAGACGGAAAGGGTGTGCTGAGCGCTTCGCTGGCGGCTGCCCTGGGTCTCTGCATCCCGCTGCTGATGGGCTGCCAGAACTGGGACGACCACGACCGCAGCGGCCGCTACACCTGCCGCGACATGGCCTACAACCACCTGATGAGCTGCGAGCCCAACGCGCTGCTCATCACCCACGGCGACAACGATACCTTCCCGCTCTGGTACGCCCAGGAGGTGGAAAATATCCGCACGGACATCCGCATCGTGAACACCTCGCTGCTCGGCACGGACTGGTATATCGACCAGATGAAGCGCCGCCAGTACGAATCCGCGCCGCTGCCCATCGATATCGACCGGATCCAGTATCTCTACGGTACCAACGACTATCCCTACGTCTTCAACTATATAGACCGCCCCATCCTGGCTTCGGAGGCGATGTCCATCTTCAAGAATCCGAAGTTCAAGCTTTCCGACGGCAAGACCGATTTCATCCCGGCCAAGAAGCTGCTGGTCAAGGTCAACAAGGAGAATGTGCGTAAGTACAGGATCGTGCCCGAGGAGGATATGGACCGCGTAGCGGATTATGTGGAGCTGAATATCGACGTGGACCGGATTGCCAAGGTGGACCTGATCATCCTGGAGATCCTGGCCAACTATGAATGGGACCGCCCCATCTACTACGTGGTGCCGAACGCCGACGTCCACCTGGGCCTGGACCAGTGGTCGCAGTACAACGGGTTCTGCTACAAACTGGTTCCCATCCGGACCGGTAATTCCCGCGACAAGCAGTATATCGACCTGGACCAGATGTACGACCGCATCATGAACGTCTACGCACTGGAATCGCTCGCAAAAGATAACGTCTTTTATGATTACCAGAACATCTATACCTTCGGCGCCGTGGTGCCGATTCGCGAGATGTTCGTCACGGTGGCCGAGGGTCTCTATCAGCGGGGCGACAAGGGCAAGGCGCTCAACGTGCTGGACCGCGTAATCACTGCGATGCCGGCGGAGAATTTCCCGTACAACCTCTCCTGGCTGCGCAGCGTCAATGAATACGCCATGATCCGGATCGTCGATCTCTACTTCCGCTGCGGCGCGAAGGAGACGGGCCTCTCCGTTGCCGACCGCTTCCTGGATGAATCCATCAAAGCCATCTGTTACTTTGCACAGGATTACAGGGGCGACACGCTCTCTGCCAAGACGGCGGAAGACAATTTCAGCTATATCTCATACCTCATCCAGGTTATGCAGGAAGCCGGACTTACCCAGGAGGCGAGCGCCTTCCAGGACCGGTTCTATTCGGCTATGCGGGTGAACTAATGCCTTGTTCGGGATGAACCTGAAATCGCTTTTGAAAGATACCGCCATCTACGGGCTCAGCAGCATCGTAGGGCGTTTTCTGAATTATCTGCTGGTTCCGGTGCATACTTATCGGATTGCGGCGGGCAGCGGCGGTTACGGCATCGTTTCGAACCTCTACGCCTACACGGCGCTTCTGCTGGCCCTGCTGACCTTCGGCATGGAGACCACACTTTTCCGTTTTTCGAACAAAGACGGGGAGGATCCGAACCGCGTTTACGGAACCACCTTGAAGCTGGTAGGCGGAGTCGGACTGCTCTTTTTGGCCGTGGTTTTTGTGCTGCTCGGCCCGATTGCCGGTGCAATGGGCTACGCCGCGCATCCGGAGTATATCGGCTGTATGGCGCTGATCGTGGCGATGGATGCCTTCCAGGCCATCATGTTCTCGCGGCTCCGGCAGCAGCGTCGCCCGGTGAAGTTCATGCTGCTCAAGTTCTCGTTCATCATTCCGAACGTCCTGCTGAACCTCTTCATCTTCTTCGTGATGCCGGCCGTTCCGGCGCTGGCGGGGATTTTCGAGCGGTTTGACGGCGGTGTGGGCCTGATCTTTTTCGCCAACCTGCTCTGCACGGCGGGCGTCTTCCTGGGCTTCGGCAAGGAGTTGCGCGGCCTGCGATTCCGGTTCGACGGCGCACTGGCCCGCCGGATGTTGCGCTATACCTGGCCGCTGTTGCTCCTTTCGCTGGTCGGTATCCTGAACCAGGTGGCGGACAAGATTCTTTTCCCGTACCTGATGCCGGGCCCCGAGGGTCGCGTGCAGCTGGGTATCTACGGGGCCTGCGTGAAGATTGCCATGATCATGGCGCTGCTGACCCAGGCGTTCCGCTATGCCTACGAGCCCATCATCTTCAACGGAAGCCGCGACAAGAACAGTCCGGAAACGCTGGCGGACGGCATGAAGTATTTCGTGCTCTTTTCGGCCATCGCCTTCCTGTCGGTGATGTTCTATATGCCCATCCTGCGCCACTTCGTGCAGCCCGATTACTGGGAGGGGCTCGGTGTGGTGCCCATCGTGATGGCGGCCGAAATCTGCATGGGAATCTATTTCAACCTGTCGTTCTGGTATAAGCTGAGCGACCAGACCTGGTGGGGTGCCGTGATGAGTGCGATCGGTGCGGTGGTCATGATTGCGGTCAACGTCATCTTCGTGCCGCGCATCGGCTACTGGGCTTGCGCCTGGGGCGGCCTGGCCGGCTACGGCACCGCCATGCTGCTTTCCTGGCTAATAGGCCAGAAGAAGTTCCCGATTCCCTATAACCTGAAGCAGATAGGCCTCTTCATTCTCCTGGCTGCCGCCTGCTATGGAGTATCGCTGCTTACAGCCCGTTTGGGCCTCGTCCCGCAGCTGCTTCTCAACACCGTCCTGCTTCTGGCATACTGCTTCCTCACCCTGAAGTACTCCGGCCTCCTGCGCCAAAGTCGCGGCGGAGGACCCTCGTTCTAAGGTGCTGTAGGGCACATTGTCCGCCGCGAAGTGCCCAAATCGGCCTCTCGCGGCCGTTGACCCTCGTTCCAGGCCCCCGTAGCCCAACTTCTCCGCCGGCCGAGTGTCGCCAGTGTCCCATTTTTCGGGACACCTGCAACGCTGTTCCAAGTTTTTTTGAAAGGTACACCGGCTCGCTCAATGTGCCTTAGTTGAATTCCGCACTGTCGGCTGCAACGAGCTTGCCCCAACCAAACCCGACGCGCGTGCTTCTGCTGCACGCGCGCCGGAATCCCGACGGGTTTCATCCCGCCACCGCCTTTCGCCGCTGCGCTCCGCGGCTTCTTCTCCGCCCAAATAATCGCTGCAACTTTTGTCGTGGCGGGTAACTGCCAGTAAATCAGCGAGAACGTAAAAATCGGTCAGTCAAAACGACCGACCGATTTTCAGCATTTGTCTGATGTTCAGCAACTTATCTGCCACGCTAACGGGGGAGGCGCGTAGCAAAACCCCAGGTTATTGAACGGAAATCTGCTTGACGGGGTTCGGTTTATCGACCTTGACCAGTTTCGGCAGGAGAACGTTGAGAACGCCGTTTTCGACGCGGGCCTCGATCTTTTCAGCATCTACATCGTCCGGCAGCAGCAGGGTCTGCTGGAATCTCTCGTAGGAGAATTCGCGGCGCAGGTAGCGGCCGTGGTGTTTGTCGGATTTATTCTCGGACTTCTTCTCCATCTCGATGTGGAGGTTGTTCTCCTCATCTACGTGAACCTTGAAATCCTCTTTGGTCAGACCCGGAGCGGCGAGCTCCACTTCATATTCTTTGTCGTTTTCAATTACGTTGATGGCGGGAGCGGTGTAATTGGTCCTTTCCATCCAGCTGTTGTCGAAGAAATCATTGAAAATTTCGGGCAGCCAGCCATTCGTTGTTCTTCTAACAGGTAACATAACGCAAATCATTTTTAAGGTTCCGGTTTCGGGCTGTGTTGCAAGACCTTATTCCCGGGGTTCCTTCGCGGAACCACAGGAATAACAGCAAACCCGGGACCAACGCGCCCAAGTGGACGCTTTGTCACTTCCAAGTGCCAGAATGTCCATTTTAGGTGCCAAGTTGGCTGTCCGGGACCACTCAAGGATTTACGGACGGTAACGGTCGGTGGCGCGGTAGTGGTCGGCGTAGGTGCAGACGATTTCCGCGGGGGCGTAAGTAAACGAGCCGGTGTGGGTGACGTAGAAGTCTTCCGTCAGCGAAAGTTTCTCTTCCGGATAGGCATCGAAAAGGAATTCAGTCCGGTTGCGGCGCACATCGCGGTAGCCGCTGCGGAAGCCCGCGTAGCCCGATATCTGGTTCACCGGCTGCAGGTTGCCCGGACGCGGCGCCGTGACGACCACGAAACTGCGGTTTTCGTCACTGTGGAGGTTGAGGACACTGCGGACGGTTTCGCCCACACGGAGTTTCGACCCGTCAGTCAGCGCAACCCATTTGCCGCCGCGCTTCACCTGCCACTTCCGTTCGATCTTCATTCCGTTGCCGGAGGCTTTAATCTTTTCCAACGGCAGCTCGGCGGTGCTGCGCGCAATCAGAATGCGGGTCTGCAGCAGTTTCGGCGAGCCTCCTCGGATGGCCGCAACGGCCAAAGCATAGGCCGGCTCTTCGGTCCATGCCTGGGTCTCGCGCTGTACCAGCAACCAGAGACGGATGCCGTCTGCGACTTCAGCTGCCCGGGTTACAGGCGCGTGCTGTTCCGGCAAGGCGGGACTCTCCCGAAGGGCCCCGTTTGTCCCGCCGGAAGGAACAGCCGAGCCTTCCCGGGCGGCAATATCCCGCAGAATGTCACACATGAAGACATGCGCGTAGGCTTCGCTCTCCATCAGGCCGCGCCAGGGCATCACCAGGTTCGGGTAGTACCAGCCGCCCGAAGGGTGCTCCACAGCATAGTCCAGCAGATTGGCCGCCTCAATCTCCAGGCTGCGGCGGAGTTTCTTTTCCGCAAAGAAGGTCAGTCCGAAGTGCTTGGCCAGGTCTACGCCCTGGTCCGAGGCGGTCATATTCAGCAGGGTACGGGCCCGGAGGGCGCGCTCGAAGAGACTGCTGTATTTCCGGTTTTCGCGTCGCGGATCCAGCCACTGGTGCGCCTCTTCGTCGCGCGCGTAGGAGGTCCGGCCCACGATGGGCAGTTCCGGGTAGAGCGAACGGATATAAAGGTAGATAGGTATGGAGATACCGCCCCGCCAGTAGGGCGTTTTCTTTTCGCCCAGGCAGGTCGCATCGAGGTACTGCAGCGCCTTTCGCGTATCGGAATCGCGCTTGTCAATCCGCGCGAAACGGTCGAGCAGCATGGCGGTGACGTAGGCCGACGAGGGCATTCCTTTCATCCAGCCGTATCCGCCGTCGGCATTGCGGCAAAGTGCGAGTTTTTGCGCGATCGAATCGGTCGGCTGGCCCAGCAGGGTCTTGACCAACAGTGCATTGGCTAGCGAGATAGCATCTTCGCGCTCGTATCGGCAGAGCCGTTCTTCCAGGTGGGAAAGCAGGTCGGCGACGGTCCGCTCTTCGAACACGACACTGCCCGGCGCGGCATTATGGAACCGGGCCTGCAGTTCCGCTTTGGCAGCGGCGAGGTCTTCACCCCCGCGCAGCAGCATCGAATGCGTTTCGGTAATCTGTTTGGATCGCGGATACACGGGAACGGCCTGCGCGAGCGCGTCGATGGCTCCGTCGCTGCTGAAGGAGACCAGGACGCCCAACGTATCACTGCTGCAGGCGGGAATATCACCAAGGGCGAAGGTATGGGATACCGTGGCGCCGCCCGGGACCGTCACTTCCTGCGAAGCGGTCCGGATCGGCGTGCGACCCGGCGTGTAGGCGCCCTCATAGATCCAGATAGCGAGTTTGCCGGTCACCGGAACGTCCGATGCGTTGGCTGCGGAGACTGCGAATTCCGGCTTGTCACCCACATAGAGCAGCGCCGGTGGCAACAGGGCGGTCCGGACGGGCAGCGAAACGGTCATCACCTTTTCCACCACGCTGCTTCGGGCTTGCCTGTCGTGCACAAGCGTCCGCACCACGAACTGCGACAGGCGGTCGGAAGCCTTGACGGCGAAGGAGATATTACCGTCTGCATCGGGCCTCAGGAAGGGTTCGAAGGCCAGCACCGGCGCCAGGTTGGAGCGGAAAGATTCGGGTTCGGGAGCCGGCGCCGCGTCGTCACTGACAGCCGCCTGCGTGGCCACAGCCTCTTCCGCGACCACCATATCGACATCCATTCGCGTGGCCGATTTGGTCATCATCATCGGGGCATTCACCATCTCCATCCCGCCGCGTTTGCCCATGCCGTAAGCGATGACCATGGGCCGATCTTCATCGCAAATGAGCACCGAACCGTCATAGAAGCGCGCCCAGGGGATTGCGACCGCACCGCCATCGGCGCCGAAGGTCCGCCAGACGTTACTCCGGATGGCGTCCATCGCCTTATCGTAGACCACGGCGACACCCTCGACTCCGGGTTGCGTGTGCAGTTTGATGGTACTTTCCGCGCCGGGGTTCATCGCATCCGTGAAGCGGGTGAATTCCAGCGGAATCTCCTGACGGGGAACGTAATAGTCAAGCCGCTCGCGGTGCAGTTGGCTGTCTTTGATCCAGAGGAGGGTCAGCGTCAGGTTTTCCGGCCAGTCGGATTGGCGCTCGAACCGGATTTGCTGCAGCGAACCCGCCGCTCCGGGCTTGCCGTCGATATGTATCTTGCGGGTTCCCAGGCGGAGGGTGTTTCCGGCCGGGTCGCGACCCCAGAGTTCCGCAATCGCCCACAGATCACCGGCGGCACCGCCGAAACGGGCCGCAACGCCGTCACTCTCAACCTTCTCCAGGAACCACTCCACGGGCGCCTGCAATGCATTGTCCTGGGGTGTCACGACCAGGTAATTCTGTGTAACCTTTGTGTTATATTCTTTTTTATAATGGCTCGTAGCCTTACTTTCAGCTTCCAGACGGAAGACGGTGCTCTTTTGATTGCTCAGATCGGCTTCCAGAAGTTCACCGGCTGCGGTCGTGCCAGAAAGAACCTCCTGCCACGTCTCTCCGTCGCGGGCTTTGATGCGCCACGAAACCGGATGTGCGGTGGGTGCCCCGTCCGGAGCAGGTACCGTGAACTGGACTTTCAACAGTTTGCTGTTCAGGACCGTATAGTTCTCCGGTGTCCGGCCGTTACCCGGGTTGAGCGTCTCTACATTGAGGCGCAGGTTGCGGTTGTAGGAGCGGCTTTCGGACCGGGTTTCACCCTCGGCAGAAGTTGCCTGTACCTGCAGGTGATTCCAGGCGAGCGAGTCGCGCAGCACGATGCGGAACCGGCCCTCGTCGTCACAGATTTCTTCACCGCTTTGATTGTTGGAGCGCCAGCGAACCAGGGTGCCGGAGGCGTTGTGGCCGGAGAGGTAAGTCACGCGGCCGGTAACGGTCATCGGATCGCGCGGCAGTGCGATTTCGGTCAGCGGATCGAAACGGATTTCAAAGGTGGGAAGGACGATATCGCCCACGATAAAACTGGTGCTGCAGAGATGGCGGTTCCCGTGGAGCAGTTGAACCTGCCACGTTCCGTTTTTAGCCTCTTTGTCCGGACAGAAACTGCCGGACACTGCACCGAACTCATTGGTATTCAGGAGCAACGTGTCGCCCTTGGCGCCGCGCGGCCCCGTAAGAACCGCCCGAAGGTTGGCGCCTTCCGGCAGCACTTCCTGCGTGCCGTCGGCATGCCGGATCCAGGCGATTCCCTTGAACCGGATTGCTTCGCCGGGGAGAACCACGGTCCGGTCGGCGTAGAGAGCGCCGCGGAACGAGTCGGTGGGTTTGACGGCGTCGGGAATGCGGTTCAGGTCAATCTTTTCGGATGTGCGGAACAGACCCTGGTCGTCCCTCGTCGTCACCCACCAGCGCCACGAATGAAGAGAATCGGCTGCCGCCTCTTCCAGTTCCCGGGGCAATGCGGTGAATCCATCCGGCGCAAAGTTGGCAATCAGGGGTACTTTGGGCGCTTTCGCCACCGTGTCGCTGCGCTCCAGCCAGATCGCCACGGAATCGACGGGTTTGCCGCTGCGCGAATCGGTTACGTAAAACTCCCGGAAACTCCGGTCGCTGCGATTGGTGACCGCGACGGAGTAGAGCCGCGCGAAACATTCGCTCCTGTGTGCCTTGAAGGTGTAATCCCCGTCCGGCACAGCCGGCATGGGTATAGTGACCGTATCTCTCAGGTAGTAGCGACAAGCCGGATTGTTGAAGTTCTGGCTCCAGCGGTATTTCCTGCCAGTTTGATTCTCGCCGGTAATCCGCAAGGAGGCCTTCTGCATATTTTTGAAAACCAGATAGATCACACTGTCTCTTACGGATAGCGTTATCCGTTTTTCATCCAGTCGGTTTTGGACCTCCTTGACGGAAGAGATTCTTCCGGCCAGCGGATCTTTCCGCCATGCGCGCTGCTCTTTATGAAAAGCTTCGCACCGTTCCCGTAAACGTTTATAAACGTCTTCAGACGCCTGCGGAACCCGGTCGGCCACCTCCAATTCATGCGAAATCAACCACGCCTCACCGAGCAGTGCCGCCCCGGTTCCGGTGTGCTTTACCTTGAAGGCTTCATAACCCGCCGAGTCTGTAACAGCGTAGTATTCCGCCAGGGGCGCCGCCGGATACCAGCCGCTGAGTTCTTCCTGCAGCAGTCCGGCCCAATGTGCCTTTTCGAGCGGCTTCCACTCGGAGACCAGCAGGCACCAGAGCAGAAACTCGTAGTCGTTCGCAATCGTATGATCTTCCGTCAAAACCTTGTCCAATCCGTCAGAAAGCCGTTCCCCGCTCAATTCGGGAAGGCTTGCATACCAGGCCGACGTCCGGACCTTCCGCAACGCTTCGCGCTGACCGGCGACCATCTCTTTCATCCGGTCGTTCAAGGTCCAGTAATAGGAACCGTCATAGCTGTCCATCACCGTCTCCAACAGAAAACCGTGCTGCTTCAGCTCGTCGGAGAGCCGCTGCATCTCGCTTTCCCGCACCTTCCAGTTCCGTCCCACGCGAAGCGCAACCAGCTGTCGCCCGGCCTCATAGAAGTCCTTCGAATAGCGTCCGGCCGCCGCAAACTCTTTAATTGCCACCAAAGCAGCTTCCTGGTCGGAATAGATATAGGCATCGTTGTGCGCCTTCCACAACCGCTTCAGCTCCTGTTTCTGGGAGCGGTTCATCTGTGCATAGACATCGGTCGCCGTCACGGGCCGCTCCGCAGCGGTTTTACCGAAAACGGCCGCACTGGCGCACAGCCACAAGACAATCGTCAGGAAAAAGGCCTTCCGAAAAGCTTTCCAAGGGGATTCTCGTTTCATGGTATCTCCTTTTTGGGGTTCAATACTCCCCAAAGATACGAATATCAGGCCAAATAAACACCTTGGCACTTAACTGTCTGACAAACAGCTGATAGCGAAAAGTGCTACCCCTCTCAAACGGGGGTAGCACTTCAAGTAACTTGCAGTGTATTAATCAGATAGATGCCAAGGGGCTATAGCCCCTCCACCCACTTCCGGATGTCGGATTCGGAAGCACGGTTGAGCAGGGCGCCCTCTTTCCAGTTGAGTGAAGGATACTTCTTGCTGAAGTCCGCGCAAGCTTTCCGGATGTTGCTGCCGCCTGAAGTCGCGAAGAAGATCACCGTCTTTCCGCTGAAATCATACGTCTCCAGGAATGTATTGATGATGGTCGGGGCGGTGTACCACCAGACAGGGAACCCGATGAAAATCCGATCGTAGGATCCGGCATCTTCCAGATCGGCGACGAAAGCCGGACGGGAAGCGGGGTCCGCCATCTCCACCGAGCTGCGGCTCTTACGGTTGCGCCAGTCAAGATCGGCGCTGGTATAAGGTGCCTCCGGGCGGATTTCATAAAGCGTTCCGCCGGTGACGGCGGCAAGTTTCACGGCAGCGGCGCGGGTGGTCCCGGTGGCGGAGAAGTAAGCGACGAGGGTTTTCATGTTCTGGGGTTTGGTATTCTTTTGGGCAGCAGCCGGCAGGATAACAGCCAGCATGGCCAGGGTAATCAAAAAACGTTTCATAATCAGTCTTTTTTCTGGCTGTAGCCGAAGCGGTTGAGGACAGCTTCCCGGGCTTCCCAGGAGGTTTCATCCTTCAGCATGGCGAGCAGTTCCGTCTCGGGGAACGAGCGGAGCGGCAGGCGGATAAAGCCGTCCAGGCAGTAGTTGAAGGCCGGATCCACATTGAAGCAGATAATCTCCGCACCGCACTTGAAGTATTTCTTGACCAGTGTGGGCAGGCGGTATTCGTTATCGGAAACCTGCTTCAGCAGCCGGTCGAACTTCTCTACGGTGTCGGTCTTCGAAAGCAGCTGCTCGGGAAGGATGTTCTTGAAGGCCGGAATAAACGGCGTACGCGGTTCGGCAATCGTATCTTTTGCCGGCACGTGGCGGTGTTCGTTGAAGAACCAGACCATCAGGCTCTGGATAGCCTTCGGGTAGACGTTACTGATGCTGACCGGGCCTATAAAGTACTCAACCTGAGGGAATTTCATCATGGAGAGCATCAGGCCTTTGAAGAGCAGCATGAGCGGCAGCGCCTCTTTCTGGTATTTGACGGAGACGAACGAACGGCCCAGCTCGGCGCAGCGCGGAAGCACCTCCCGCGCCCGTTTGTTGTACTGGAACAGGGTACTGGTATAGAATCCCGGCACGCCATACTTTGCATAGATCTCTGAACCGATCCCGATCCGGTAGGCACCCACCAGACGGCGCTCCTTGCTGTCCCAGAGAATCAGGTGTTTGTAGTATTTGTCGAATCCGTCGAGGTCGAGTGATTTGTTGGTGCCTTCGCCCGTTGCGCGGAAGGCCTCTTCGCGTTCGCGGCCGATCTCTATGATACAATTTGGAATATCCTCATAATCTGCCAGATAGCACTGGTACGACGACACCTGGAAGAGCATCTTGTCCTTGATGCGCTCCAGCTCGCGCTGCAGGGATTTGCGGTCGCGCGGCAGGGCGATCTGTTCGGCGCGGGTCTTCACCTTGCGGCGCGGAATCAGCCTGCGCTTCGGCTCGAATTCGGTCTGCATCGCGTAGATGCGGTTGCGCAGGTAGCCGTAGAGATCGTCGAGCGTCTCGTAGTTGTTCATCTCGGCCACCGTGATGGGCTTGCCGATTCGCATCGGAACGGTCCAGCCCTTCTTGTTGAGGGTTTCATTGACCAGGTTGGCCGTGCGGAGACGCGCGTCAATCTTGCCGACACGGTGGAAATGCTTGGAACAGGTTCCTTCAAAGTAGATCGGCACCACGGGACATTCGGCCATCCGGATAAACTTGACGATGGATTCCGGCCACGGGCAGTCTTCGATAATGCCGGGATCGGTGGCCGTGCGTTCCTTCGGAGGCTGATAGGTTGCCACTGCACCGGAAGGGAAGATGGCGAGAGAACCGCCGTCCTTGATGTGCTGGAAAGCGTGGCGCATGCCCACCAGGCTGCTCCGGCCGCCGCCCATTCCGTTGGTGAAGGGATTGACGGCGAACATCACATCGCGCAATTCCGGCACCATGCCCAGCACGAAGTTGCTGACCGAGCGCAGGTCGGGACGGATGTGACCCACGATGTCGAAGACCATCATGCCGTCTACGCCGCCGAAATGGTGATTCGCCAACAGGATGAACGGCCCTTCCTGCGGAATATATTCCAGCTGCTCGATCTTGAGATCGTATTTGATATCCAGTTCTTCGAGCACCTTGGCCGCGAAATCGAAGCCCGTCGTTCCCTGGCATTTAGTATACAGTTTATTCGCACGGTTAAGGCCCATCGCCTGCATGGCGCAGGTAGCGATCAGCCAGCCGATGGGGCCGCGCATTTTAATAGCTTTCTGTATATCCGATTTATTGACTAATTTTGCTTTCTCCTGCATAGCAAGGTCGGTTCAGGTTTACCGCAAAGATAGGGATATTTTCGTTATGGTGCTCAAGGATAAGGTCGCAGCACTCCCCGATACGCCGGGCGTCTACCGCTGGTTCGACGCCTCCGGCAACATTATCTATGTGGGCAAGGCCAAAAACCTGAAGCGCCGCGTGTCGCAGTACCTCCGTCCGGAAGACCAGCTGGACCGCAAAACCCGCGCCCTGGTAGCCCATATCGCCGATGTGGATTATACGCCGGTCGAGACGGAAGAAGATGCGCTGCTGCTCGAGAACAACCTGATCAAGCAGCTCCAGCCGCACTACAATATCCTGCTGAAAGACAGCAAGACCTATCCCTGGATCTGTATCCGCAACGAACCGTTCCCCCGCGTGGTGATGACCCGGCGCTATGTGCGCGACGGCTCCCGCTGGTTCGGCCCGTACGCTTCGGTTCAGCACGCGCGGCAGCTGCTGCAGCTGATCGGAACGCTGTATCGCCCCCGGCCCTGCCGCCTGCCGTTGACGGTGGAGGGAATCGCGGCGGGCAAGTTCCGCAGCTGCCTGAATTTCCAGATGGGCAAGTGTGCCGGAGCGTGTATCGGCCTGCAGAGCCAGGCGGATTACGATGCCGCCATCGAGGCGGTGGGCAAGCTGTTGAGCGGGCGCGTACGGAGCCTGATTGACGAATGCCGGAGGCGGATGTCTTCTGCGGCGGCCAATCTGCAGTTCGAAGAGGCACAGGTGTGGAAAGAGCGGCTCGCGTTGCTCGAAGCGCACCAGGAGCGCCAGAAGACGGTGGGTCACGGCATTCTGGACATGGAGACCTACCGGCTGCTGGAGGCCAGGACGCTGCCGCGCCGCGTGGTGAATTCCCAGAAGGCGCTCGTTGAACTGCAGCGCGACCTGGGAATGGATCACCGCCCCGACCATATCGAGTGTTTCGATAATTCCAACATCCAGGGTACCAACCCCGTAGCGGCCTGTGTGGTTTTCCGCGAAGGGGTGCCGAGCAAGAAGGATTACCGCCATTTCAATATCAAGACGGTGGTGGGTGCCAACGATTATGCCTCCATGAAGGAGATCGTAAACCGCCGCTATTCCCGGATGCTGGCCGAAGCGCCGGACGATCTGCCGCAGCTGGTGGTGATCGACGGCGGCAAGGGACAGCTGACTTTCGCGCTGGAGGCGCTGGAGGAGTTGGGGCTGGCCGGGCAGATGAAGGTCGTAGGCCTGGCCGAGCGGCTGGAAGAGGTGGTGATTCCCGGCGATCCGCATCCGCTGTTCCTCGATAAGAATTCTGCGTCGCTGCGCATCCTGATGCAGATTCGCGACGAGGCGCATCGGTTCGGCATTACGTTCCACCGCAAACAACGTTCTGTGCATCAGATAGATTCGGCGCTGGCCGAGATTCCGGGCATCGGACCTGCTACCCAGCAGAAGCTGCTGCGCAAGTTCAAGAGCGTCGCCCGCCTGAAGAAGGCTTCGCTCGACGAGATCGCCGCCGAGATCGGGCCGGCAAAAGCTCAGACCCTCCTTAGCTCCGGGTTGTTTGCTACGCCCGGACAGAAAGAGCCTGACGGCGAGTCCGGGCTCCGCAAACAAGCCCTCCGTCCGGAGGTTCTCTCCGGCTCCGTGGAAACCGACGAGGGTTTTCCGGAAAGGCGGGACTCTTCCCGGCTTTTGTCCCGCCGGTCGGAAACCCGAGTATCGGGTTCCACGGATAGTTCTACGAATACTCCATAAAGAATGAAAAACGATCAACTCTTCAACCGGATTTTCAGCGTGACGCTGATGGTTTTGATGGGCATTGTAATCATTTGGATTACAGCACGAAATTATTCGACAGCCGGCGATCTTCGCGCGCGAATCCTGCTGCTGGTGGCGGCGGGCGCGTCGCTTTGCGGCGTGATGTCGGTCATTCTGGCTTCCAATGCCCGGATTGCCAATTTTATTTTCGGCGTCATCAACGTGGCCGTTTACGGTACGGTCTGCCTGCTCAAGAACAATTACGGCAGCGCGGCCATCAACCTGCTATACTTCCTGCCCATGCAGTTTGTGGGACTCGTGGCGTGGCGGCGGCGCGGCGGCACGGCCAAGACGCAGGTGCAGGCGCGGCGGCTTTCCAAGCGCGGGCGGCTGCTGGTCAGCGGACTGTTTCTGGCCGGGCTGGTAATCGTTTACATCATTCTTTGCGCGGTCCGCACGGAGAACGGCGCAACCCTGGCTGAGCGGCTGTTGACGCATGATGCCGACCTGGTGACGCTGCGCTGGATTATCGTGGTCGACGCGATGGCCACGGTCTGCAACCTGATCGGGCAGTACCTGCTTTCGACCGCCTTTATGGAGCAGTGGTTCTTCTGGATTATCGTGAATATCTCCTCCGTGGTGATGTGGAGCCTGACCGCCGCACGCGATGTGGCCGCCGGCGAGAGCGCCTCGCTGGCCAGCATCTATATCGTGAAGTATTCCTTCTACCTGATCAACGCCCTCAACGGCCTGCGGATCTGGTGGAATCTATCCCGGAAGACCTACTCGCCGGCTACCACCTAGGTCCGCCACCTCCGCTGGCGGTGTAGGTGCTGAGGCTGACGGCGCTGCCGCCGGAGATGTTTTCAGTGGCCCAGAGGCCGCCGCAGTAGGTTGCGCCGCTGACAGTCACGCCTTTCTTGCCTGCGGTCAGGCCGGGAGCGGAGACAATCACGCTTGATATGCCGGAGGGCGCCTTGAAGGCGCATAGTTCGCCGTTGCTTCCTGTCAGGGAGTTCCAGCTGCCGGCCGTGCAACTCATGTTATAGCACTTCTGTGAAAGTTGCGCGCCGCGCTCCAGGCCGCCGTAGGCCACGACGGTCGCCCCTTCATTGATATAGAGTTTGTGCCCCTCTTCCGTGTTGGCGTCGAGGGCCACTTCGGGCGCGCCCTTCGTGGTGATGGCAAAAACGTAACCGCCGTTGATCTTCATATCGCCGTTGGCGTCCATGCCGTCGTTTCCGGCCGAGAAGGCGTAGATCATGCCACCGTTAACCACGAGATCGCTCTGGCTGTTGATGGCATCTTCCGAGGTTGAGGCAGCGTAGGTTTCACCGCCGGTAAAGGTCAGATTTCCTTTGACTTCGATTGCTTCGCAGTAGGTGCTGTTGACTGTGATCACGCCGCCCGAAACAATCAGGTTGCCGGCGCAGAGCGAGGTGGCGTTCTTGCCGCTGCCCGAAGTCTCCTTGTAGCCGATCCGGATGCCTTTGGCCGAGACGTCGCCCAGCGAAGCGGACGAGGTGCGGCCCTGTGTGGTGATAGTCAGCTTGCCGCCGGTGATATAGCTGTCCGGCAGCGTCGGGTTGTTGGCGTCGTAACTGCCGGCCCGCACACCCTTGCCGCCGGTTCCGGTATTGGTGATGGTCACCGTACCGCCCGTCATCACGAACTGCTTGTCGGCCTTGATGCCGGCTGTTCCGGTATATTCCTGGTCTTCACTGTCATACGCCACCCCGCCGCTGATGTTGATCGTGGAGGTGCCGCCGTCGATACGGACAATCGAATCGGAGGAGAAGCCCTTCTTCATATCGGCCGAGACGTTGACCTCGAGCGTGCCGTCGGAAATCAGGATCCAGTCTTTGCCGCGAATGCCGTGGCCGGCCGACGAGGAGACCCGGAGGGTCGGAGAATCCATGACTCGGATATAATCGTCGGAAGAGATGCCCGCCTTGCCGGTAGCCGTGACGGTCAGCGATCCCGCGCCGGAGAAAATCAACTGTCCTTCGGAGAAAAAAGCGGCCTTTTCATCTTCGGTCGCCGGCGTTTCGGTGTAACTGGGACCATCGGCCAGGAAGTTGGTGCCGTCCACCACCACGAAGGTGCGTTTGCCCTTGTTGGGCGTGGCGGTAGGGCCCTGCACGTTGATGGCCGCTCCGGTGGGATTGGTGAGCGAAAGGTTGCTCAGCACGAGAGCCTGCTTCTTAGCGCTGTGGAGTTTGAACTTTCCGTCGGCGGAGGTGCCGGTCAGGATGTACTTCACCGCTTCGGTTCCGCTGTTGATCACCGTGACGCGGTTGCCGTCGACGGTTACGGCGAAGTCGGCCGAGGTTCCCTCGACCGTTGCGTCGGCCGTCTGGGAGAAGGTGACGGTTACGGTGCGCACGAAGGTGGTGTTGGTAATCGCGTCATCCACGTCGGCAATCGCGGGGAGCGTAATCTCCGTCGTGGTGGTTCCGGTTCCGCTGTTGCTGCCGCTGTTCGTTCCGCCGTTTTCGTCTTCAATGGGATCGCAGCCGGCGAAAAGCAGGGCCGTCAGCGCGATAAGGGTCGGTATCCTATTCATATTCCAGGAGTTAGTAAGTACTTTTTAGAAGACCGTTTCTCAAAAATAATGCCAGCCGAAAAAAAATAACGCCGCGGATCTTGCGATTCACGGCGTTATCTGTGTCTGGATGACTGGACTTGAACCAGCGACCTCCTGGTCCCTAACCAGGTGCGCTACCAACTGCGCCACATCCAGAAAAAGTCCCTCAAACCAAAGGCGTTTCCGCCAGTATTTTTCGGAACGGGCTGCAAAAGTACTACTTTTTTGTTTTGTACGCAAACCATTTTTAATTTCCGCCAAAGTCACGGCGGAATACCCTCTTTCTGGGGCCCTACAGGCCATGTCACCCGCCGCGACAGCCCGAAATCGGCCCTTCGCGGCCGCCGACCCCCGCTACAGACGCCCCTAAGGCACATCCCCCGCCGCGACTTTGGCGAAGCGAGGCAACGTGAAGACATAAAGGATAAACCTAAGGAACGAATATTTGTATCTCCGTCTCGGGCAGTCGCACGACTGTTGCCAGTTGTCGACGGGTGAGACGGTACTTTTTTCGCAGGGCGCGAGCGAGTTCGACTCGCTGAGAGGCTGTTAACCGCCGGGGGTCCCGCGTTCCGAAAAGAACTTTACACTCATCTCCGCAAACGTTTCTCGCCTCAACATCTTCTAAGGCAACTCCTCTTTCTTCGGCCATTCGCGACAATATCTCTTCTTCCCGGCTCTTTGGACTGGACAGGTATACCCGGAAACGGTTGTATGTTCCATAAATCGCCTCGAAACGAGCAACGTCAATATAATTGGAAGGAAGAATCAATCCATTACAAATCAGCCAATTATCAGGAATGGAGTACTTGCGGGTATGAACAATCTTAAGTTGCTCTTTCACTGATAGGGACCCGAAGCAAACGGGTTCCCGAATGGTCCCTTCTTTATCAAATAGCCATACAGGGGTATAGAATGATGACCTAAAATACATAGATCCGGTCCCCCAGCGATAATCATAGGGCATTACATGCTTTCCGTCTTTTGTCGCCTGAATGATTGTATAGACGGCAACGTTTCGCAGGTATGAAAGGTCGTCGCCAATCGAGTAGAGTTCTCCCCGAAGAACGAAATCAGCACACTCTTTGCGGGTTTCGACTGCGTAGTGCCGAATGGTCGTTTCAAAAAGAACCTTGAACCTGGCACAGCGCCCGATGTATCCATACATCAGGATATGCGGATGCGAATCCTCGATAGAAAAGGAGACAACGACCGCGCCGGTGACTGCTGCGCAGAGACCTATAATATTAAAAACGGCCACATAATCGGCCTCGCACAGAATAAAATTCCGCGCATCGGTGCCTTTTGCACAATAATGATAGTACTGGAACTTGTCCATCGTATTCTATCTCCTCTTTTTACTCTCGCCACCTTTACGATGAACGATACATGTTTGACTCTGTAAAGATAGCGGTTTTAACTATATTTGTAGACCAAAACGAACGATTATTTAACACTTGCCTTATGGAAGAGAATACCCCTCAGACCCAGAACCCTCAACCTCAAACCATTATCATCGAACGGGAACCGCAGCAGAAAAACGGCCTTGGCCTTGCCGGTTTCATTCTCGCCCTGGTTGCATTGTTTCTCGACTGGATACCCGTCTTCGGATGGCTGCTCTGGCTCCTCGGGGCAATTTTCTCGATTATCGGGCTTTTCAAGCAACCGCGCGGCTTTGCGATAGCGGGTTTCGTCATCAGCTTTTTTGGCCTCATTATTCTTCTGATTGCGTTAGGCGTCCTTGCCGCGGCATTTGCCCTTTAACGTTATGGACCTTAAGGAAGCCGTCGCCGCACGCCATTCCGTGCGCAGATATCTGGACAAACCGTTGACATCGGAACAGATTGCCACGCTTCAGGCTGCCATCTCGCGCATCAACGCAGCGTCCGGCCTGCATATCCAGTTGGTGCTCGATGAGCCCAAAGCATTTTCGACCGGCCTTTTCAAGTATGGAGCCTTTTCCGGCGTGAAGAACTATCTGGTCATGGCCGGCAAGAAGGGAGGCGTGGTGGAAGAAGCGGTTGGTTACTATGGCGAGGAGCTGGTTCTCCTGGCGCAGACACTCGGGCTGAACACATGCTGGGTGGGGCTTACCTATAAAAGAATTCTCGGAACATACCGGTTGAATCCGGGCGAACGGGTTCATTGCGTCATTTCGCTCGGTTACGGTGAAACGCCCGGCGTTCAGCATCCGATGAAGCCGCGCGAACGATTTTTTGAGGCGGAAGGTCCGCTGCCCGACTGGTTTGTCGCCGGATTGGATGCAGCCCTGCTCGCGCCGACTGCCATCAACCAACAGAAATTCAAGTTCATCCTTCTCTCTGACGGGCGTGTCGAGGCCCGGGCGCTGCGCTCGCTGGCCGGCTATACGCGGATGGATCTGGGCATCGCCAGATACCATTTCGAAATCGGCGCTGCTCCGGAACGCGTCAACTGGAAATAAGTTCGCCAAAGTCGCGGCGGGGGACCCTCGTTCTGATGCCCTACAGACCATGTCACCCGCCGCGACAGCCCGAAATCGGTCCTTCGCGGCCGCCGACCCCCGCTACAGACACCTCTAAGGCACATCACCCGCCGCGACTTTGGCGAAAAGCTGCGGTTACCCCCGCTTCGGTAGCATTCCGGCTGACTATGGGAGCGTCCGGCGAGAGAGGCTTCAGCGGGGGACGATTGTGCGTCATTTTGGCGAAAAGCACGATAGCGGCGAAATCCGTCCATAAAAAGTCTTTGGCTTCCGCCTCTGGAGGCCTCCGGGAAGGTTGTTCATAATTTCTCGCAAGAAAGCGAAAAACGGTCTTGGGCGGGGGCGAAAAAATTAATAACTTGCTGCCCGAAGCGCCCGGCCGGAGGACAGCCTCGCCGCCGCCCATAATTTTGACCCGCTGAAGCTATGTCTTTCGTACACCTACACGTCCATACGCAGTATTCGATTCTCGACGGACTCTCTGATATTGAGAAACTTTTCGCCCGGGCACGGGAGCTGGAGATGCCGGCGCTCTCCATCACGGACCACGGCAACATGTACGGCGTGAAGGAGTTTTTCAAATGGGCGTACGACAAATCCAACAAAGACGCTGACGGCAACCTGATCGTCAAACCCATCATCGGCTGCGAGGTCTATGTGACCCGTCATTACGACCACCGCCTGAAAGACCGCGCACACGACAAATACTACCACCTGATCCTGCTGGCCAAAGATTATGACGGATACCGGAACCTGATGAAGATCTGCTCCACAGGTCATATCGAAGGATTCTACTACCGTCCCCGCGTCTCGCACGAGGTGATCGAGAAGTATCACGACCACCTGATCTGCTGCTCCGCCTGCCTGGCCGGCGAGATTCCCAAGGATATCATGGCGGGAGACCTGGACGCCGCGCGCGAAGCCATCCGCTGGCACAAGAACCTCTTCGGGGAGGACTACTACCTGGAGGTGATGCTCCACAAAACGGAAGTACCCGGCGTCCCGACCGACGTCTATGAGGCGCAGTCCCAGGTCAATCCGCGTATCTTCGAGCTTGCGGAAGAGATGGGTGTGAAGGTGGTGGCTACCAACGACGTACACTTCATCCGCCGCGAAGACGGTCCGGCCCACGACCGCCTGATCTGCCTGACCACCAACTCGGATATCGACGACCCGAAGCGCCTCCGCTACACCCAGCAGGAGTTCCTCAAGAGCGAAGAGGAGATGGCGGCCCTCTTCCCGAACCATCCGGAAGTGCTGGCCAACACGCTGGAGGTGGCGGACAAGTGCGCGAACTATACGATCGACCACGACTACATCCTGCCTAAATACAAAATCGACCCGGCCTTCCTGGCGGAGATCGACACCTATCTTGAGAAATACAAAGAGGTGATCGACGCCGGCCGCACGGACGCCAAAGGTCACGAGCGCGGCGAAGATTTTTGTAAATCAGTGGCTTATCTGTGCCACCTGACCTACGAGGGCGCCAAGATCCGCTA
This sequence comes from Bacteroidales bacterium, assembly GCA_017429425.1. GTDB lineage: Bacteria > Bacteroidota > Bacteroidia > Bacteroidales > UBA932 > Cacconaster. The sequence goes on along the minus strand of JAFROY010000001.1, from coordinate 224,509 downwards.
CGGCGAAACGCTCACCCCGGAGCAGCAGAGCCGGATCGACTTCGAGTTGAAGACCATCTGCAAGATGGGCTTCCCGGACTACTTCCTGATCGTGCAGGACTACATCCGCGCATCGCGCGACGCCGGCTTCATGGTGGGACCGGGCCGCGGTTCGGCCGCCGGCAGCGTGGTGGCCTACTGTCTTTGGATCACCAACCTGGATCCGCTGAAGTACAACCTGCTGTTCGAGCGTTTTCTCAACCCGGACCGCATCTCCATGCCGGATATCGACGTGGACTTCGAGAACCTGGACTTCGCCCACAAATACATTGAGGACACCTACGGCCAGGACCACGTGGCGCGTGTCATCACCTTCGGTACGATGCTCGCCAAAGGTGCCATCAAAGACGTTGCGCGCATCAGCCATGTGACCATCGACGAATCGAACCGCCTGACCAAACTCATCCCGAACCGCCTGCCCACGGAAAAGGTCCGCAAAGATGACGGTACCTACGAGGAGAAATCCCCGAAGGTCAACCTTAAAAACTGCCTGCGGCTCGTGCCGGAACTCAAGGCTGAGATGGAGGGCGGCTCCCCGCTGAACCGCGAAGTGCTTACCTATGCGCAGCAACTTGAGGGCAGCATCCGCCAGGTGGGCCAGCATGCCTGCGCCACCGTGATCGGACCGGGCAACATCAGCGACTACGTGCCCATCTGCCTCTCGAAAGACAAGGAGGGCCAGGACCTCTGGACCTCGCAGTACGACGGCCACTATATCGAAGAGTGCGGCCTGCTGAAGATGGACTTCCTGGGACTCAACACCCTCTCCATCATCCATAAAACCCTGGACCTGATCAAGGAAGGTCATGGAATCGACATCGATATCGAGGCCATCCCCATCGATGACGCGAAGACCTTCGCGCTCTACAGCCGTGGCGATACCACCTCCGTCTTCCAGTTCGAATCGCCCGGCATGAAAGAGTGGCTGCAGAAGCTTCAGCCCACCCGCTTCGAGGACCTGATCGCCATGAACGCCCTCTACCGTCCGGGCCCGATGGACTACATTCCGGACTTCGTGGACCGCAAGCACGGCGTGAAAAAAATCACCTACGACCTGCCGGAAATGGAAGAGATCCTGGCAGACACCTACGGCGTCACGGTCTATCAGGAGCAGGTGATGCAGCTCTCCCAGAAACTGGCCGGCTTCACCAAAGGCCAGGCCGACAAGCTCCGCAAGGCGATGGGAAAGAAGCAGATCAAGGTGATGGAGGAACTCTACGTCAAGTTCATGGAGGGCGGCCTCAAAAACGGACTTCCCGAAGAGAAACTCAAGAAGATCTGGCAGGACTGGCGCGCATTCGCAGAGTACGCCTTCAACAAGTCGCACGCCACCTGCTACGCCTGGGTCAGCTACCAGACCGCCTACCTCAAGGCCCATTATCCCGCCGAATTCCTGGCCGCCAACCTGAGCTGCAACTTGAGTGATATCGAGGAGATTACAAAGATCATGGACGACTGCCGCAAGAGCCATGTGGCGGTCCTGATTCCCGATATCAACGAGAGCTTCACCGAATTCACCGTCAACAAAGACGGCAACATCCGCTTCGGTATGGGCGGCATCAAGGGCGTCGGTCCGAATGTTATCGATACCGTCATCAAGGAGCGCAAGGCGCACGGACCCTACAAAGACCTGTTCGACTTCGTGGAGCGCGTGCCGGTCACGGTGGTGAACCGCAAGGTGTTCGAATGCCTGGCCTTCTCGGGGGCCTTCGACAGCCTGCCGGACATCACGCGCGCCGTCTTCACATGGAAGGAGCCCGGCAAGGAGGATACCTTTATCGACCAGATGCTGCGCTACGCCTACAAGTTCCAGAACGACACCCTTTCGCAGGGTGCGAACCTCTTCGGCGGCATGGAGGAACTCAAACCGGTCCGCCCGGAGATTCCCGCCGTTCCGGAATACGACGAAATGGAACTCCTGCGTCAGGAAAAAGAGCTGGTGGGTATGTATATTTCCGCCCATCCGCTCGACAAGTTCCGTCTGGAGATCGACGAATTCACCAACGCCGACATCGCCAAGGTCAACGAGGCGGAGAGCCGCATGGCGGTGGACAAGAGTTACCGCGACAAGGTCTTCTTCGTGGCCGGCATCGTGACTGCCACGGAGGGCGGCATTTCCAAGACCAACAAGCCCTGGAGCAGTTTCACGATTGAAGATTTTACCGGCCAGCACACCTTCCGCCTGTTCGGCAAAGACCACGAAAACTTCATGAAATACACGACGTTGCACAACCAGCTCTTCATCAAGTGTGCAACCGTCAAACGCTTCCGCGGCAAGAATGCCGACCCGAATGAGGAAGAAGAGTACACGCTCCGTCTGCAAAGCATCACGCTGCTGGGCAATACCCGCGACGAATTCATCACGGAGATGCATATCGGCTTCCCGATCGAGCGCTGCGACGCCGCCTTCCGCAAGAAATTGCTCGCCCTCCTGAAGCGCCACAAGGGCGAAACCCGTCTCTACTTCGACATCCACTACCGGTTCAACGGCGCCGAAGACCTGCTGACGATGTTCTCCAAGAAGTACCTCGTCAAGCCTTCCTACGCCCTCTACGACGACCTGGATGCGCTGGCCATCTCGCACCGCATCGTCAAGAAGGATTCTTCGAAGTGGTTCTTATAAGCCGTTGAGGCTCAGTCTGCAAAGACGGCGTGGAGGACGTCGAGGGAGCGTATGTCCAGCGACTGGCCCAGGTGATACGACAGATAGCCGAGCATCCGGCGCGAGAATGCGCTGCGGCGCGTCGCCGACAGCGGCAACACCATAGCCTCCTCAAACGTCATTGTCAGCATCTGATGCATCAACAGCGACTCCTCCATTGAGAAAAACTGACCCGAAGAAGCCTCTGCTCGTTTTTCCGACCGGCGGGACAAAAGCCGGGAAGAGTCCCGCCTTTCCGGAAAATCCTCGCCAGCTTCTTCGGCTCCGGCAAAGCGGAGGTCTTGTTTGCGTAGTGCGGACTCGCCGGAAGGCTCTTTTTGTCCGCGCGAAGCAAACAAACCGGAGCCTGCCGGAAGCCATTGAAGGCTAGGTTGAAATCTGGCGGAGACGATGTCGAAAACGGGGGTGTCTTCAGACCAGTTGTCTTCCGGGCGGAAGCCCATCAGGGCTGAATAACCCACCAGCCACCAGGCGGCAAAATTCGCCACGCCCTGACATTGATCCAGCGCCCGGATACTCTCTACCAGCCAGGCAAACAGTTCCGGATCGCCGTCGCCGGTGCGCAGGGTGCGCCAAAGGACCTCGCAGACAAACTGGGCCGTGGTGCTCTTGCGGATATCGGTCCGCAGGCTGGTCAGCGGAAAGAGCGGTTCGTACTCCCGGAGATACAGCAGCGAACTGCGGGGCGTGGCCACCGTAACCACCTCCAGGACGCTCAGCGGATGAAAAGCCGCTGCGGCCGAACCGTTCCGCCCCTTGCCTACGCCGCGCAGATAGAGACTCTGCCGGCCGGCGGCAGCGTCCAGGACGTGAACCACCAGCGACGAGTCGCCCTGCCGCGTGGTGTGCAGGACTATTGCGCGAGATTTTGTTTCAAGTGACATACCAGCAGATCCATGGCCTTGCCGCGGTGCGAGAGGGTATTTTTTTGTTCGACAGGCATTTCCGCCATCGTAACGTCCATTCCATCCGGAATAAAAACCGGATCGTAGCCGAAGGCGTCGCTGCGCACGGGGGCGAAGTTGATGCGCCCTTCGCAACGCCCCTCGAACTGCGTCAGCGCGCCGCTCGCGTCGATATAGCTCACCACGCAGCGGAACCGCGCCGTGCGCTTTTCAAACGGGGTATCGCCCAGCTCGCGCAGCAGTTTTTCAATGTTTCGCGCAGCGTTGGAGGGTTCGCCGGCATAGCGGGCGGAATAGACACCCGGCGCGCCGCCGAGGGCATCCACCTCCAGACCGGTGTCGTCCGAAAAACAGGGCTTGTGGAACCGCTCCCAGATGAAGCGGGCTTTCTGGGCGGAGTTTTCCGCCAGTGTCTCGTGGGTCTCGGGAATCTCGCCCGTAAAACCGAGGTCGGCGGGCAGCAAGATCCGGAATTCGGGGCCGAAAATTTTCTGAGCCTCAAAAAGTTTGTTCCGGTTGGCGGATGCAAAAAGTATCTCCATACGGCTTGGCGCGGATTTTGCCCAAAGGTAGGACATTTCCAAGAAATAATTAACTTTGTATGAATATAAATATGCGCGATAAAGTAGCGATAGAGATGAAAAGAACCCTGATTGCCCTCTTTGCGGCACTCCTGTTGACCTCGACCGTTCCCGCGGCTGCCCAGTCTTCCACCTTCAACCTGGGCCGCGGACTCGATATCGAATATTCCATCCTGAAGAGCCTTGCGCGCTCCTATGTGGATACCATCAACTACGAAAAGATGATCACCGCCGGCGTCAATGCGATGCTGGAAACGCTTGACCCTTATACGGTTTACATTCCTGAAGATGCCACCGACAACTTCGCGATGATGACCACGGGCAACTACGGCGGCTGCGGCGCGCTGATCCGCAAGCGGACCGACGGCCCTGTGATTATCTACGAGCCCTACGCCAACTCGCCGGCCGTCAAGTGCGGACTGGAGCCGGGCGACGAAATCTGGGAGATCGACGGCGTCAGCGTGATTGGCGAGACCTCCGACAAGGCCACCGACCGGATGAAGGGCCAGCCGGGTACCGATGTGAAATTCAAGGTGTTCAAAGGCCGTACCCGCGACACGGTAGACGTCGTGCTGCGCCGCGAGCGCATCCATGTCTCCAGCATCGAGTACGCCGGCATCCTGAAGGGCGATATCGGTTACGTCTATATCAGCAGTTTCACCGACAAGATGACGGTCGAACTCCGCCGGACCCTCGAGTCCCTGAAAGCCCAGGGTGCCAAGCGGCTGGTGATCGACCTGCGCGACAACGGCGGCGGCGTGATGGACGAGGCGGTCAAGATGGCGGCGCTCTTCGTGCCCAAGGGTACGCTCGTCGTTTCGTCGAAGGGCCGCGACCCCAAGATGAACCAGGAGTACCGCACCCAGGAAGAGCCGTTCGATACCGAAATCCCGCTTCTGGTGATGGTCAACAGCGCATCCGCGTCCGCTTCGGAGATCTTCAGCGGCGCCATGCAGGACCTGGACCGCGGCACGGTCGCCGGCCGCCGGACTTTCGGCAAAGGCCTGATCCAGACCGTGGTTCCTACGCCATACAACGGCAATGTGAAAATCACGACCGGCAAGTACTACATTCCCTCCGGCCGCTGCGTGCAGGCCATCGACTACAGCCACCGCAACGAAGACGGCAGTGTGGGCTTCGTACCGGATTCGCTCCGCAAAGCTTTCAAGACCAAGAACGGCCGAACCGTCTATGACGGCGGCGGCATCACCCCGGATATCGAAACCAAACAGACGTACTACAGCCGTCCGGTCGTGGCGCTTGCGTACTCCGGAGCGCTCGGCGACTATGCGCTGGAGTACTACAAAACCCATCCGCAGATCGCGCCCGCCAAGGATTTCCGCCTGACCGACGCCGAATATGACGCCTTCGTGGAATATGCCGCCGGCCGGGAGTTCGACGCCCGCAGCGCTGCCGAGGCCGCACTGGACAACCTGACGCAGTCCGCAACCCAGGATGGCCTTTACGAACAGTTCAAGGCGGAAATCGAGGCGCTCAAAGCCAAAGTGCAGATCGACAAGCGGACGATGCTCCGCCTCAAGAAAGATGAAATCCTGCCGCTGCTCGAGTCGGAAATTGCCGTCAAATATTACTATCCCGGCTCCGGCCGTGTGATCACGCTGCGTACCGACACGGCGCTCGACGAGGCTGTCGAAAAATGGTCAAACCCCAAAGAACAATAATCAAAAACCTATACTGATTGATGAAAAAACGCTTCCTTCCCATCCTTCTCGTCGCCGCCCTGGTTATCTGTGGCTGTGAAGGAATGGGCCTTTCAGGCGGGTCGCCGCGCGATGTTTCTGTGACGATCCGCATTCCGGAACTCACGGCAACCCGCACCGCAATCGCCGACAACCTGCTTTCCGTCAAATGGGCGGAAGGCGACTGTATCGGCGTGGCCGGCAAGAATTCGGCGAACACCTGTTTTGCCCTTACCCCCGAATCGGCGGGTCAGCCTTCCGGAACCTTTACCGGCTCGATTGCCGGCAACATCGTGTCCGCCTATTATCCCTATTCCACATCGGCCGGCACGGACGCCTCGGTAGCTGAACTTGCGATGTTCGTCACCCGCACGGGTGTAAGCGGCACGCCGGATATGCACTACAATTATATGGTCTCCACCCTCGCGGAGGGAACGCCCCGGAAAGGCTTCACGATGACCATGGTCCAGAAAGCCGCCCTGCTCAACTTCACCGTCAAACCCAATAAGTTCCTGGCTGGAGGACACCTCAACAGCCTGGTGGTCAGGGTGCCGCAGCGCGAACTGGCAGGCCGCTTCAAGATGGACCTGACCGACGCCGCTGCGCCGCTTGCGTTCGTCAACTCCGCCGATTCGGTGGTAATCAACCTCTCCGATTCGCCCGAAATGAAGACCGGCGGCACGATTTCCGTTCCGTTCTTCCTGAATCCCGCCGTCGCAGTAGGAGATTCGCTCCATATCATCCTCGGTTCCGACCGTGGCCAGGTCTTTGTCGACCTCAAGGCCGACAAGGCGCTTGCAGCCGGTGCGCAACTGACCATTCCGCTCGATATCGAAGCGCTGGTCGACGCCGGTAAGGCAAGGATTCCGCTCGATTCGCCGGATGCGCCCGGCATCTTCGCCACCCTGACGACTCCGGGTGTCTACGACGCATCCAATCCCGATGCGATCGTGCCGATCGTAACCTACAAGCCGGGCGAAGACCAGTACGCGCTCTACACCTCCGGCCAGTACCGCTACTACCGCATTCAGAATTTCCACGCCGGATACATGGTCTACGCTTCCACGCCGACCGCGGCGACGATGGGGCAAACCGTCAGCCTGAAGTCGGACAATGTAGGTTTCCCGCAGATTCCCGCCGCTACGAGCGAGGTAATCTGTGTCAACGTCAATTCGACGATGGGCTGGTTCTACGACAAGAACACCCGTCTCGGTTTCATCCTTCCCAGATAATCTGCCATGAAAAGAACAGCCTTAACCCTTATTCTGTTAACCGTCGCCGTTCTTGCAATGGCCGACAGCATAACCCCCGAGAAGGCCCGCACGATGGCCTCCTCCTTCTTTAGCGACACCCGCTCCCAAGCCAAGGTTTCCCTGGTCTGGGACGGCACCGACGGCCTGACCCGCAGCGCCGCTACGCCCGCTTTCTACGTCTTCAACCGGGAGGGCGGCGGATTCGTCATCATCTCCGGTGACGATGCAGCGGTTCCGGTTCTCGGCTTTTCCGAGACGGGATCGTTCCAGACCGACGGCATGCCGGAGAACATCCGTCACTGGTTCGACGGCTACACGGCCCAGATCAATTACCTGCGCAATATCGGCGAAAAACAGCGCGCTACCGGCGCCGCCCTCTGGGAGAAGGCCTCCCGGGAAGGTCTCCGCGGTTATTCCCCCGTCAAGCGCGTAGAGACCCCGTCCTGGGGACAGGGCGCTCCGTTCAACAATCTCTGTCCGAACGTCGACGGCGGACGCTCCGTGACCGGTTGCGTCAGCACGGCGCTCTGCGAGGCGATGTTTATCCAGCAGTGGCCGCTCACCACCAAGGGCGAGAAACTGGACGACTACACCTACACCACGGACAAAAACAACAAGCAGACCATCACCGGCCATAATTTGGCAACCTCGTATAACTGGGCAAGCATCAAGCGCTCCTACAAAGGCAGTTACTCCGAAACGGAAGCTACGGCCATCGCAACCCTGATGCACGACGTGGGCGTGATGTTGCAGTCGGAGTACAATCCGACCGGTACCGGCGCCTATCCGGAGATGATTCCTACGATGCTCATCCGCTACATGGACTACGATTCATCGGTCTATCTTGCTTATCGTGAGGAGTTTACCAACCGAGAGTGGTGCGACCTCATCAAAAAAGACATCGATGCCGGATTGCCGGTCGTCTATGGTGGCGACGGGGACGGCGGCGGTCATGAATTCGTGCTGGACGGCTATGCGACAGATGACTATTTCTATGTCAACTGGGGCTGGAACGGATCGGACAACGCCTATTACAAGATCAGTTCGCTGATGATCGACGAGGACTATGATTTCCGTTTCCACTGCAGCGCCATCTTCAACCTGAAGAAAAACGCCGGCGGCAAACCGGTGGAGCGGGTGCTTTACTATTTGGACAACAGCTACAAGGGCGGCCTTGCGCTGACCAGCGGTTCGTTCGAGAAAGGAAAGACCGCAAAAGTCACGGTTTCCAACCTGTGCAATTATGGCGAAGGAACCTTCGTGGGCCAGTTCGCGCTGGCTGTCGTTGACTGGAAGGGCAACATCAAACAGGTCTTCGAAGCGCAAGACCTTGAACTGGAGTCCCAGTACGGCATCAACGCCACCATCTCGGTCACCATTACCGACACCCCGGCGTTCGGCGACCGGCTGATGGTCTGCTACAAGGGCCAGGGTGACTGGAAGCCGGTTCTGAAAGATCCTTACTACTATAACTATATGGTAGATGCGATCCCCGCATACGACTATCCCGCCATCCAGTTCGATCCGACCATCTCCTACAAGGCCGGCGATGTCTTTGATTTACAGCTGGTCAACAACTTGAAAGCCGCGAATCCGCTGACTTGGTACTATGATTCGGAGAAACTGCCGGGAGACATCTCTTCCATCGCACTGACTTCCGGACAGCACACGATCCGTGCCGTCGCAAAGATCGGCAGCATCACCCACAATATTTACCAGGTGATCAACGTACAGTAAGCGCGCTTACTCGAAGAGAAAAACCTTGTCGCCTCGGCGCACCTTATCGGAAAGGGGGATGGAACAGACATCTCCCTTTTCTGTTTGGGCGACGCTGCCCGAATCCAGCCGGATTTCCGAAACGTCGCATTCGACGACGCCCGTGGTGGCGCCCGTGAAGAGCAGGTGCGATCCGACCTTGAACGAGCCGGTTTCCAGGGTAATTTCCGCCACGCCCAGCTTTTCGTACCAGTTGGTCACCTTTCCCAGATAGGTTTTGGTGCGGGTGGCGCGGTTGCCGTAGACTTCGCTCCATTCCCCGAGCCGGGCTCCCTGGTAGTAGCCGTCCCAGAACCCCCGGTTGAAAACGGTTGCGAGTTTCTCCTTGAGAGCCGCCGCCAGCTCCGGCGTGTAGGTTCCCGCGAGCACCGCATCTGCCGCCTGCCGGTAGCAACGGGTGACGGTCTGTACATATTCGCTGCTCCGCGCGCGTCCCTCGATCTTGAAGACGGTCACGCCGGCGGCGATGATCTTGTCCATAAACTCAATGGTACAGAGATCCTTGGGCGACATGATGTATTTGTTGTCGATCTCCAGCTGCATGCCGGTCTCCAGGTCGGTGACCTCGTAGCCGCGGCGGCAGAGCTGGTAGCAGCTGCCCCGGTTGGCGGAGGCGCCGTATTCGTGGAGCGACAGGTAGCACTTTCCGGAGATGGCCATGCAGAGGGCGCCGTGGCAGAACATTTCAATCTGCAGCGGTCTTCCGGCGGGGCCGCAGATGCCCTCGTCGCGGATATAGTCGGAGATGGCCTTCACCTGCGTCAGGTTCAGTTCCCGGGCCAGCACGATCACGTCTGCGAACTGCGCGTAGAAGCGGAGGCTCTCCCGGTTGGAAATGCTCAGCTGGGTGGAGATGTGCACCTCGATGCCCAGTTCGCGCGCACAGGCGATGGCCGCCATATCGGAGGCGATGACGGCGGTGATGCCGGCCTCGCGGGCGGCCAGCAGCGTTTCGCGCATGGCGCTCAGGTCCTCGTCGTAGAGCACGATGTTGAGGGTTAGGTAGGACTTGACACCGGTTTCGCGGCAGATCCGGCACACTTCGGCCAGGTCTTCCGGCGCGAAGTTGTTGGCCGAATGCGAGCGCATGTTGAGCTGGCCCACCCCGAAGTAAACGGAGTCTGCACCGCCCTGGATGGCGGCCCTCAGGCACTCGAAGTTGCCTGCCGGGGCCATGATCTCGAGCTTATTTTTCACGGTGCAGGAGTTTTTCAGCCATTTCGCGGAGGCATCCGACCTGCGCTTCATTGAATCCGGCCTGCGTCAGCGCGTCAATTGCACTGCGGTGGCACTCGAGGATGGCGGCGTCGGCTGCATCGCGGACGCCGAGCTCCACGTAAAGTTGCGTCATGGCAGCAATCTTTTCAGCCCGGCGGTCGTCGCCCAGGGCCATAATCTCTGCAATCCTGCGTTTGTCCGATTCGCTGACGGCGCGGCGGAGCGCCTCCACCAGCAGCCAGCTTTTCTTGTTCTCGGCGATATCGCCGCCGATGGGCTTGCCGAAGGTGGCCGCATTGCCGAAGCAGTCCAGGTAGTCGTCCGTGATCTGGAAGGCCAGACCGGTCCGGTAACCGAAGTCGTACAGCGCCTTGCACTGCGCCTGCGAAGCGCCCGCCAGAATACCGCCCATGCAGGTGGCGGCCGCCAGCAGCACGCCCGTCTTCTGCCCGATCATCAGCAGGTAGTCGTCCATCGTGATGAAGGGTTTCTTCTCGAAATCCATATCGCGCTGCTGTCCCTCGCACACCGCCACCGCCGTGTCGGTGAAGAGTTTCAGCATGGCGGGCAACTTGTCGGCGGGGCCCATGGCCAGGTAGCGGTAGGCCAGGATGGACATCAGGTCGCCCGACAGGATGGCCGTGTTGACGTCCCACCTGCTGTGCACCGTGGGATTGCCGCGGCGGGTGTCGGAACGGTCCATCACGTCGTCGTGGATCAGCGTAAAGGTATGAAAGGTCTCGAGCGCCAGTGCGGGCCAGATAACTTCCTGCGGCACAGAGTCGTGGAAGAGGCCGTACGTCATCAGGCAGAGCCGGGGGCGGAGATGCTTTCCACCGATGCTGAACATATAGCCGACGGGTTCGTACAACTGGCGCGGTTCGGTGGTGAAATCGAGCGAATGGATGGCCTTTTCTACAAGGGCCGAGACGGATTCCTGCTGGAGCATGGTAAGAATCGGTTTAGAACGGATACAAAGATAGTGGATTTTGCACAATTTGCTATCTTTGCGCCGGTATGAAAAAGAGCGGAACAGCCACGGTCGTCAAGCATACGGGAAGTCACTACCTGTTGAGTGAACTCCCCGCGTGGGAACCCTTTGCGGCGGTGATTCGCGGTAAGGTGCGGCTCTCCGGCAGCCATGCCACCAACCCGGTGGCGGTGGGCGACCGGGTGGACTACCATCTTGAAAGCGACGATCCGGAAGGGATGGCCGTGATCGACAGGATCTATCCGCGCAGCAACTATATCATCCGGCGCAGCGTGAACCTCTCGCGCGAATCGCACATCATCGCCGCCAACCTGGACCGCGTTTTCCTGGTGGTGACCATCGCCTTCCCGGAGGTCAAGCGGGCCTTCGTGGACCGCTTCCTGGTGACCTGCGAAGCCTACCGCATCCCCACCACGGTGGTGGTCAACAAGACCGACATCCGCACCGAGGCGCTGGAAGAGGAGACGGCCGATTTCGTGGCGCTCTACCGCCAGGCGGGCTACGAAGTGCTGGAGGTTTCGGCCCGCACGGGCGAAGGGGTGGAGCAGCTCAAGGAGCGCTGCCGCGGCTCCGTATCGCTCATTTCGGGCATCTCGGGCGTGGGAAAATCCTCCCTGATCAACGCAATGGATCCGTCACTCTCCCTGCGCACCGGCGAAATCTCCCTCAGCCACCTGCAGGGCAAACATACCACCACCTTCTATGAAATGCACCCGCTCGCCTCGGGCGGCTTTATCATCGACACCCCCGGCATCCGCGGCTTCGGCCTGGTGGATATCGCGCCGGAAGAGCTGAGCACCTACTTCCCGGAGATGCTCCGCGTGATGGACGACTGCCGTTTCAAACCCTGCACGCACACCCACGAACCGGGCTGCGCCGTCAAGCAGGCGGTCGATGATGGCCGGATCGCCCCCGAGCGTTACAACTCCTACCTGGGCATGCTCGAAGAAGAAACCAAGTACCGCTAAGCGCCTCTATGCCCCGTTCCCGCTCCCTCAACCGGCAAATTCTGGGACTGGCCCTGCCCAGCATCCTGGCCAACATCACGGTCCCGCTGGTGGGAATCGTAGACCTGGCCATCGCCGGCCATCTGGGCGACGCGGCGGCCATCGGCGGCATCGCGGTGGGTACCATGCTTTTCGACATGCTCTACTGGAACGTGGGCTTCCTGCGGGTAGGTACGGGGGGCATCACGGCGCAGGCATTCGGCCGGCGCGACTGGAAATGCGCCTCCGAGACCTTTGTACAGGGGATCGCCACCGCCTGGCTGCTGGCGATCACCTGTCTGATAATCCAGTGGGTTTACGTGGATATCTCCTTCCTGGTCCTGGACTGCACGCCCGAGGTGGAAAAGGTGGCGCGCGAATACTTCTTCATCCGCATCTGGGCCGTGCCCGCCACCATGTCGCTCTTTGTCTTCAAGGGGTGGTTTATCGGCATGCAGAACACGGTCTTTTCCATGATTACCGACATCTGGGTGAACGTGATGAACATGGTGGCCTCCTGGCTGCTGGCCTTCCACACGCCGCTGGGTCTCAAGGGCGTGGCGGTGGGTACGCTGGTCGCCCAGTGGTCCGGCCTGCTGGTCGCGTCGCTTCTGCTGCTCTTCCGTTACCGGTCTACGCTGGCCTTTGCCGATATCCGGCACGCCGTCCGATGGCGGCACATCCGGTCGTTCTTCCGCATCAACCTGGACCTCCTGGTCCGCTCATTCTCCATGCTGGTGGTTTACAACGGATTCACCATCATCGCCTCCTACTACGGTGACGTGCAGCTGGCCGTGGCTGCGGTGATGATGAAACTGCTGCTGCTCTACTCCTACTTCGTGGACGGATTCGCCTATGCGGGCGAAGCGCTCACCGGCCGTTTTATCGGCGAACAGGACGCTCCGCAGCTGCACCGGGTCGTGCGGTTGCTCTTCTGGTGGGGATTCGGGATTGCCGTGGTCTCCACGCTGGCTTACGCCATCGTTCCGGAGACCCTGATCGGTTTGATTACGGACGACCCGGCGGTCCTGTCGGGTTGCCGTCCTTTCCTTTTCTGGCTCCTGCTGATGCCGGTTTTCAGCTGCATCGCCTTCATCTGGGACGGAATCTATATCGGCGCCACCGCTTCTGCCGCACTGCGCAACGGAACGTTGGGCTCCGCCCTGGCTTTTCTGGCCACCTACTTCCTGCTCGCCCCCGTCGCGGGCATCCAGGCGCTCTACATCGCCTACTTCGCGCACCTCATCTGGCGCTCCGCCTACCAGACGCTCTTCGCGCGCAAGCACGTCTATTCGCGCGTTGCCGGCGCGTAGCGCGCGTTTTTTTCGGTGTTCTACCGGAAAAATTGTCGGGAACTTGTTGGTAAATAGGAAATAATGCCGTATCTTTGCAACCCGCAAAAAAGCGGCTTTAAACACATAAATAAAAGATTTACAACTATTTATGCCGACAATTCAACAATTAGTTCGCAAAGGACGCGAGGTTATCGAAGAACAGAGCAAATCTCGCGCGCTGGATGCTTGCCCTCAGCGGAGAGGTGTTTGCGTACGTGTGTACACGACCACCCCTAAGAAGCCGAACTCTGCAATGCGCAAGGTTGCACGTGTTCGTCTTACCAACCAGAAAGAGGTCAATGCATACATCCCGGGCGAAGGACACAACCTCCAGGAACACAGCATCGTGCTGGTTCGCGGCGGCCGTGTCAAGGACCTTCCGGGTGTTCGCTACCACATCCTTAGAGGAGCTTTGGATACCGCTGGCGTAGAAGGTCGTACGCAGTCGCGTTCGCTCTACGGCGCCAAGAGGCCGAAGAAATCTAAGAAGTAACCACATCAATTCACTTAAATTCCTTAAAAAATGAGAAAAACGAAGCCTAAAAAGAGGATTCTACTTCCTGATCCTAAGTTTCACGATGTCGAGGTGACCCGTTTCGTGAATAACCTTATGTTGCAGGGGAAGAAGAGTATCGCTTATTCTATTTTTTACGATGCGATCGATGTGATCGGCGAGAAGATGAAAGATTCTGAAGAGGCTCCTCTCGATATTTGGAAAAAAGCATTGGAAAATATCACCCCGCAGGTTGAAGTCAAGAGCCGCAGGGTGGGTGGTGCGAACTTCCAGGTCCCGACAGAGGTGCGTCCGGAGCGTAAAGTCTCGCTTTCGATGAAGAATATGATACTTTATTCCCGCAAGCGCGCCGGCCATTCCATGGCTGAAAAGTTGGCTGCTGAAATCATGGCTGCATACAACTGCGAAGGTGCAGCTTATAAGAGAAAAGAGGAAATGCACCGTATGGCCGAGGCCAACAAGGCATTTGCTCACTTCCGTTTCTAATCATCGCGTAATCAGACAATGGCGAGAGATCTTACATTCACCAGGAACATTGGTATCATGGCCCACATCGACGCCGGCAAAACGACGACGTCGGAGCGCATCCTCTACTATACGGGCAAGACCCACAAGATCGGAGAGGTGCACGACGGTGCCGCTACGATGGACTGGATGGTGCAGGAGCAGGAGCGTGGTATTACCATCACCTCTGCTGCCACCACCGCCTTCTGGCACTATGGCAAGGACCGTTACCAGATCAACCTGATTGACACTCCCGGCCACGTTGACTTTACCGTCGAGGTGGAGCGCTCGCTCCGCGTGCTCGACGGCACCATCGCAACCTTCTGCGCAGTCGGTCGCGTCCAGCCCCAGTCCGAAACGGTCTGGCGCCAGGCAGACAAATACCGCGTTCCCAAGATTGCGTATGTCAACAAGATGGACCGCACGGGAGCAGATTTTCTTGCTGTCGTAGAGGAAATACACGACAAGCTCGGTGCCAACGCCGTGCCCGTCTGTCTCCCGATCGGAGCAGAGGACAAGTTCGAGGGCATCGTGGACCTCATCTCCAAGAAGGCGTATTACTACGACTCCGAGAGCAAGGAACTCGTCAACTACGACGAGCGTCCGGTTCCCGCAGACATGGCGGATGAGGTTGAGGAATGGCGCGGAAAGCTGATCGAGGCGGTCGCCGAATACGACGACTCGCTGCTCGAAAAGTTCTTCGACAACCCGGACTCCATCTCTGAAGAGGAAATCATCGCCGCACTCCGCAAGGCGACCATCGACATGGCGGTCGTTCCGGCCTGCTGCGGTTCTTCCTTTAAGAATAAAGGTGTCCAGTTCCTCCTTGACGCGGTTGTCCGCTATCTTCCTTCTCCGCTCGACAAGGGCAGTGTATTCGGCACGGACCTCCGTACGAACCAGCAGGTTGAGCGCAAGCCGGTCGCCAGCGACCCGTTCTGCGCACTGGTCTTCAAGATCGCAACCGATCCGTTCGTCGGCCGTCTCGCATTCCTCCGCGCCTATTCCGGCCGGCTGGATGCGGGATCGTACGTGCTGAATGCCCGGACGGGCAAGAAGGAGCGCGTGGCAAGATTGTACCAGATGCACTCCAACAAACAGAACCCGATCGACTTTGTCGAAGCCGGCGACATCTGCGCAGCTGTCGGGTTCAAGGAGCTGCGTACGGGCGATACCATCTGCGTTGAGAGCCATCCCACCGTCCTGGAGGCAATTACCTTCCCGGATCCGGTAATCGGTCTCGCCGTGGAGCCCAAGACGCAGGCCGACATCGACAAACTGGGTATTGCGCTGGGCAAACTTGCTGAAGAAGATCCGACATTTACCGTACGCTCCGATGCTGAGACGGGCCAGACCGTCATCAGCGGCATGGGCGAGCTTCACCTCGACATCATCGTGGACCGTCTCCGCCGGGAATTCGGCGTGGAGATCAACCAGGGTGCGCCGCAGGTCAACTACAAAGAGGCCGTCACCAAGTCGTACCAGCACCGTGAAGTCTTCAAGAAACAGACGGGCGGTCGCGGTAAATTCGCCGATATCATTGTCGAAATCGGTCCTACGGACGAAGGTGTCACCGGACTTCAGTTCATCGACGAAGTCAAGGGTGGCAACATTCCCCGCGAATTCATCCCGGCCGTGGAGAAGGGTTTCAAATCCGCAATGGCCAACGGCGTGCTCGCCGGTTACGAAGTCACCTCCCTCAAGGTTCGCCTGCTGGACGGTTCCTTCCACCCGGTGGACTCCGACCAGCTGTCGTTCGAGATTTGCGCCCGGATGGCGTTCCGCCACGCACTTTCCAAGTGCGGCCCGGTCCTGATGGAGCCTATCATGTCACTCGAGGTGGTTACCCCGGAAGACTACATGGGCGACGTCGTGGGCGACCTGAACCGTCGTCGCGGACAGATTGTCGATATGGATTCCAAGGGCAATGCCCGCATCGTCAAAGCCAAGGTTCCCCTTGCAGAGCAGTTCGGTTATGTGACCGTGCTCCGCACGCTCTCCTCCGGCCGCGCAACCAGCACCATGGAGTTCTCCGAATATGCGGAGGTTCCCGCCAACATTGCGCAGGAGGTCATCAGCAAACAGGGCGGCCGCAAAGTTGTCGATGAGAATGAATAATAACACTGTCAAGATAATGAACCAGAAAATCAGAATCAAACTCAAATCTTACGATCACGCGCTCGTCGACAAGTCGGCAGACAAGATCGTCAAGACGGTAAAGGCTACCGGTGCTGTCGTCAGCGGTCCGATTCCGCTTCCGACCGACAAGAAGATCTTTACGGTCAACCGCTCCACCTTCGTCAACAAGAAGGCTCGCGAACAGTTTGAACTCAACTCTTTCCGTCGCCTGCTCGACATCTACAGCTCCACCTCCAAGACCGTGGACGCCCTGATGAAACTCGAGCTCCCGAGCGGTGTTGAGGTTGAAATCAAAGTGTGATGAATCAGGGCCCTCGAAAAGGGCCCTGTTCACATTGGTCCCATAGCTCAGTTGGTTAGAGCATCTGACTCATAATCAGGGGGTCGCAGGATCATGCCCTGCTGGGACCACCAGATACCATTTTAAGACCGCCGATGCGGTCTTTTTGTTACCGGGGCGCTGCCCCAGACCCCCGCCGACAATGTGGCAACGTAAAGCGTAGCTTATTTGTAGTGGATAAGATACTGCTCCTCGATGGAAGTTACGCCTTCGTACGTGGAAGAGACGGTGATTTTCTCGATACGGCCTTTACTGTCTTTGAAGTAATTGTAGGTGACGGCGTAATCCCCCTCGCCGATGGTTTTTACCAGATGGGCTGAGTGCTTGCCAAAGAACCCCGCCGCGTAGAAATAAAGCGGGGAGGGATACCATTCATTCAGGGGCCTTACAGTGAGGTCGAATGTGTCCGCAAAGGGATTCGGGTCAGAGGAGTATGTCAATTCTGTGTCACCGGCTTTGACCAGGTCTCCGCCGCTCCAGCTAATGTCCATACCGGAATAATTGTCGTAGCCCTGAATTTTGACCAAATATCCATTGTCATATTTGTAGGTACTCTTGTACGACTTTTCCTGGCTGAATTCCTTGAGGTTGCCGGCATCGTCCAGGACGAAACTGTCCTCATAGTCCGTACCGTCGCAGTGACGGGCGATGGTGCCGGATGTGCCGTTGTACGTAATGGTCAAGGATTCCGTGCTGTGGAGTTCGGGCTTAGCACCCGGATCAAATATAATGTAATGAGTCTCGGTGATGCCGTTTATGCGTCCGGACGCGTCGTTGCTGAGATTAAGTACGTAATTGTGATGCACGAATGCGTCAGCGCCACTTCCTGCCAGTTGTTGGATTTCGATGTAATCGATGTCACCGGTGACCGTACCCTCAGGTCCGTCATTTCCGCAGGCGATGGCCGCCATCGCAATGCAAAGCAAAGAGAGATTTTTTTTCATAGGGTGTCGTCGTTTTCTGCGAATCTAGTAAGAAATTGGTTTATTTGCAAATAATCATCTTGCCCGTCAGCCGCCACCGGGAGAGTGTCCGGCAGTCGTCTTTTTCCGAAATATCCACTATCTTCGTCCGAAAGTGTGAAACATTCGCGTTAAATGAAATTTTTATCCTATTTGAAACTGTTCTTGTCGTGCATCCTTGCCGGGACCGCTTTTGCGGTCCTTTTTTATATCAGGCTGCGGCCGGTCATTTCGGCGGGCTGGGGGATTCCCATCAGGGAGAGAATCGTGGGGGCGATGTCGGCCAGACGTCCGTCAGCAACACTTTCAACTTCGTCGTCCACCACCAGGAACTGCACCCTGTTCAACGAGTGCGCCGTGTTGGGGGTGCCGTCTTCGTTGACGGCGTGGTCGGCGTTGCCGTGGTCGGCGGTGATGAGCACCGTGTAGCCGGCGGCGCGGGCGGCGCGGACAATCTCGCCGACAGCGGAATCAATATACTTCACCGCCTTGACGATCGCGTCGTAGACGCCGGTGTGGCCCACCATGTCGCCGTTGGCGAAGTTCAGGATGATCATATCGTGCTTGCGCGTGGCCAGATCGGCTACGAGGGCCTCCTTGACCTGCGGGGCGCTCATCTCCGGCTGGAGATCGTAGGTCGCCACCTTGGGGGAGTTGATCAGGATGCGGTCTTCCCGCTCGAACGGAGCTTCGCGGCCGCCGTTGAAGAAGAAGGTGACGTGGGCGTATTTCTCCGTCTCGGCGATTCGCAGCTGGGTGCGTCCGGCTGCGGCAACCACCTCGCCCAGGGTTTTGGTGACATTCTCCTTGTCGAAGAGGATGTGCAGCCCGGTGAAAGTGTCGTCGTAGGGCGTCAGGCAGCAGTAGTAGAGCGGCAGGGTGTGCATGCCGGCCTCGGGCATGTCGCGCTGTGTGAGAACGGTGGTGATTTCGCGGGCGCGGTCGTTGCGGAAGTTGAAGAAAATCAGGGCGTCGCCCGGCTCCAGGGTAGCCAGCGGCCTGCCGTCGGCGTCCGTGATGCAGGCGGGCTTCACGAATTCATCGGTCACCCCTTCCGCATACGAAGCGCGGATGGCCTCCGCAGCGGAGCGGAACGGCGTGCCGGTTCCGTTCACCAGCAGGTCGTAGCCGGCCTTGACGCGCTCCCAGCGCTTGTCGCGGTCCATCGTGTAGAAGCGGCCGCAGACGGAGGCGATCTTTCCGGTGCTTTCCGCCATTTTCTGCTCCAGCTCGGCCAGGAAACCCTCGCCGCTGTGCGGGTCGGTGTCGCGGCCGTCCATCAGGCAGTGCACGAACACATCTTTCAGGCCGAACCGTGCGGCTTCCGCCAGGAATTCGTAGAGATGTTCGAGCGAACTGTGCACGCCGCCGTGCGAGCAGAGGCCCATGAAGTGCAGTTTGCAGCCCTTGCTGCGGACATATTCGAAGCAGCGGCGGATCTCGTCGTTCTCCAGCAGCGCGTGGGCGCGGCAGGCGCGGTTGATCTTGACCAGGTCCTGGTAGACGATCCGGCCGCCGCCGATGTTGAGGTGGCCCACCTCGCTGTTGCCCATCTGGCCCTCGGGCAGTCCCACATCTTCGCCACAGGCGTCGAGCCGTCCGTGGGGATACTTTGCCCTCAGGGCGTCAATTTCCGGCGTACCGGCCGTATATATGGCATTGGAACGGTCCGCGGGCCCTTCGCCCCAACCGTCCAGAATCATCAGTAAAACGCGTTTTTGCATATAATTTCTATCTTTGTATTCCGTACTTTGCAATATGGGGCAAAGGTATCATTTTATGTCGAAAATCTCCCGAAAAAATAGCACCAAACAGCGTGCATCCCGCAAACACAAAGGCCATGGCGGCCACGCCGCCACCAAGGTCGAAGGTATCGTATCGATGAACCGCGACGGCCTGGGCTTCATCACCACCAAAGAGTATCTGGAAAGCATCTTCGTGGGGGTGAACAAGATGCGCGGCGCGCTGAACGGCGACCGCGTAAAGGTGGGGGTCTATCACCGCACGCGCAACGGCCGGCTGGAAGGCGAGATCGTGGAGGTGCTCGAACGCTCGAAACGGCCGCATATCGGCACGCTGCACATCGTAGGCAAGAAGGTCTGGGCCATCATGGAAAGTCGTGTGATGCCCTACGATATCCGCATCCAGGTGGCTTCGCCGGAGGCGCTGCCCGTGATCGGCGGCATCAAGGCGGAAGACGGCGTGAAGGTGGCGGTACTGGTGACCGAATGGCCCAAGGGCGTTCCCGAGCCGCTCGGCAAGATTGTGGACGTGCTGGGCAAACCCGGTGAGAATGAGACCGAAATGCACTCCATCCTGGCGGAATACGGCCTGCCCTACCGCTTTGAACCGGAGGTTGAGGCGGCTGCCGACAAGATTCCGGAACGCATCACGGAGGCGGAGATCGCGCGCCGCAAGGATTTCCGCGGCGTGACCACGTTCACGATCGACCCGGCCGACGCCAAGGATTTCGACGACGCCCTTTCGTTCCGCGACCTGGGCGGCGGACGCTACGAGGTGGGTATCCATATTGCCGATGTCACCTTCTACGTGCGCCCCGGCAGTGCGGTGGACAAAGAGGCCTTCGCGCGCGGAACGTCGGTCTACCTGGTGGACCGCACCGTGCCGATGCTGCCTGAAAAGCTCTGCAACAAGCTCTGTTCCCTCCGCCCGCACGAAGACAAACTCTGCTATTCCGCCGTCTTTGAACTTGACGACAAGGCCAAGGTTCATCGCAGCTGGTTCGGCCGCACCGTGATCAATTCGGACCAGCGGTTCGATTACGAGCAGGCCCAGCAGATTCTGGAGACGCACGAAGGCCCGCTGGCCGTCGAACTGGGCAAACTGCACGAACTGGCCACGGTCCTGCGCAAGGCGCGTTTCGCGGCGGGTGCCATCAGCTTCGAGCGGCCCGAGATGAAGGTGATCGTAGATCCGGCCGGAAAGCCGATTGACGTGATCCGCAAGGAGTCGCACGAAAGCAACTGGCTGATCGAGGAGTTCATGCTGCTGGCCAACCGCAACGTGGCGGAGAGCGTGGCGCGCAAGATGACGGCCAAAGATCCGACCTTCGTCTACCGCGTGCACGACAATCCCAACCCGGAAAAGATCGAGGAACTGCGCAAGTTCGCGCGCAACTTCAAGCAGGAGATGGGCGACACCTCCAATCCCAAGAAGACCGCCCGCAGCCTCAACGACCTGATGGCGCGCATCAAGGGCTCGCCCGAAGAGAATGCCGTGCAGATGATGGCGTTGCGTTCGATGGCCCGCGCCTGCTACAGCACCGACAATATCGGCCACTACGGCCTGGCCTTCCCCTTCTATACCCACTTTACCTCGCCCATCCGCCGCTATCCGGACATGATGGTGCACCGGCTGCTGGACCTCTACCTGAACGGAGCTGGCTCACAGGACAAGGCCTACTACGAAGAGTGCTGCGTCCACGCCTCGCAGCGCGAACAGCTGGCCACCGACGCCGAGCGCGCCAGCGTGAAATACAAGATGATCGAATTTATGCAGGACAAGGTCGGACAGGAGTTCGACGGCGAGATTTCCGGCCTGACGGAGTGGGGTATTTACGTGGAGATCCTGCCGACCCATATCGAGGGAATGATCTCCCTGCGCGACATTCAGGATGATTATCTGGCGTTCGATGCGGAAAACTACCGAACCGTCAGCCGCGCCACCGGCAAATCCTATACCCTGGGCGACCGCATCCGCGTCCGCGTCCTCCGCGCCTCCCTCGAACAGAAGCTGCTGGACTTCGAATTGATACCGTAATCAAGCAGTTCATTTTATTACGAAAGAATAGTTGCACATTGACGAACAAAAATGGTAACTTTGGGGCTGTTTTTAGAGGAAAGTATTCAAAAACACCATGTATAAGATTAAAACCCACCCGATTCTCGAGGTTCCCCAGGAGAATCTAGTCGAATTCGAATTCGAAGGCAGAAAGGTCAAGGGCCAGAAGGGCCAGACCATCGCCGCCGCCCTGCACCAGGCAGGTTTTCCCGTCCATCACCACAGCCTGAAAGACCGCAACCGTTCCATGGAGTGCGGTATCGGCAAATGCGGTGCCTGCGAAATGATCGTGGACGGCCATATCCGCCGCATCTGTATCACCAAGGTTGACGACGTCAAGAGCGTGCGCCGCACCGGTACCGAGAGCTTCTCGCAGGTCACCTGCGACCAGCCTGCCGAGGCACCCAAGCGCATCTTCAAGACCACGGTGGCGATCGTGGGCGCCGGTCCTGCCGGCCTGGCAGTCCGCGAAGAACTCCGCAAGGCGGGCATCGACAACCTCGTGATTGACAACAACGACAAGATCGGCGGCCAGTTCCTGATGCAGACCCACCAGTTCTTCTTCTTCGAGAAGGAGAAACGATTCGGCGGCATGCGCGGTTTCGATATCGCCAAGACCCTGGCGGGCGACTCCGACGAGGGCATCATGCTCAACTGCGTGGTATGGGATATTCTCTCCGGCAAACGCCTGGCTGTCAAGAATCTCGCTACCCAGGAGGTCTTCTATGTAGAGGCCGACCAGCTGGTGGTGGCAGCCGGTGCGCTCCCCTTCATGCCTGCTTTCAAGAACGACGACGTTCCGGGCGTCTACACCGCAGCGGTCGTTCAGCGCATGATGAACAAGGAGTTCACCCTGCTCGGAAAGAACATCCTCACGGTGGGTGCCGGCAATATCGGCTACCTGACTTCCTATCAGGCCGTTCAGGCCGGAGCACGCGTCAAGGCCATCATCGAGGCCATGCCGCGCGAAGGCGGTTTCCCCGTCCAGGCCAACCGTGTCCGCCGTCTGGGCATTCCCATCATGACGGGTTACACGCTGGTGGAGGCCATTCCGAACGCCGACCGCAGCGGCGTGGTGGGTGCCATCATTGCCAAATGTGAAAACTTCAAGCCGATCCCGGGAACCGAGGTCCGTATCGACGGAATCGACTGTATCAATATCTGCACCGGCCTGCTGCCGGACAGCCAGCTGATGCGCAAGGGCGCCGAGGTATTCGGCCGTGCCTGCCACGGTGTGGGCGACGCCGTCCGGATCGGTGAGGGTACCTCCGCCGTGCTCCGCGGCCGCCAGTGCGCCTATGAAATCCAGCAGGAACTGGGCCGCCGCATCGACTACGATGCGTACCTGACCCTCTCCAAAGAGTATATCGACTCCCAGCAGCACCCCGTCCGCGTGCTTCAGGAGCCGCGCAAACCCTCCGCAGAGCGGATGGCCAAGGGCGGATTCGTGGTGGCCGACTGCCTCTACGGTTTTGCCTGCAACCCCTGCTCGTTCGCCTGCAAGCATGCCGCCATCACCAAGAGTTCCACGTCCGTCACCCCGATGATCGACTACGACAAGTGTATCGGCTGTATGGATTGCGTCTCGCAGTGCCCGGGTCTGGCCATCTTCGGCTACCGTCCGGACCGCAGCGAGCTCTACCTGCCGGTCGAGGTGGCCGTCGAGGCAGGTGCCGAGGTCTTCCTGGTGGACGACAACGGCGCCAAGGTGGGTGAGGGTACCGTCAGCCGCGTGATCACCAAACCCAACAAGACCAACGTGGCCGTGGTGAAGGCTGAAAAGCTTTACGCCGGCGAAGGCACCGACGCCCTGCTGCAGGCCCGTGGATTCATTGTCAAGACGAATTATCCGGAACCGCTGCAGCTCACGCCGGCCCAGCCCGACGACGAATCGGCCTATATCTGCCACTGCGAGGATGTCCGCCTCTCCGACCTGCTCAAGCTGTTGGAAGGCCGTACCAGCATCACCGCACAGGAACTCAAGCACATCTCCCGTCTGGGTATGGGTCCGTGCCGCGGCAGCCGCTGTCTCCCGCGTGCAAAACAGGCGCTCCGCCCGTACGGCATCGAGGTGACCGGTGACTTCACCCCGCGCGGCCCGATGGCCAACCTGGTGGAGATCGGCAACGTGATCAACCCGACCGACAGCTGCACGCTGATCACCTCCGCAGCCCACACCGCTGCCAAAGAGGAGAAGGTCGGCGCCTTCGTGGCCGGTGGCGGTATGGCCGGAACGGCCCTCTTCCGCTATCTGGCAGAAGCCGGCTTCAAACCGGTGCTGGTCAACAAGGAGCACGGCAGCTCGTGGCGTTGCATCGCCGGCGGCCGTCCCGCATTCTCGCTGCCCGCACTGGCCGACATCGCCAACCACAACCTCGAAATCTTCCGCGAGGTGCAGGCGCTGCGCAACATCGACCTGAAGATGACGCGCTACGTGAACTTCGTCCACGACGAGGCCACCTACCGTTCGCTCGACGCTTCCCGCGCATGGAGCGATGCCTATATGGTTGAGCGCAAAGACTTTGCAAAAGAGATTTCCCCGTATTTCAATCCGAAACTCGATATCTACAGCCACGCGTTGATCTCCAACGACTGCTGGCAGGCTACGCCGGGCAAGACCATCGACACGGTGCGCCAGATCGGTATCGCCAAGGGCGGCCGCGTGTTCGAAGACACCGAACTGGTGGCCGTCGAGCGCAAGGGCAAAGAGTACCGCGTGACGGTCAAGGGTCCTGACGGAGACTATCGCGTCTATGTCACGGAGATCTTCGTGAACGCCCTGGGTGCCGGCGCCGAGAAGTTCGCACGCCAGCTGGGCATCGAGACCGGTCTCTATCCGGTCCGCCACCAGGCTTTCATCACCAAGCGCCTGCCGCTGATCGGCAAGGCCGGCGATTCGCTGGACATGTTGATTGACCGCCGTCACTACAAAGGATTCTCGGCCGTCTACGGCCAGCAGCTCGCGGAGACGGGCCAGATCATCGGCTGCGCATCGCCTGCGATCGACCATCCCGAAGTTGCCCAGAACCTGAAGATCAATACCCAGCCGTTCCTCGAGATCGTTTCCGAGGTCTTCACCGAATGGATTCCGCAGTTGAAGGGCATGAGCTTCCAGGCCATCTGGAGCGGCTACTACACCGAACCGCGTTACATCGTAGACCCGGACAAGGGCCTGCTGGTGGGTATGCGCGGCCACGGCTTCATGCTGTCGCAGTACATCGCGAAACTCTATGTAGACAGTCTGCTGGGCCGCGAGGTTCCGGAATATTTCCGCGACCTTGCCCTTGGCGGAAAGGGACTTTCGGAGCAGGCGTTCAAATAACGGACGCCTGCCCTCCCAGGTCAGCGAAAAAAGAACTATATTTGCAAATAATTCCCCTTACCCATGCAAAAACATTCTTTGATTTCCATCTCCGACCTGACGAAGGAGGAGATTCTCTCGTTGATCGAGAGGGCAAAAGAGTTCGAAGCCAATCCCAACCAGCACATTATGGACGGGATGGTGGTCGGTTCGCTCTTCTTTGAGCCCTCGACGCGTACCCGCTTGAGCTTTGAGACCGCAGTCAAACGTCTCGGAGGCCGCATCATCGGCTTCAGCGACGTCAAGACCAGCAGCCAGGCCAAGGGCGAAAGCCTCAAAGACACGATCATGATGGTCAGCAACTACGCCGACCTGATTGTGATGCGCCACTATCTCGAGGGTGCGGCACGCTACGCCAGCGAAGTGGCCGGAGTCCCGGTCATCAATGCCGGCGACGGTGCCAACCAGCATCCCACCCAGACGATGCTCGATCTCTACACGATCGCGCAGACCCAGGGTACGCTTGAGAACCTGACCATTACCATGGTGGGTGACTTGAAGTACGGCCGCACGGTGCACTCGCTGCTCGAGGCCATGCACTTCTTCCATCCCAAGTTCCGCTTCATCTCCTGCGAGGAATTGCGGATGCCTGCCCAGTACAAACAGGCTTGCCGCCAGTGGGGAATCGAGTTTGAGGAGACCACGGAGTTCAGTGAGGACATCATCAACCAGACTGACATTCTTTACATGACCCGGGTCCAGAGGGAGCGCTTCAGCGACCCGATGGAGTACGAAAAGGTGAAGAACCTCTACACGCTCACGGCATCGATGCTGCAGGGCGCCAGGAAGAATCTTCGCGTGCTGCATCCGCTTCCGCGCGTGACGGAGATCGCACAGGACGTGGACGATACGCCCTATGCATACTACTTCCAGCAGGCCCGCAACGGTCTCTATGCCCGCCAGGCCCTGATCTGCCGCGCATTGGATCTTTAAGTCCCACCCTCCAAAAGAACTGTCACGATGAACAATACCGCAAAAAAAGAAATGGCCGTCGCTGCACTGCAGAACGGTACCGTTATTGACCATATTCCTGTAGAATCGCTCTTCAAGGTGGTCAACCTGCTCGGAATCGAGGGGATGACGAGCAGCGTAACCATCGGTTACAACCTGGACAGCAAGCGGATGGGCCGCAAGGGCATCATCAAGATTGCCGACGTCTTCTTCCCGCAGGACATCCTCAACCGCATCGCCGTCATCGCGCCCAACGTGGTGATCAACGTCATCAAGGACTACAGCGTGGTGGAGAAAAAGGCCGTCACACTGCCCGATGACCTGATCGACGTCGTCCGGTGCAACAATCCCAAATGCATTACCAACAACGAACCTATGCGCACGCATTTCCACGTCGTAGACGCGGAAGCCGGCGTCCTGCGGTGCCATTACTGCGAACGTCCGGTCTCCGGTAAAGATGTGGTGCTCAAATAGGTGCGCCATTCATAAAAACCAAAACAGAACACATTTATGCCTAGAAGTTTATCAGGAAGAAATTTTTTGAAGCTGCTGGATTTCTCCACGGAAGAGATTCAATATCTGCTGGAGCTCGCCGCTGACTTCAAGCGTCTCAAACGAACGGGTACTCCGCACAAGTACCTCGCCGGCAAGAACATCGTACTGCTGTTCGAGAAGACCTCTACCCGTACCCGCTGCTCCTTTGAAGTAGCCGGCAACGATCTTGGAATGGGTGTCACCTACCTCGACCCCGGTTCGTCGCAGATGGGTAAGAAAGAGTCCCTCGAAGACACCGCAAAGGTGCTGGGCCGCATGTTCGACGGTATCGAATACCGCGGTTTCGACCAGAAGATCGTGGAAGACCTCGGCCGCTATGCGGGCGTTCCCGTCTGGAACGGCCTGACCACCGAGTTCCACCCCACGCAGATGCTGGCAGACGTGCTGACCATCCAGGAGCACTTCGGTTACTACAAGGGCCTTACGCTCACCTTCATGGGTGACGCCCGCAACAACGTGGCCAACTCCCTGATGGTGGTTTGCGCGAAACTGGGTATCAACTTCGTGGCCTGCGGTCCCAAGGACAACATGCCGGAAGACAAACTGGTTGCTACCTGCCGCAAGATCGCCAAAGAGAACGGATGTACCATTACCCTCACCGCAGACGTGAAGAAGGGCACCAAGAACGCGGATGTCATCTACACCGACATCTGGGTATCGATGGGCGAGCCCGCAGAACTCTGGGAGAAGCGCATCAAACTGCTCAGCCCCTACCAGGTGAATGCAGCCGTGATGAACAACGCAAAACCCGGCGCTATCTTCCTGCACTGCCTGCCTTCCTTCCACGACCTCGAGACCACCATCGGCCGCGAGATCTACGAGAAGTTCGGTCTCAAGGAGATGGAGGTAACCGACGAGGTGTTCCGCAGCCCTCAGTCCAAGGTCTTCGACGAGGCTGAGAACCGCATGCACACCATCAAGGCGGTGATGTACGCTACCCTGAAGTAACGCCATGAAACGTCGCCTCGTTATTGCCCTGGGCGGTAACGCCCTGGGCAACAATCCTGTTCGTCAGCTGGAACTGGCCCGCTACACGGCCTCTACCATCGCCGACCTGATCGAAGAGGGCTACGATGTTGTCATCGGTCACGGCAACGGTCCCCAGGTGGGTATGGTCAACCTGGCCTTCGAGCATTCCGCGCCCCTGCTTCCCGGCGGCATGTCCATGCCGTTCCCGGAGTGCGGCGCCATGACCCAGGGTTATATCGGATATCACCTGCAGCAGGCCATCCGCCGCGAACTGGCCCGCCGGAACATCAACCGGCAGTGTGCGACGGTCATCACGCAGGTTGAGGTCGATCCCAAGGATCCCGCATTCTCGCACCCCACCAAGCCGATCGGCCTGTTCTATTCCAAAGAAGAGGCTGAAGCCCTGGCTGCGGAGAACGGTTATACTTATGTGGAGGATGCCGGCCGCGGCTATCGCCGGGTGGTCCCTTCGCCGCTCCCGCGCAGAATCGTGGAGCTTCCCATGGTGGAACATCTCCTTGCTGCCGGCGACGTGGTCATCACCGTGGGCGGCGGCGGTATTCCGGTGACCGAAAAGGGCCCCGGAGACTACCAGGGAGTCGCTGCCGTTATCGACAAAGACCGCGCAAGCGCTGCCCTGGCCCTCGGTCTCAAGGCGGACATGCTCGTCATCCTGACGGCCGTAGACAAGGTTTCCCTGCACTACAAGCAGCCCAACCAGCTGGATCTCGACCGCTTAACGGTGGCCGAAGCCCGCACCTTCATCAAGCAGGGCCACTTCGCCCCCGGCAGCATGCTTCCCAAGGTCGAATCGTGTATCGACTTCGTGGAGCAGTCCAAGACCGGCAAGGCGCTGATCACTTCGCTCGAAAGGGCCCGGGAGGCCCTGCGGGGCGATACCGGCACCCTGATTGTCCGGGAATAAACAAAAAAGGCGTCCTGCGGGACGCCTTTTTTAATGTGTACCGGTCTTACTACTTCATGTAAGCGTACTTGTAGCTGCGTGCGGGAACGAGCGTCTCCTTGATTGCGCGCGGAATCGCCCAGCGGATGAGGTTGAACTCGCCGCCTGCCTTGTCGTTGGTACCCGAAGCACGGCTTCCGCCGAACGGCTGCAGACCCACGACTGCGCCCGTAGGCTTGTCGTTGATGTAGAAGTTGCCGGCTGCATAGCGGAGTTTGTCGGCGATAGCCTGGACTGCCATGCGGTCCTTTCCGAACACGGCACCGGTCAGGCCGTACGGCGAGGTGGTGTCGCAGAGTTCCACAGCCTTGTTCACATCCTTGTCGTCATAGACATAGACGGTGAGAACGGGACCGAAGATCTCCTCTTCCATGCTCTTGAAGTGCGGGTTGGTGGTCTCGATCACGGTCGGTTCCACGAAGTAGCCCTTGCTCTTGTCGCACTTGCCGCCCACCACGACCTTGGCGTCTTTCGCCTTCTTTGCGAAGTCGATATAGGATTTGATATTGTCGAACGAAGCTTCGTCGATCACGGCGTTGATGAAGTTCTCAGAATCGCAGACGTCGCCCATCTTGACCTCCTTGGCGAAAGCCTTGATGCCGGCGAGAATCTCTTTCCAGAGGGACTTCGGTGCGTACATACGGCTGGCTGCCGAGCACTTCTGGCCCTGGAACTCGAATGCACCGCAGAAAGCGGCCGTCGAAACATCCTTCGGATCTGCGGACGGGTGAACGAAGATAAAGTCCTTGCCGCCGGTTTCGCCCACGAGGCGCGGATAGCTCACATATTTGCCGATGTTCTCGCCCACCTGACGCCAGAGGGTGTTGAAGGTTGCGGAAGAACCGGTGAAGTGAACGCCTGCCAGGTGCTTGGAAGCGAAGATCTCCTTGCCGATCACGGAACCCTGGCCCGGGATGAAGTTGACCACGCCGTCGGGCAGACCTGCCTCTTTGTAGATCTGCATCAGGTAGTAGTTCGACAGGATAGCGGTCGTGGAGGGTTTCCAGACTGTCACGTTACCCATCAGGACGGGCGACATGTTGAGGTTCGAAGCGATCGAGGTGAAGTTGAACGGCGTGAGGGCGAATACGAAGCCTTCCAGGCCGCGATACTCCACCGTATTGATCTGTCCCTTTGCGCTCTTGGGCTGGAAGCTGTAGATCTCGGATGCGAAGTGGGCGTTGTAACGCAGGAAGTCGATCAGCTCGCAGACACCGTCGATCTCAGCCTGGTAGATATTCTTGCTCTGGCCGAGCATCGTGGCTGCGCTCATCACGGCGCGGTACTTGGTGGAGATCAGTTCGGCAATCTTGAGCAGGATGGAAGCGCGCACCGTCCAATCGGTCTCGGACCACTGCTTGCGGGCCTTCATGGCTGCGTCAATGGCCATCTTAACCTCTTTCGGGCCGGCCTTGTGGTAGGTGGCCAGAACATGATGGTGGTCGTGCGGCATCACCACTTTGCCGGTGTTGCCGGTGCGGACCTCCTTGCCGCCGATAATCAGCGGGATGTCCAGTTCGATGGATTTCTGGCGTTCAAGCTCTTTTTCGAGTGCCACGCGCTCGGGCGAGCCCTTGAGATAAGTGAGTACCGGCTCATTGGTCGGCATCGGGAAAGAATAAATGGCGTCTCTCATAGAAATATTAACGATTAAGAATTGTTTCCAATAATCCGCTAATTTAAGAAATAATTTTATTACTACCTTCGGGTAAATTTTCAAAAGAGATGAAACGCGATTACTTTGAAGGGGCCGATGTTGCCGTTACCATCTGCGCTGCGGACGGAACCATCCTGGATATGAACGCCAAGTCCCGCCGGACCTTCCTGAAGCCCGGCGATGCCGGAATCATCGGGCAGAACGTGCTGGACTGCCACCCCGAACCGGCCCGTTCGCTGCTGGCGGACATGCTGAAAAACCCGCGCACAAACGTCTATACCGTGGAAAAAGAGGGCCTCAAAAAACTGATCTTCCAGTGCCCCTGGTACGACGGCGACACCTATGCCGGCTTCATGGAACTTTCGATGGTCCTGCCGGAGAACATGCCCAACCGTGTGCGGAAGCCCAAAACGGACAAGCAATGATCCGGAACATCGTTTTCGACTTCGGGGGTGTCCTGGTGGATTGGGACCCCCACTATCTCTACGACGTCTACTTCGGCGACCGTGCCCGTGCGGACTGGTTCCTGACTACGGTCTGCCCCATGGACTGGCACACCCGGATGGATGCCGGAGAACCCGTGGCGGCGTGCCTCGCGGAGCGCAAAGCGATGTTTCCGGAGTGGTCCGCGGAGATTCAGGTGTACTATGACCGCTGGCTGGAGATGATCCACGGCCAGATTCCCGGGATGGAAGAACTCATTCGGGAGCTCAAAGGCAAGGGTTACCGGATTCTGGGCCTCAGCAACTGGTCGGCCGAACTGTTTCAGATCACCCGGCCCCATTTCCGGATATTCGATTTGATAGAAGACCGGATCATCTCCGGTGAGGAGCACATGATTAAGCCCGACGAAGCCATCTTCCGTCTGCTGCTGGACCGCTTCTCGCTCAGGGCGGAGGAGTGTGTCTTCATCGACGACAACCCCGCCAACGTGGCCGCCGCCCGCCGTGTGGGACTGCATGCCATCCGTTTTCAGGATGCGGAACGATTGAGAAGTGAGTTATTATCCCTATCTTTGTAAATCAACCGACCGAATCCGCCCATGAACCACCGCCTACCCTTGCTCTTAAGCATTCTGCTGACGGTCGCGCCCGTACTTTCGGCGCAGAGCGTCGATTCCGCCGCCGTCGCCCGGCAGGCCGTCCTTGCCGAGGCGCAATACCTGAAAAGCATCTACAAGACCGACGAGGCCATCGCGCGGCTCTCTACGCTGGTGGTCCCGGAACAGTTCGATGAGGAGGTGCTCTCCGCGCTGGCGGACTGTCATTTCCAGAACGGCGACTACGAAAAGGCTGCCGGCACCTACTTCCTGCTGGCCGCGCGCGCTCCGCAGAATCCGCTCTACAAAATCAAGCAGATGCAGACCGCCTTCCGGATGAAAGCCTACCGGCAAAGCGCGGAAGCCGGAAAGGAGGTGCTGGTCCTGGATTCCATTCCGGCCGTTGCGGCCTTCGTGGGCGATGCCTTCAATCTGAACAACCAGCCTGATTCGGCGCTGTCCTATTACCGGCAGGCGCTTGCCCTCAAGCCGAACAACGAGTCCGTAGTGAGCAAGGTGGCGAACCTGCTGCTGGCGGCAAAAGATTATGACGGCGTACTGGCGCTGACGGAAGATTATCTGGCCCTCGATCCGGACAACCCGACCGTCGCGCCCATCCGCGGCCTGGCCTTCTACCTGGGTGGCAACTACGAAGCTGCGCAAGAGGTATTCCAGCGGCTGGAAGATCAGGGACAGGAGAGTTATCCGATTCACTACTATCTGGGCCAGAGCTACTGGCATACGGATTACACCTATAAGGCCGAGCAGGAGCTGTTGAAAGCCTGGGCGCTCGATTCTACCGATGCCAATCTGGCCTGGACCATCGCCGCCGTCCAGATTGAAATGCGACGGTCGTTTGAACGGGGAGCTAAACCCTGGCTCGACAAGGCCGCCGAAATGATCCGGCCCGATTCCTCGTTCGTTTCCCGGCTCTACCAGCAATATGGAGCGGGCTATTATCGCGAGGAGCGTTACGAAGAGGCAATTCCTTACTACAAAGAGGCCTACCGCTACAATCCCTCCTACATCCAGGCCCTCTCGACCATTGCTTACAGCTACGAACGGCTAAAGAAATACCGGCAGGCGCTTGAGTACTACGAATTGTATCTCAAGGTGGCCCGCCCCGGCTCCCTCGGCTATGAGTTCGCCAAAAAGAGCGTCGATTTCCTCAAGGGCGAACTGTTTATGGAAGAGAAATGATGCGGAATCGCCTGTCATATCTGATCGTTCTGCTGCTGGTTCTGGCCGCTCCGGCCCGCGCCCAGGTGATTTCGATCGACATGTTTACCGTTCAGGGAAACGTGAAGCTGAAGGTGCTGGAGGCCGGAACGGGAAAACCCGTGGAGTTCGCGTCGGTCTATCTGAAAGCCAAAAACGACACGCTGATCACCAACTTTACCCTGACCGATACCACCGGCCTGGCCAAGCTCGAAAAAGTGACGCGCGGCACCTACAACCTCACCGTTGAAATGATGGGTTTCAAGCCCTACGAGAAGGAACACTACTTCAACTTCTCCTGGAACAGCGAGGAGAAGGACCTGGGAACCATCCACTTGGAAGAGGACCACACGATGCTGGATGCAGCCCACGTGTCGGCCATCGGCAACCCCATCGAGATCCGGCAGGATACCATCATCTTCAACGCCGCTTCGTTCCAGCTCGGGCAGAATGCCATGCTCGAGGACCTGCTCAAACGGATGCCCGGCATGGAGGTCGGCAGTGACGGCACCGTGAAATACAACGGCGAAACCATCAAGAAAATTACGGTCGGCGGCCGCACCTTCTTCTTCGACGACCCCAAGATGGCCCTCAAGAACCTTCCGGCCCAGGTGGTGGACAAGGTGAAGGTCATCGACAAGGAGAGCGACTCCGAACAGTTTTCCGGCGTAGCCACTGACCGGGAGAAGGTGATGGACCTGGAGTTCAAGAAGGAGTTCCAGCAGGGCTGGTTCGGCAACGTCAAGGCGGGCGCCGGCACCACGCTGGCCGGTGACCGGAAAGACGAAATGGTGGATGACCGCGGCCTGCTTTACAACGGAAACGGAATGATTTCCGGATACAGCGAGAAAGACCAGGTTGTCGTCGTCGCGAATGCCTACAACGCGCCGATCACGAATGACCAGATCCGGATCGTGTTCCGGGACGAAGACGGCGAGCTGTCGCGTTTTGGCGCCGGCGGCATTCAGACCTACCGACAGGTGGGCGTCAACTACAACACCACGCGCCTCAAGGGGCTGGAGAGCACGGGTATGGCCAGCTACAGCCACTCCTTCCGCGATGCCCGCAACCGGTCCGAACGGACCACGTGGATCCAGAACGGCAGCGATATCCGCTCGAACAGCGACGTCGTGAATTTCACGACGGACAACATGGCGAAGGTGTCGCTGGAATTGAAAAACACCGACCGCTCCCGGTATCTCTTCAGTTTCCAGCCCACCATCCGGTTCACCGACGGAAAGTCGGAGTATTACAACGACAACAGCGCCTGCGAAGCGGAGAGCGGAACGCAGCTCAACAGCTCGAAGTCCAGCACCTATCAGGAATCGAAGAAGTTTTACTACAGCGGCGGGCTGGAAGCGGGCGTCCGCAATCTGGGCAACAAGCGGCGCAACCTGACCTTTACGAGTTACCTGATGCTGGAGGACTTCGCCGCCGACAGCCGGGAGTCTTCCCAAATGCAGCGGGCCGCCGATACGGATCCTGTGACCCGAAACCTGTTCTACCTGACGGACAATCGCAACTGGAGCGCTGAGGCGGGACTGGATTATGTGGAACCGCTCTCCCAAAACTGGGTGCTCTCCCTGAAATCAGAGGCATACGGCGCGGTGCGCGACAACGGCAGGGAGGCCTTCGACCGTCCCGACCATACACAACGCAACGACTACTATTCGACGCAGTCCCAAAACACCTATATCGCTCTGGGCCAAAGTGCCCAGTTCCAGTACAAGAAGGATCGCTCTTCCGTGCAGCTGGGCGTCCGGACGCAGGAAACCCTGAACGAGACCTATACCCGGTCGCTGGGGGTCGAGACCCGGACGGGGCAGGGCGAATGGCTCTTTGACTGGAGTCCTTTTGTGAACATCCGCTGGTCGAAAAAGCAGACGCACCTCTCGTTCAATTACAACGGGCGCTCCCAGCGTCCCTCCAACGCCAGGTTATTGCCTGTACTCGACATCTCCGTGCCGACCCGGCTGCAGACCGGCAATATTTACCTCAAACCCTCATACCGGCACAACGCCTCGACCAGCGTCTATTTCAACGACTCCGCCAATCAGCGCTATGTATCGCTGTCGGTTAACGGCACGATGACACTTCGTCCGATAGTGACGGCCAGCTGGTTCGATTCGGACGGCATCCGGTACAGCATTCCGGTCAATTCCCGGAAGCCGGCAATCGGTGCGAGTTCCTACGGCGGATTCGGATTCCCCCTGTCTGGAGACAAGCGGCTGACACTCGACTGTTTTTATACGCTCTCCTATGAACGCGCCGTCAGCTACCAGAGCATCAAGCCGGTCAGCGGCCTCAATGTGGACAGTTTCGACTATATGCAGTTCATGGGCTGGTTCTGGGGCGGTGCCTCAGGCAGCAGGTTTTACGAGGGGGTCAGCGGTTTCGGCGAAAGCATGACCCGCAGCCTGATGTTCGGACCGGAGGTAAATCTCCTCTACAAATCGGATGCGGCTACCTTGGCCGTCGGTTACGGTACAACGCTGAACGTTTCTTCGTACTCGCTCGACCCGACCGCAAATACCCGCACGTGGATACACGACATCAGCGGTTCCGCCGAATGGGTCCTGCCGCACGACTGGGAGCTGGAAACCGATGCGGGATACCATTTCTACCAGGGATTCCCGGAGGGGTATAACGATCCGTATCTCCGGTGGGATGCCGGCGTTACCAGGAATATCCAGGCGTGGGCCATCTCATTCCGGGTGGACGACATTCTCAATAGCAGCCGCAACAAGCGGCATATCACAACCGAGAATTATGTGGAGGATGTGATGCAGAACCAGCTGGGACGCCGCATCATCTTGTCGGTCAAGTGGAACTTCGGCAAGCTGAATGCCGCGAAGAACCAGAATGCGACCAATGCGGCGGTGAGGATGATTTATTAGATGGAAAAGAAGCCAACCCGCAGAAAGACAGCCTGGACGCCTGGATTACTCGAAGGGCAAGATGGAATGGACCAATTCCGACGGAGGGGTGCGCTATCTGAAACGAAGGGAGAGTAGCGGCTTCCCTCACTCACCGGGATTGTTGCGCCGAAGCGCATTCCCTCACTCACCGGGATTTGCCCGGCCGGAGGCCGGACAGATCCCTGCCCGCCTGCGGCGGGCTTTGCAAATCGGCATAAAAAAAACAGCGCTCAAGCTGGCTTGGCGCTGGTTTTTTATACCGGTTTGCGGTGAGTGAGGGAACGCGGAGGGATCGAAGAGGAATCGGTGAGGAATTTGCACCTTCTTTCTTACAAGTGTTTGTGTTTTAGAAACTTACAAAAACGTAATTCCGACATATCGGAGGGTTCAAATTGCCGAGGGATACGACTTGCATACTGTGAAATGTCTCTACCCCTTTAAAAAACTGATGGCAATAGGGACATAACAGAGACATCCACCGCACAGATCCCCCGGAAAAGCGCCCGGTTCGAATGTATTTTACATCGGAACGCGGCTTTGCAACGCTCTTTTATTCAACACCTTGCCGGGGGAAGCTCCCAGATGGTCACGGAACGGAAACAACCCGCTGCTTTTATAGTCAGACCTATGTCAAAGAGCTCCCCGGAGTCTTGCCTCCGGCTCAATGCAAATATGGGATACAGTTTTGGGATATCCAAGTTAATTCGACTCTTTTTCTTCGCCTCTAACTTGCTTTCCCAGAATGTGTTGCTTATGTTTGCATTGACCAAAGACACTGTTGCCATGAAGCAAACCTACAGCGACGAACGCAAGAGGCTCCTTAACCGGGCCTACACCCGCATATACGTGAGCATGTGTGAAATCCACAATATTCTGGAACTCGACGATGCCGAGCTGGACAAGGCCGACCGACACACCCACGCGGCAGCAATGCGGGCACTTCGCATCCCCAATGCCTACCAGTTCGAAAAGCTTTGCAAGAGCCGAGGAATCCCGGACGGCCAAAAGTGGCTCACCTCTGCCGACATCTTCGCCATGTCTGCCAGCTACGAAACGTTCAAAATCTTCATGTCCCTCCCGGAAAAGAAGCTTACACTGCTGGAGCAACTGCTCCGGCAAACCTACCCGGAGGCATACCTGTAACTACTTCAACGGTTCCCAGCGCTGGCAGCAATATTTGTCAAACCATCGCATCTTTTCCGGGGTGTTCCTTTCATCGTATTCGCTGATGATGCATCCGGTGAAAAGGTCGGTGGCAATCTCCTCGATGACATCCCGGAGCTCCAACTGGTCGGTGAAGTGAGCAGGAATGGCGCTGCGGCCCAACAGGGCTCCCATGATGTTGCCGCAGATGGCTCCGGTGGAATCGCTGTCTCCGGAATGGTTGACGCAGCTAACGATGGCATCCTCGAAGGAGTTCCGGTGTTTGGTAGCGCTGTAGATGGCGATGGCCAGTGCCTCGTGGCCAGTCCAGCCGCCTCCAATGGATTCGATAGCGTAGTGGTCTTCAATGTCGGTGAAGGCCAGATCCAGAGCCTTGCTGATGAGACGTTTCTGCTTCCGGATCTCCTCCGGCCAGAGTTCTCCGTACTTCTTCCCATCGTCCACCTCGGAGACAATCTCCGGGAGTCGCTGCAGTGCTCTCTCAACGAAGTATTCCGGGCGCTGCTCCTTTCCCTCGATACCCTCAAGAATCTGCATTAGCATATCGTTCAAGATGGCCGACGGGATGAAGCCCAGCGGATGCTTGTGGGTGATCCGGGCTGCTTCTGCAGCGCACATGTCGCAGTAGAGCTTGTCCCCGTCGGCATAGCCATGCAGCTGATTCAGGAGCGCCAGCGGAGCCGTCCGCATCACGCCCCCGCAGCCACAGCTGTTGTTCCTTGCCTCCTTGCCGGACTCAATGGTATGCAAAGCCGACAGGCAGGTGTTACCAGGTGCGCGACGCGCATACAGCCCCGGCACATCCATGAGCCAAGAATCCACGCGAGCGTCCTTGTGGCGGGAAGTCCACTCCTGCGTGTGAAGCCAGTCCAGATATGTCCAATGGCAGTACGTGTCGATGCGGCCCATGATGCCCCGCATATAGCTGCGCGTCATTCCCAGCAGGATCCCCGCTGCGGTAAACAACGACATCTGGGTATCATCAGAAAGTTCCGCAAGGCCATGCCTGTCCAGCTGGAACCGCGTGATGCCCTTCTCCCCATACTTCTTTACGATGGTACGGTATTCTTCGAATTCCACCGCATAGCCAAGGGCATCACCAACAGCCCCACCAACCATGCAACCAAGGACTTGATCCTTGGCGCGAGGTGTAAGTTTAGGATTCTCTTGCATGATTTAGTCTGCCATTATGACGCTCTGGATGTAACCTTTCTCCTGCGCCTCATCGATGGTCATTTCAAGACCGCAGATGGGGCAAACCACCGGAGTCTCCTCCTTTCGATCCTCCGGAATGGGCTTGTCGCATTCGCTCATGAGGATACCCTTCATTGCTTCGAATTCTCTGCCGCACTTGGGGCAGCGGATGGTGTAAATCTGTGCCATAGCCTTACGCGTTTTGATTTTTCACATAGACGATAACCGCCACCTGATTCTCCGGATGCTCGTCCGGGGAGATTCGCTGGATGCGAACTTCGTAGATGTCATCGAGGCCCATGTCCAGATACTTGGAGATGTCATGGTTTTCACCGCGAGGTATGAATCCCAGCTTGAGGTCGCCAAGGTAGACGGCCACTGCATAAGGATCGAATTGATTGTCCGGCTCCCGGACAAGGTCAAGCCTGGTACCGACCTTCAGCTGGTCAAAGGCCTCCGGGCCATCCCAATAGCTGAATCCGGCAATGTGGAAGTTAGTCAGATGGACTTTCTTTACGGGTCTGTTTTCTTTTGCTTTCATACGGCTTGCTCTTTAAAGGTTTAACTTTCTGAAAGCAAAATTAAATCGAGGTTGTACCAAACCGTGGGACAACCTCGAACTTTTTTCATTCTTCGTACAACTTTGCAGCCTCAAGGTGCTGTTTCTTAATCTCGTCGGCCAGCCACTGCGGGGAGAGCACTTTGATGAGCGGGCCTCTGGAGAGGAGCGGGGTGTAGAAGTCCAGAGTGGGACGCAGGGTGAGCTCGAAGTCGGAGTAGTCCTCCTCGGTGGCCACTTCCTCTTGGCTGTGGTGCAGCGGCAGATCCCGCAGGTAGTACACCTGCTTGCCGTAGGCCCGGATGGTGACCTTCTCCACCGGGGTGTCCTCCACCCAGAGAATGCCGTAGTTGTTGCGGAAGAATCCCACCGGATCAAAGCCTTTCGGGTAGCGGAACTTCTCGGTGGTGAGCTCCAGCGAGAGCACCCGGTCGAAAGCCAGCACAAACATCCATCCGTCCTCGATGGGCTTCCGGACTATGCCGTACCAGCGCTTGCCCGTGAGCTTAACGAAATACGGCTCTACCAGCATCTCCGACTGCTCTCCCACGCCATATTTCCGGTAGGTCACCTTCACCCGGACGCTGCGCTTCATGGCATCGATGAACTTGTGCAGGTTTTCTCCATCGGAGGGAATGGGCTCCAGCACGATGCGGTTATGCACGCCCTTGTTCTCTGCAAGGATGCTGTTCACCGACATGGTGGAGAGCATCCAGTTCTGGATGGAATCCTCCTCCAGTACGTCGGAATTGTCGATGTAGTACCGGAATCCGTCCTTCTTGTCGCACTCGATGATGATGCCGAACATGTCCAGAATGGCATCCCGGTGGCGGTTGAAGGTGCTGCGGGCAATGGGCATGCCCTCGCTCGTCTCCGTCTCAAGCCAGCGACGGTTGATCTCTTCGAGCGTTATCTTCCCGGCCTTGTGGATGGTGTTTACCAGCCAGATGTATTCTTGAAAGAGTGCGTAGGATTTCATATGCGGAATCTGTTATAGCAGTATTACAGCGCGCAGGCAACGATGGATTCAATCAGAAAGGTCATGGCTACAAGCTCGCCACAAGGATCTCTTTGATGGCTTTCTCGTCAAGCGGAACGTAGGCGTTCTCCAGTCCCTCATTGACTGCAATATGGTGCGCCATTTCATCGAGGCGGCTGTCGTCGATTCCCACCTCACGGAGGCTCATGGGGATGCCGATGCTCTTGAAGAAATCGTAGGTGGCGTCAATGGCCTTGTTTGCGATTTCCCATTTGTCGATGGAAGCGTCGATGCCGAAGACATTCACTCCGTACTTGACGAAACGCTCCAGCGTCCGTTCGCTGAGGATATGGCGCATCCAAGGAGGGGTGATAATGGCAAGCCCCTCTCCGTGGGTGATGTCGTAATAGGCGCTCAGGGCATGCTCAATTCCGTGACAGGGCCATCCGGAATAGCTGCTGCCCATTGACAGGATGCCGTTGCAGCCGAGGGTGCAGCAGAACATCATCTCCGCACGGGCAGTGTAGTCTTCGGGATTTTCAAGACACTTGCGCCCGTTGACCATCAGCGAGCGCAGCATACTCTCGCAGAAGCCGTCGTTCAGGAGGGTGCTGTCTTCAGTGAAATACTGCTCGATGGTATGGTTCATGGCATCCGCAATGCCCGCAGCTGTCTGCTTACGGGAGACCGTAAAGGTGTAGGTAGGATCGAGGAAAGATGCGGTGGGGAAAAGATGCTCATCCATGTAGCCAATCTTGTCGTTGGTCTCTGTGCGGGAAATCACACCGCCGCTGTCGTACTCACTTCCTGTGGCCGCGAGCGTGATGATATCCACGATGGGAAGTGCTGCCTGTGCCTTTACCTTGTAGGAGATAAGATCCCAAGGATCACCGTCGTAGCAAGCTCCTGCTGCGATTGCCTTTGAACAGTCCAGCACGCTGCCGCCACCCACTGCCAAGATAACGTCAATCTTGTGCTCCTTGCACAGACGCACACCTTCCAGTACGCTGGGGTCGTACTTGGGATTGGGCTGGATACCGGAAAGCTCCACAATTTCAAATCCTTTCAGGAGTTCCAGCACCTTCTGGTACAGGCCGATTTTCTTGATGCTGCCGCCGCCGTAGGTAAGGAGGACTTTCTTTCCAAGGGGTGCGAGTACTTCTGGGAGTTTTTCAACGACGCCTTTTCCAAAAATGAGGCGTGTAGGGGTCTGGTAATCAAAATTCTGCATATGTATTTTGTTAATTGTTATTCATTTTGCGAAGGACTCCTTGGCGAATGCAATGATCTTGTCGGCTCCGGAGAGGAGGTCGTAGAGAGCATCCTCAGAGAGGATTTCTCTGGGGAGGTCTTTGGGAACCAGCCCGGCTTCGTCGGCCTCGAAGTCCTTCTGCCATTGGCCGGATTCCATGTAGTCTTTGAGGGTGGCCAGCTCGTCTTTGAAGTCATTATACTCTTCGATGGCCATATCCAGCTCACCCAGAACGCGTGTCACCTCGTGATAGCGGTCTTCCATCTCTTGGATGCGGGTGATGAGGGTTTCTTTTTCGCTTGTCATATTTCTTCCAGATAGTGTACTTCCTTGCCGTTTTTCTTGGCGTACTCGATTTCCGAGCGGGTGCTCTCTCCGATGTAGCCGCCAACGTTAATCACGTAGATGCTGTCGGCCATGTCGATCTTGCGCTTGTGCATGTCGTCGAGCATCTCCTTTGTGCCCTCCGTCCAGACCTCGTCGTCTCCGGAATGTCCGAAGAGCCCGACGCTGATGACGATGTTGCCTTCGAGGGTGAGACGCTTCTGCGCCTCAAGGAACTGCTCTTTGAAGCGCGTACTGCCGCAGAGGGTTATGACGGGGTATTTGCCGACCATGTTATTTCTCTTCCTTTACATCAACGACCTCACAGTGCTCACCAACAAGTCCGGCCTTGCCGTTTTCGATGACTTCCTTGATGGTGGCAGCTGCATCCTCCGGGTTAAGCGCTGTTGACAGGAAAGTCTCTTCTTCCTCCCAATCGGTAATGATCTTTACCAGATAACGGTGGGACTTGAAATCTTCCCCAGTTGCAATCGCCCTTGATACACCTTCCGACTGCCAATTAAAAGTGGTGGCCGGGGCCTGACGCATACTCTTCATCTTCTTGACCTTCACCGGAGCATCCGTTCCGTCAAGGTTGATCTTGCGGAAACGCTTGCAGCCATTGGTGCAGGCCCAGATGGGGGGTCTGCGGGGAATGTTATCCCCACCCATGACAGCGGGCTTGCGGAACCACAGGAAATACTCCATCTCAGTGGTATCCCCGGTTTCGTAAACAATGTCCACGACATCGCCTCCGCAAACCGGGCACTTGCTCGGCTTGCGGTAGACATCGATAATGCGGGTTTGAATGGCCATAAACTTATATCATTAATCGTATTCTTCCTTCTGACTTGACGAATGTATCCGGATGCGACATCACCACTGCGTACACCATCTTGCCGTCCACTGGCTTCTTGTCCCAGCGGGTGAACAGCCCCCGGTCGTTAATCTCGCGGGCAATCTGCTCGGTCTTCATTCCGTAGCCGGATGAGGCGAGGACGTACACTATGGCTTCTTCGATCTTCATGAATGTCATGAATTAATTCTGGATTGAGGTAAGGATCCCGTTTTCAAAGTAGAGATAATTCCCATCACCATAAACCCATTGCTCATGGACACCCCATGCACCGGTTGACTTATTAATACTGCGAGGTTCGCCCCATGATTCAATGCATTTCTCTTTACCCCAGCCTGTCCGGACATATCCCTCCATGATATCCTTTGCAGTGCTCTTCCCATATTTTCTTGTCAGCTCAGCCAGACGTTCCTGATACTTTTGCTTGTCTGCAGCAAGTCGTGCCTTTTCTTCCTCACGTTTTTTGTCCTGTTCGGCATAATAAACACTTGCTGGCTGCAAATCGTCGAGAATCAGTTTCATATATATGACTGAGGGTTCACCGCCATTAACTTGGCCTGTCAATAGTCCTGATGCCGATGCTGACCGAGTTTGCTTTTCAGCAAGCGGCATCTCATACTCGTTGCCGTTTTGATCAGTTAGATACAAATAGGGTTCCCGGTAATACAAGCTATAGGAGTCCTCGCCTTTACTTGATGAGGAAGAAATGTATTCGTGATGGTTGGATGAACTTTTCAAACGAATATCAGAAAAAGAAAGCTCCCCATCAATTATTTCGTATTTGCTTTTACCGCGAGGTTCGGCCACATAAGCTAAATACTTACTATGAGACTTCGGATGGCAAGGTCCAGCCGAGTACTGTTTTCGTGTCTTTTCATACATTGACATAAGCATGAAGGGCATATAACCATCTTTGTCTTGGTATGAATAGAAGCTACCTGTAAAGAATAGCTGCTCCCCAGCTTCATCTATCAACTCCAGCATAACATCGTAATCACCATGTGTTTTTTGTGCATTTGCTGAAACAATCTGAAAGGTTTTACCTTCAACTTCGTTAAGTGGCGTGTAATAGCCCGTACTTCGCTCAATGTTATTCGTTCCGAGTCTGTCAGATGAAAACTTTTTTACAACCTCATTGTCGACATATACCGCTTTATATGCATCAGAAATGGGAGTCTGAATATGGGAGCCGATCCTTTTTCCCTTTTTGTCCAATATCCATAATGTATCTGCGAGTTGTGGGAAGGCCTCTGCATTGAGAAGAACAAATGAATCCAAGAACTTGTATGTACGCGCATCTTTTGGATATGGATCGGCTGGCAAGAACATAACTCTTTGTCCATCATAATAATGGCGGTTATTTGCCAACTTATAAACATCAAGATACCAAGTAGTAGTATCATATGTTTTCAAGCCGTTGTTGTCATCAGTCGAAAGGAAAGAGTATTGTTCGATTAGTGAGCTCCTTTTTCTTGAAGGCAGATATTCATCCTCCATCGGGATTGACTGCAAGGACTTGGCAAACTTGTTATATCCACTGAACGATAATTCATAGTACGGGCCTGTTTCAAAAACGGAATCAACTCGATATCCTTCATAAGGCAAAGTGAAACGAACCACCTTATTGTTGTTCTGGGTAGTATATTTTACAAGCATCCTCTCCCCACTAATGTCTTTATATTCGTGATTCAGAAAAGTCCTCACAAGACGATCCTCGCCAAAGTTATAGTTATACCGGGCATATGGCGAGATACAAACAATTTCATTGAACGGTAAATTCTGAAGCTTCAAAACATCATGGTAGGTTATAAAATAGTAAATGTAATCCGATGACCAGAACGGATCCAATTCGAGTGTCGGGTATCGATAACTATAGCTCCCCACCTTGAATCTGATCGCATAAACGTCCTTCCCGTCCGCCTTAAAAGAAATAATATCCCACCCCAGAGAGCCCATATACTCATCTTTATTTGGCCCTTTATACTTGTCTGCTGATTCGGATCGCCATTCGCCAGTCGTACTATTCTTTAGCCACTTTTTGAATTTCCCCACAGGTGATGAGTAATATGAAAAACCATATTTTGTTCCCGCAGTACGATCCTGAGCTAATGCACCATACTCAACCGAAAAGGCCAAGGAAATGGTAAGAAATGCTATTAAAAGAGATATGCGATGATTCATAAGACCCTGAATTATGAATTCTCTGAAATATAGTTTAACAGATCTCCAGTTACTCTCATTGCCCCTTGGGGAGCACCCTTGAGGCCATGCTCAAGGAGATGTTCCAAGTGGAGAGCCTCCGAGTTAATGACGCGGACAAGACGGAGCTTCATATAGCGGTTGTGTTTGGCCCTATTCTCGAAATCCTCCTCGTTAAGCCAATACTCTTTGTCATCTACCTCATCGCTATGGGGCAGATCAACAGCTTCGGCAACCATCTCGAATTTGATGCGGCTATCCGGCTTTGAACCATAAATGTACACCGTATCGCCAACGGACAGATTGTTGTATTGCCGCCAATAGATGACATCCCTATCAGCGATGCAATCGTCTACCCGGAACACATTGTTGTTGGAGGGTATCAACCATGCTTGTGGGATGGGGGCCTCCGGCACATTATCTTCCACGGTAGTTCCGTCGGTTAGATTGATATCCAAAAACTTCTGGCCAATATCATGCAGAGCCTTTTCAAGCTCCGCGACTTCCTCTTCAGAAAACTTGACGAACTTTCCGTTAATGTTCAAGCAATTTAGTCTCTGACTGAACCAGCTGCCGGACTTTCCAAAATAAGTCTTTGCAATGTACGCTCCGGGGAGGATGTCGATGATGGGCTCCAACTTGTTCTTGATGGCGAGGCCCTCTTCTTTTTCCTTCTCCGCTTGAAGCTTCACCCAAGCT
Organism: Bacteroidales bacterium; assembly: GCA_017429425.1. Lineage (GTDB taxonomy): Bacteria > Bacteroidota > Bacteroidia > Bacteroidales > UBA932 > Cacconaster. The sequence goes on along the minus strand of JAFROY010000001.1, from coordinate 179,946 downwards.
TCCTCTTCCGCTTCTGCCTCGGCAACGATGTCCGGGAAGTCGCGCATCATGGCCGAGAGCTCAGAAAAGATCTGGCTCTTCTTTTCAGCGCCTCTGGCTGTGAGGCATTCCTGCTTGAGAGTAAGGTATTTTTCTTTCTGATCCATTGGCAAAAAACATCATAGATTGTTCAGTGGCCGTCCGAATTCCTTGATGGTCTCATCGCTATCTCTACCAGAGATAACTTTGCCCATAGCTGATTCTATACGGTTCAACAGTCGAATCGCCCTGTCCACGAAATAATTGTCAAAATCATCCGCAGTCAGCAGATCTGGATTAATTTTATGAGATTCTATTGCGCTGCGAACGGATTCTTCCGAAAGTCCTTTTGTGGTGCGCATGGTTTTCACATATTCGCTTGGGGCTCGTCCGCCAATGGAACGATTGGTTGAAGCGTAAATTGGAGTCTTATTAACGACACAGTCCCATTTGTTGATTGGATACTTTTGGGAAATACAATATGCCTGCGGGAAAATATGGTGGATATCGGTTGCTTCATCGATATATGAAGCGATATCCATCTTGTTGCCTGTCATGAAATCATTCGGCGAATCCTGCATAATGAGCGCCATGACCCCCTTGTACGCAGCACTATTTCTTGTCCTCATAGAAAGGAGTCGCGTCGGCTGGAAGCTTGCGCGTATTACGGTGTCTGGCTGATTTCCACCTTTTATCCAATCGAAGATATTTGCGATATCAAGCGCATACCTCGCTTCGTTGGCGCTTCCATACAGTTCTCCGAAAACGCCACACCAATACCAGCGACAAAGCAGCTCATGATTATGAGTCAAATGCAGTGTGCCATTAGATTCATTGTTATAAGCGAAGATGGCGGCAAGGGGCACAATCTGGGATGTATATGGCAGATCTTTAGAACGATAGAATCCTTGATGAACGAGGAAATCAGCAGCATCGCAAAAACCCTGCACCAATATGTCATGATTGGCAAGGTAATCCTTTAGGTCAAGAGCAAGGACATCTTTTTTCTTACAGGTGACAGCACCTTGATTCTTCAGGCTGCGCTTATACGTTACAAGCAGAGTCATAGACTGCAGGAAGTTTGCACCATCAATCTCTGAGAGCAATTCTCCATTTTTCTTTGAGGCGAAGGTCTTCTTGATTGTTTCCCAATCCTCTCGCAGATTATGATTATCAGCAGCAAAAGTTGCGGTGACCAGCTCAAACACGGTCAGGGGAACACCTCCAGTGTTTACATTCTCAAAAATCTGGCAAACCGCCTCCTTGGGCAGTTCTTTTCCAAGGTTAATAACGGGAATTTGGTAATCTACTATCCGTTGAATGACCTTCTCATAAAAATCGGTGTAGAGCTTAAGAATCTCTGGATCATTCGAATAATACTTAAGCAGTCCAAGCATCCAATGCGTAATCTCAGTCGGAGAGAACGTGATATTAAGAGGGAACATCAAATTCTCATATTCCTTTTCAGTAGAGGAAAGGTCAAGTTTAATATTTCTACCAATATCCTCTGTGATGACCTTCCGCTCAGATACAGAAATGATTGCATCCAGTCTATCTGCTACGGGGTTGAGGCATTCTTTAATGTCAAGATAGTAATAACGCTGAATCGTTTTATTCTTCTTCGTGTCAAGGCACGTAGAAACCGGATTCTTGCTGACAAAAACTTGGTAGAGCGTTGTCAGGCGTTGTTGACCGTCCAATACAAGGAAACTCGGAGTCGCGGAGATATTTTTATCTACTCCTGCGAATAGGCGATATTTAAAATGCACATCTCCTCCAGCATTAAGGAACATTGCCGCTCCCATAGGATAGCCGGAGGTAATACTCTCAATGAGTTTGCAAATCTTGGTGTCGTCCCAAACCCAACTGCGCTGGAATTCGGGAAGCTGAGTCTTTCCGGAGCCAACTTCTGCGAGCAACTCATTAAGTTTCCTATCGTGTGATTCGATTGATGCCATATGAATTAATAATCTGAACGTTCAACAATTTCACCGAGATTATAGACAACCACGGCAGCGGGGAACTGATGACCATCGGCCATCTGGAGGAAGTATTGCTTGTCTCCGTCAAGTACCAACTCTACGTGGGAATCTTCCACATTCACTACCGCGTACGGACGCTTCCCGGTATAGGCTCCAGTCAGGAGTTTGAGCTGGTCATATTTGATGGGCTCCATAATTATTTCGCCCGCATTCTCTGGAATATCCTCGAAGCGCTCGTATGTGACGCCATCTACAACAAAATACACCAGCTGGCGGTAAGTGGTCGGTTTTACATCTCTCTCCTCGAAATCCTTCTGGCCGGAGATAATATCATCGAAGAAGTTCTGGCGAATTGAGAGAGTCAGACACTTCTTGGAGACGACTTTCTCCTGTGATCCATACGCAGGGCCTTCGGGCTCCATCAGAAGTCCGGACGATTGTCTCTCATCATGCCGCTTCATGATTTTCTCATATTCGGTCAGGTATCCACCATTGTCGATGAGTTTGCGGACGGAAGCCTGTAGCTGTGCAGCAAATGCCTTGTCGGTCTTGTACAGCTTATACAAATCCATATCCGACCTGCGCTTCTCGGCCATAACCTTGTCGAAGAGCTTCTCATAGAACCATGCAGTGGCCTCGGCATCCGGGTTGCCCAAAATCTGGTCGCGGAAACTCGGACTCTCTGCAATGGACTTCGCAAGGCTTACGAGCTTCATCTTCTGATCTTCCGGAGTGCTCTTCCAGCCATTGAACCACCTCTCGTTGAATTCCTTAACGATACGGTCGAGGAGATCTTTTTCCACTTCTCCCTCGCCTCCGGTGACCATCTTCGGGGCCAGAGGATTAATTTCGGCCTCTTCATCATCCAGCTTAATTGGCTGGTCGAGTTGTGTTCTCCGGAGTCCGTAGGTATTGAGATCGATGGAATCCAGCAGATCCTTAAGGTCATCGCGTCCCGGCACTTCCACATGGAGCTCAGGAATCAAATAACGCAGGAACCAGAACAGCTCCTCCCAATTACGATTCTCATATGGAAGGATAGCTGCCATGCGGGAGTAAATCTTTACAAACTGCTTGGCCTTGACTTTGAAGTCAATCTTGGTGTCATTATCCCAGCCGAGCTCAACATTATAGCGCTGCGCTGCGGTATCGATAATATATGCCCACTTGTCGGGTTCCTCCCCGGTGAGGTACAGGTAGATAAACTGCGCTACTTCCTCGGCATCAAATACACCATACTCCAGAAGTGTTCCCCGGAGTTCATTGAGCACATTGACGTTGGTGGGGCCACTAAGAGTTGTGGCAGTATAGAAGGGATCGAAGGATTCCTTAATCTCGTCTGCCTTGTTGAAAAAATCAAGAATGAATAGATCCTCGCTCTCCTTATTGAGATCATTGGCGGAGCGATTGAGACGAGAAAGGGCCTGAACCGCTGTCACGCCACCGAGCCTCTTGTCCACATACATGGCGCAAAGTTTCGGCTGGTCGAATCCGGTGAGGTACTTGTTGGCCACAACCAGAATCCGGTTCTCGTCCTTTTCAAATTCCTCGGCCAGCTTCCCTTCGGAGAATCCGTTGATGCCGACCTCGGTGTAATCAATCCCGTCAACTTTCTTGCTGCCGGAGAATGCGATGAGGACATTGTACGGCAGATGGTCTTTCTCGATCTGATTTTTGATAGCGAAGTAGTACCGGATGGCACACTCAATATCTTGGGTGGCCACCATCGCCTTGGCTTTGCTCTTGAGTTTCTTGGCCCGGAAAATCTTCCCGTCAAAATGCTTGAGCATCACCTCTGCCTTGATAGCAATGACCTCCGGATCCCTTTCTACATGGCGTTTCAACAGAGCCTGTGCCCTTTCTTTGTCGTAGAGCGGGTTATCCTCGATGGCCTTGGTGAGTTCGTAATAACTCTGGAATGTCGTATAGTTGAACAGCACATCCAGAATAAAGTGCTCCTCGATGGCCTGCTTCATGGAATACAGATGGAAGGGACGGAATTTCCCATCCGGACGCTCCTGCGTACAGAAGCGTTCAAAGGTTTCCCGCTTCGGGGTAGCCGTAAACGCAAAATAAGAGGTGTTGGGACTCATCTTGCGCTCCTTCATCATCTTGTCGAGGAGGTCATTGACATCCTCCAGATTCTTCATATCCAGATCCTCCGGAACATCCTTGTAGGTGGTTGCATTCATCTTGTCGGCTGCGATGCCACTCTGGGAGGAATGGGCTTCATCGATGATGACAGCAAAATTCCGGGTGGACATATCAGCAATGTCGCCACAGATGAACGGGAATTTCTGGATGGTGGTAATTACGATGCGTTTTCCATTCTCAATGGCTTGACGGAGTTCCTTGGAGCTGTCAGCGTGTGCGACAATCTTCTCGGAGCCACCAAATGCAGTGATATTCTTATGAATCTGGGAGTCCAGGAGTCTGCGGTCGGTAACAACGATGACCGTATCAAAGAGGGAGGTTTCTTCTCCCCGGCTGCGCTTGGCATTTCTGGTTGCCGGAGTGACGCTGATTAGGCGATAAGCCAACCATGTGATGGAGTTGGACTTTCCGGATCCAGCAGAGTGCTCAATAAGGTATCGCTCTCCTACACCCTTCTCGGCGACATCTGTCAGCAGCTTGGATACAACATCTAACTGGTGATATCGCGGGAAGATGAGGATCTTGGCATTCTTGAGAATATGGGGCACTTTCTTTCCGGTCTTTGCCTCTCCATAATCCACGAGTGCATAGTTGAGAATAATGTCGGCCAGAGAGTCTTTCTGCAGAATCTCTTCCCAGAAATAAGCCACTTTGTATTTCCCTTCTTCTACAGCAGGATTCCCTGCACCCTTGCCATCGGGAAGGCCCTTGTTGAAGGGCATGAAGTATGTCTTTTCTCCATTAAGGCAAGTGGTCATGTAGATCTCGTTCTTGTCCAGAGTAAAGTGGACAAGGCAGCGGCCGAACTTGAGCAGCGGATCCTTCGGGAGCCTTTCCTTGATGTATTGATTCTGGCCATCCACCTTGGCGGTCTGTCCCGTCCACGGGTTTTTCAGTTCCATCGTGATGATGGGGAGGCCGTTGATGTAGATGACCATGTCGATCTCATATCCGGCATGGATGAAGGAATATGTTTGCTGGCGGGTTACGCTGAATTGGTTGGTGGCGTATTTCTCCTTGGAGGCTTGGCTATCCGATGCGGCAGGTTTCGGATAGAATAGCGTCAGGTGGACATGCGCCACATCCAAGCCCTTCTTCAGGACTTCCAATGTGCCATGAGAGTCAATATAGCGAGAGAGTTCATCTTCAACGGTCTTGTGGTAGTCGCCACCGACCAGCTTGTCGAGCTCTTCCTGCTGGGTGCTCTCAAGGAAGGCCCAGAGCCTGCGCCTGTCGAAGCAGAGCTTCTTGTCGAAGTCGTCCGGTTTGCCCCAATAGTATCCGGCTCCACCTGGTGTCTGGTGGTCGATATCCGGGTACTGTTCCGGGTGCGCCTTGCGATCTTCGAGGGTGGATCCTGTGAGGGCTCTCTCAATCAACCATTCGAAAGCCTGCTCGTTTGTTGCCGCTATACTCATGATACTTTGATTTTTCCGGTTACCACATCATTGATGATGATGCGCTTGCGTTCTTGGAGGAGTTCGATGTTTTTCTCATATGAAGCAATTCCCTTGACGATTTGTGCCGTTTTATCGGCTATATGGTCAAGAATGGGTTGCTGTTCATCTTTTGGTGGCAAAATAAAAGGAATAGCTTTCATCGATGCTGGATCCAAATCCCACTGGCCAATGCGAATTCCTTTCGAGTACTGCATAAAGAAATGGGTATATGCTTTGCACCTTATTGCAGTTGAGAAGAACTGTTTATTATCAATACCATTTAATTTGCAGGTAAAATAAGCGGGACTTACGATACCATCATAGTCGGAGAGTCCATATGAGCCTTGCCAAGATTTCATTTTATTAATGACAAAATCTCCTTTGCGGACATGCTTATAACCGCTTAAATCATCGGGAATAAAATTGTGATTCTCCTCAATATCGAAACTGCGAAGGATAACCCCTTGCTCTCTTGTGACAGATAACAAAGTAGCATCGGGGTGCCCTTTTTCAGAAAACATGGTCAAAAAATTGCGAAGGTGCTTTAATTCCCAATGTGCAGGAATTTTCCCAATCCACTCAATTCCACTATCCTTCATGGGGACGTTTGGATCGAGACCCTTGGTGACAGCATTCTGGATGATGATTTGCTTTCTCTCATTGAGGAGGTCAATCATCCGTTGCTGCTGGGCAATGGCCTTGTCGATTTCCTCACATGCAGAATCGAGATAAGAGACAATTGCATTCTGCTCATCTTTGGGCGGAATAAGCATTGTTAGGTACTTGACATCCTCCCAAGAAAGAACCTGCCGCAGCCCACCTCCATGTCTATAAATCTCTTTTGTTATATCCCAAGTATGTAGGTAATAATGCATGAAATCTGGATTATACTTTGGCTTCACAATCAAGCCAAGATATGCGCCAGTGATAATTCCGCGATACTTGGAAATTGCTGTTCTAAGGCTAACCTTGTCATTCTGGAGGTCTGTACAACGAATAATAATGTAGTTGGGATTAACAATCTGATATCCTCTGTAGTCAGCTGGAACTAACCCTTCATTGATGTCTCTTTTCTTTATGATTTTCCCGTAACTCAAAGACAGAACGGTGTTTTCGGACAAATCTTTGTTTGTCTCAACATTTTCTTCAAAGACACCGCGTCCTTTAATTATTTCCCAATGGTCTGGAACTTGCCCCAGCCATTGTTCTCCGCTGTCTTTATATTTCTCGTACCTTGCCATTACTTCTGAATTCCAAGGAGTTGATTGATAAATCCTTCACTCTCGCTATCCAGTTTAAGAATCTCTGCAGTGTTCTCGTCCAGCGTCCGGAGCGGAGTAGCATGGTAGAAATACTTATTGAATGAGATCTCGCAGCCAATTACGGTCTTGGGAAGGTTGATCCATGCGTCAGCTACATAAGGCCGGACTTCCCGGTTGAAGTATTCAAGAATATCTTCCTTGACCGGAATATTCTCCGAATCCCTGAGCTCGGAATCGCTCTCGTATTCAATGTAATCATGCCCCTTCTGGGTAAAGCCGTAGTCAGCTAACTTAGCAAAAGGCACGTTGTACACATCGACCAGTTCCGCGATGGCAGAAGATGTACCTCTATGAACTTTTTTGATGACGGGTTTGGCATTCTCGTCACGAACGGAAACAGCCATCATGATGGTCTTGAGCTGACCGGCAGAAAGTTTCTGTGGCAAAGACTTTGCGGCTTGAGCTACTACTTCAGAGAACTCGTTGAAGTCAGTGTATTCCACATTCTCTCCAACTCGCTCCATCAGCTTCAATCCTGCATCCACCAACATCTTCCGCTCCTGCCATTTATCGAGGGAGACTATTGCGGAGAATTGTTTATTGGTAAGTTCAATGCCTTCTTTTGAAAGATGCTCCCGGACTTTTTCGATGTCCGATGTTGAAAGATCTTCAAATTTTTCACCAAATTCCTCAACTATCCACTTGGTGATTTCATATTGAGATTTGTCGTACAGCAATTCCTGCACAGCATAGCGGGTGAAGCAGCTTTTAAGACGAAGAGGACGTTCCACCGTCACGTGGTTGTACCGGAAGTCATCGTTGTCGAAAATCTTTGCAACCAGCGGTGATTCTTCATCGGCATCTTTTGCTCGGTACTTGAGATAAAGGGCCGTAATGATCTCCACATCTCTGGGACTGAACTCACAGTTTTTCTCTCCCAGATTCTTGCGAAGTTTCTGATAGGCCTGCGATGCGTCAATAAGCATGACATGCCCTTTGCGCTTATCCTCTTTCTTGTTGGTGATAACCCAGCAATATGTTGTGATGCCAGTGTTGTAGAAGATATTATTAGGAAGCTGGATAATGGCATCTACGAGGTCATTCTCAATCAGATAGCGTCTTGTGTTGCTTTCTCCACTTCCGGCATCTCCGGTAAAGAGAGAGGAACCGTTATGAATAGATGCAATGCGGCTTCCTTGAGGCTGTTCTGATAGCGGCTTCATCTTGGAAATCATATCAAGGATGAAGAGAAGTTGACCATCGCTGGTGCGCGGTGTTGCATCAAGCACTTCTTTTTCTCCGGCAAAGTTTGGAAGCTCAACCTCAAAGCGCGAGTCCAGCAGCGTCTTGCCATCGAAGAGATGCTCGGCCTCAGTCTTCCATGATTTTCCGTAGGGAGGATTGGTGAGCATGTATCCAAAGTGCGCTCCGCCATGAGGGTTGCCGTCAAGGGTATTGCCATTGACAATACCATCGGCATCCACGTTCTTGATGATAAGGTCGCTCTTGCAGATAGCGTAGGTTTCCGGGTTGAGTTCCGTAAGGTTGATATTGATGGCCTCAATCGGGAAATTGATGCCGTACTCCGGCTCTGTCAGATATTCAGTGGCCTCGGTCATCATGCCGCCAGATCCTCCAGCCGGGTCGTACAGAGAAATAATCTTCGGCAGGTTATCCTTTACCGGATCGAATACCAGGTGGCACATCAGGTCGATAACCTCTCGCGGGGTAAAGTGCTCACCCGCCTCCTCGTTGTTCTCTTCGTTGAACTTCCGGAGCAGTTCCTCGAAAACGTATCCCATGCCAATATTGGTGAGAGCCGGGAGGGTTAATCCTTCCGGATCCTTGGCATCTTTATTTGTGAGGTTGATGTGGGGATCGGTGTATTTCTGGATGAGGGAAATAAGTCTATCTTTGTCGGCCAGCTTCCGGGCTTTGGCGTAGAAGTCAAAACTCAAAAGAACGTCCTTAACATTAGCGCTGTATCCGTTGAGGTACTCGATAAAGTTATCGTGGTTGATATTGTTGTCCTTCTTTGCTTCAGAAAGGAGCCTCTTAAGTGTCCACTTGCTGGTATTGTAGTAGGAAAGCCCCGTGATCTCGCGGATTGCATCTTCATCCACGTCAGGGAATCCGGCCTCTTGCTCTTCAGCTATTTCGAGAAGTACTTCTTCTTTTGTGGGCTCAAGAAGTGCATCCAATCGTCTGAGTACGAACATGGGAAGAATGACATCTCGGTATTGTCCACGGAGGAATACATCCCGGAGGACGTCATCGGCTATGCCCCAGATGAAGCTTACCAGCTTCCCATGCACAGCCGCCAATTGAGCAGTATTTTTCATTATTAGTGTTTTTTCTCTTGCCACCGATAATACCAATAGAACACACCACGTCCATAACGAGACACATAATGCCCTGAGTAGCTGTACTAATTGGAATTATCTAAACAACAAATATAACATTTTTCCCCGTTTTAACCTAATAAATTTAACAGAATCAGCAACTTCCAACTTCCTGACTAATTGGTAAAAAACACAAAAATAATTCGTAACTGTCTCATATTGTGGTACAACCCACATTTATTTTTGTTCCGAGAAAAGAAATAGGCAACACAAACTTTCAAACAATATAACGTATGAATGAAATTCTCAATTGCCGTTTTCTTACAACGGTACAGACCATGTCCGACGAGGACATCACCCCTTCCGAGCTGGAGCAGCAGCTCTCCGAGTTCATCTCTCTGGCAAAGGCCCTCCTCTGCGGCCAAGACTACCTCGAAGTTTCCGACACCTACGACACCCTTGTGATGCACTTCGACAAGGTGCTGGGTAGGAAAAAAAAGGTCTGCTCGCGGAGGCCACAAAGGATGCCCGGCACAAAGTCATCCTCTATCAGAACCACAATGAGAAACGCCTGAACTACCCGGATCTCTTCATCTCGGCATCGCCCACCATCGAGTCCCCGCTGTATTGGGACACCGATGCCGTCAAGCTCAAGGAACTCCTGACCGCAATCGATCTGGACAAGGCCATCAGCGATGTCTCCAGAGACAAAGCGCCTTTCTCCACCATCGTGGAGTGCTTTGAACAGTTCCTCCATGTGAAGCTGGGCAAGGCGACGGAAGTCAAGCGCACCATCACCGACCGCAAGTTCTCCACCACCTCTTATCTGGAGGCGCTCACCACCAAACTCGGACAGTCCAAAGGATAATATCGTAGTACATATGGGCACCCATATGTGCCATTATTCTGTATTATTTGCAATTCCTTTGTGGTCACTAAACGCGGTGACCATGCCCTTAATTGACATCATAGAAGACCTGCAAGCTACTCTTGACTCTGTCCAAGACAAGCTTACCAGGTTGTATGCATTGGCATCCGCTCCACCGCCCCCGCCTCCGCCGCCGGATCCGGAGTGTGAGCGGGACTTTCTCATGACCCGCAAAGAGGCCGCTGCCTTTATAGGAAGAACTGTCCGTCAGCTTGATCGTCTGTGCTACAATTCCAAAATCCACAAGGTTGTGGTGAATGGAGACGTGCGTATCAAGCGGAGCGAATTGCTGCGTTTCAAAGGCTATGTACTTGAGGATGAGATGGCATCGCCCATTTCCACCCTTGCCGAGCTACACGAAAAATACATGGCCAAATGAACTACCTGACGGAAATAAAGCTGTTCTACGACTGGCTGGAGACGCATCCGCTCACCCCGTCGGCCATCGCCCTCTGGCATGGACTCATGTTCATGGCAAACCGGGCCGGGTGGGAGGAGGTGATCACCATCCCGCTGTCGGCCTTGGAGATGCGGACGGGAATCCCGGCCACCACACTGTACAGGATCCGTCAGCAGCTGCAGGAGGCTCAGCTCATCGAGGTGATCTCTCCCGGAGGAAGAGCCTGTGCCGCCTACCGTATCCTCTCATTTGAGTCGCGTTTTGCTTTCCAAAATGGAAAACAAAACGAAAGACAAATGGAAGACAAAAGTGCGGACGAACGGGAATCGAGCGAGTTTGCTTTCCAAAATGGAAAACAAAGTGCGAGCATTAATAAGACTAAACAGGATGTTGATGTCTCACAGAAAAAACAAACAAAAAAGAAGAAGGTGTCGGAGGTTGATGAGTGGGTGGCGGCTCTGGAGTCACCTTGGCAGGAGCTGATGCGGATCTGGTTCGAGTACAAGAAATCCCGCAAGGAAGCATACGGAACAGTGATGGGGGCAAAGTCCTGCCTCACCAAACTCCGGAATCTTGCCGGGAACAATCCCCAGACGGCTCAGGCCATCATCGAGCAGTCGATGGCTAACAACTGGGCCGGGCTCTTCCCGCTTTCCGGTCAAGGAGCAAGGGGTCATCCAGCAGCCCCGGCCACCGGACAGCGCATCGGCCAGATAATGCAGCCGGATAGCGAAGAGCACCGGAGCGCCATCCTGCAAAAGTTCAAAAATGGAGTCTCAAACCCGAAATAACAAAACGCAAAGCAATATGGGAATACAAACAATCGAAAGCATCATCAAGGATCTCCGCTCCAAGAGCGAAATCCTTGTCCGGGAGCCCGTCTCGTACTCATGGGCCAAGGAAATAGGGCAGGCCAGCGATCTGCTGGAGGCCATCTTCAAATCCGTCGACCATACGGTGGAATACTACCAGTCGCTGCCGGAATACTTCGAGGTCAAGCATTGGATGCTGGACACCAAGGGCAAGGGCCTCCTCCTCATGGGAAGCTGCGGTAGGGGCAAGTCGGTCATCGCATCTGGGGTGATTCCGGTACTCTTCCGGATGAAGGGATACACTCTGCATCCCGTCCACGCCCAAGACATGAACAAGCCCACACCGCAGCAGCCCTATCTGGGCTACGGCCAGCGCCCGGAAACGTGGCTGGACTATCTCCAGCGCTCGCATTTCCCCATCATCGATGAGTTGGGAGTGGAGATGCAGGTGAACGATTACGGAGAGAAGTGCGAGGGCTTCAATCTGGTCATCAACGCTGCCGAGCGCTACAACCGTCCGATGTTCATCACCACCAATCTCACCGAGGAGCAGATCCTTGCCCGCTACGGAGAGCGCACCCTCGACCGTCTGGCGCACCTCTGCAAGACCGTCCGTTTCTCCGGAGAGAGCCTCCGCCAATAACAGAAACCTATGTACTACTACCCCAAACGCGTCATATTCACTCTGGAGGACGGCAGGGACATCTTCGATGTGGACAAGGACGGCAACTATGTGCTCTGGGACGAGGAGGATCTCAACGCCCTCTTTGAGAACATGCAGCGCTTCGGCCATCCCTGCTTCACCGCTGACCTCAAGCACTACGATGTGAACTACGAGTCCCTGCACCGGAGGTTTCCCCATGCCCAGATCCTTGAGGTGAAGGGTGTGCAGCTGCGAAACCGACTCGGCAGACCGCATGTTGAAAAGAAAAACCGATAATGCCCAGCATCAAGAAACACACGCATCGCCCTTGGCTCCCGGAGAAGAAACCCTTCTCCGGCTACCAGCACCACAACACCGACTTCTACCAGAGCCGGAGGTGGCGGAGCCTTCGCGCCCTCAAACTGCAGCAGGATCCTCTTTGCGAGGAGTGCCAGCGAAAGGGCCTGACTGTCCCTGCCGATATGGTCGACCACATCGTCCCCATCAACAAGGGCGGTGCTCCGCTTGATATAGAAAATCTTCAATCGCTGTGCAATCATTGCCATAGCATCAAGTCCGCAAAGGACAAATAGTTAGTAGTGACCATGATAGAAAGGAGGTGTTTTCATATGCAGTAAGCAAGACCCCAACTCCGTAAAGGGAGGAGAATCCAGAAGAATAACAGTCAAATCACACAAAACACAAGGTTGCAAGCCAAATAAATCTCTCCTCAGGATTCCCTCCCTTGTTTTACAAAATGGCCCCTATTTCAATTACAATCTGGCCCAGAATTAAATGAGAACGACAAAAACACTCACCGAGATAGTTGACGAATGGATCACCCTGCTGGATGCGCTTCCGGCTACGAAAGCAGACCACCGGAGGAAAATAAACCTCTGGCTGCGGTGGCTCGCATCCCAGAAGATTGATCCACGCAGTCCCAGCCGGGCAGACATCCTCCGCTACAAGCAGGAGCTGCAGAGGCAGGGCAAGTCGGTGTTCACCGTCAACGGCTACATCACCGTCATCAAGGTATTCTACAAGCACTGCGCATCGCTCCGCTACTGCGATGACATTGCTGCGGGCATCAAGACATCGTTCCGTACCAAGGAGCACTACAAGCATCCGCTCACGCGGCAGCAGTGCGGTGACCTCCTTGCCTCGATTGACCGGGAGACGATCGTGGGAGCCAGAGACTATCTGATGATCCAGCTGATGCTCACCAATGGCCTCCGCACCTGTGAAGTGGAGCGGATCAACATCGGTGACTTTGATACCTTGGAGGGGAAGAACGTGCTGCATATCCAGCGCAAGGGCCGCATCGACAAACACGATGTGGTGGCCGTCCCGGACGAGGTGATGGCATCGCTGGAGGACTACCTGTCAATGAGGACGGACAACTTCGGAATGGACTCACCTCTGTTCATCAACCTCATGCGAGGCCGGGAGCCACAGCGGATCCTGAAGGCGACTATCTCCAGCATTGTCAAGGAGCGCCTCCGGGCCATCGGCATCGATGATCCCAAGATCACAGCGCACTCCCTCCGGCATACCTGCGGCTCGCTAATGGTGGAAGAAGGGATGCCCATCGAAACTATCCAAGACATGCTGGGCCACAATGATCCCGCCACCACCCAGATCTATATCGACATGGCAAGGCAGAAAAGACTCCTCGAACACTCGCCTTCGGTGGTCATTGCGAAGATCATCATGGGAAAAGAATCAAAAACTGCAAAGCACTGATAGTCAGTCGTATGATACAGTGATTAATACGACTCGACCATTCGAGCGAAGGCTCGAAGTCTCAAAGGGTTGCACGCTCGAATTAACTCGCGAGATACCATCGGGGAGGGGGTCGAAATTCCTCCGGGCCTTTGAAATGTCAATCGCCCCCTGAGTCGAGAACGCACGCGTGCAAATTTGAAGAATATGGCAAAAGGAAGAAAGAAAACATCTGACGCTACGAAGCGCCTCCGGGGAACCGACCAGCCCTGCCGGATGGACGGAGCCGTGGTTCCGGTGAATCCGGTGGCGGCACTTCCCAAGGCGAAGGGCCTGAAGGGTACGGCCAAGAAGCTGTACCAGGTGGTGGGAACGGAGCTCGCGAGCAAGGGTCTGCTGGACATTGTGAATCTGGATCTGCTGGTGGCCTACTGCCGGGAGATGGCGCTCTATGGGGACATGATGAAGGATCTGGAAACCGAGGGATTCACAGTGACGGTGGCCACCAAGACCGGGAGCATCACGCAGATCAACCCCAAGCGCAGGATTGCAGAGAATGCACTCGTTGCCGCCAAGAACCTCGCATCCGAATTCGGACTCTCTCCGGCCAGCCGTGCAAGGGTAGCCGCCATGATTGCCGGGATCCAGAAGAAGGATGACTTCGCGGACTTCGAGACAATAGACGAACAATAGCATGGACAAACTTACAAAAGCCGAACAATACGCAGAGGATGTCAGGGCGGGACGGATCCTGACCTGCGAGCTGGTGCAGCTGGCAATACAGCGATATTACAATGACCTCCGGGATGCGCTGGATAGGGGTTGGTATTTCGACCGCAAGGCAGCGACCAGAGCGATTAACTTCATCGAGCGCCTGAAGCATACCAAGGGGGAATGGGCCGGGCAGCGCTTTGTGCTGGAGCCTTGGCAGCACTTCATCCTCTGGAACATTTTCGGCTGGAAGAATGCCGATGGCACGAGACGTTTCCGTTACGTGTATGTGGAGATTGCCCGCAAGAATGGCAAGACCGCACTCTCTGCTGGCATCGGCCTGTACATGCTCTTTGCCGATGGCGAAGCTCGCCCGGAGGTCTATTCCGCTGCCACCGTCAAGGATCAGGCGAAGATCTGCTTCTCCGATGCCGTTGAAATCGTCAAGGCCACCGACCTCAAGAACTATCTGGACACCTACCGGAACAGCATCGTCTACGAGATGAAGGGCGGGATGATGAAGCCGCTCTCCTCCGACTACGGTACCCACGATGGCCTTAACCCCAGCTGCGGCATCATTGATGAGTTCCATGCCCATAAGGATTCCGGGATGTTCGATGTCATCAAGAGTGCCTTTGGAGCCCGGAAACAACCGCTGATGTTCATCATCACCACTGCCGGATTCAACAAGAACGGAGCGTGTTACGCCTACCGGGAGAATGTGGTGAAGATCCTGCGGGGTATCAACAAGGACGACACCCTCTTCGGCATCATCTACACCCTCGACTCCAAGGAGGAATGGGACAACCCCAAGATGTGGATCAAGTCCAATCCCAACCTCGGAGTGTCCGTCTCGGTGGACTATCTTGCCGACCAGGTGCAGGACGCCAAGAACCGTCCGGAGGCCGTCCGCAATGTGATGACGAAGAACGTCAACCTCTGGGTGGATGCGGAAAAGACGTGGATTCTGGACGATGCATGGATGCGCTGCTGCGGCACAACGGATCCGGAGTCTCTGAAAGGATGCCTCTGCTGGGGTGGGCTCGACCTTTCCAACGTGTCCGACATCACTGCCTTCGTGCTCATCTTCCACGAAGAGGACAAGTTCCAGCTGCTGCCGTTCTTCTGGATTCCGGAGGAGAAAATGCTGGAGAAAATCCGCAAAGAGAACATCAACTACGACCTCTGGGTGAAGGCCGGGTATGTAAAGGTCACCCCCGGCAACGTTGTGGATTACGACTTTGTGAAGGCCGATATCCTGCAGATCATCGCCCTGTACGATTTCCAGAGCACCGCCTACGACCGCTGGAACTCCTCCCAGACCATCATCGACCTGCAGAACGAGGGCATGGAGTGTAATCCTTTCGGGCAGGGCTACGGCTCGATGGGAGCGCCCACGAAGGAGTTCGAGAAGCTGGTGCTCACCGAGAAGATTGAACACTTCGGGAATCCGGTGCTACGTTGGATGCTCTCCAGCACTGTGGTCAAGACGGATCCTGCCGGGAACATCAAGCCGGATAAGGAGAAGTCCGTCCAGAAGATTGACGGCATCGTTGCCGGGATCATGGCGCTGGGAGAGTGGATGACAAAACAGGCCGATGAGGACGATAATCCCTATAACAGCAGGGGCATGCTGTCTCTGAGTGAGTGATGGCAAGACGCAAGGTAAGTGAAATGCAGCTGCGTGCCCGGCAGCGCTATGAGGAGCAGCTCTCTGCCATCCCCGCACTCTCTGCGGAGGCCCGGAAACTGCTGTCACCGCAGGGATTCCTGTACACTTTTCTGGAGATCCGGATGCTCTACCAGACCTACGAGGATGCCTACGAAATGCTGGAATCCCAAGTGGAGCGCATCACCGGGGAGCGCATGTACTCCGAATACTCCTCCTTCCGCATCCAATACCTCCGCTGGAAAACAAAAAAACGCTCACCGAAGTGAGCGCATCATTATTCATCTTCTGCAAGGATGTAGCTGGTATTTTTACTGCCTTCCTCGCCTTTGACCAGAATGCCTTTCTCTATCAGGTCGTTGATGTCGCGGAGTGCTGTCGGCTGGGAGGTCTTGCAGATTTTGGCCCATTTCGCTGTTGTGAGTTTCCCATCAAAACCATCCCACAGCCTGTTCACCACTTTGACCTGACGCTCATTCATAGCGATATCGCGGTGCTCCTGCCAGAACATGGCCTTCTTCACAACTCGCCGGACAACTGTCTCGCTGCGCTTCATCGCATCCCTCAGGGTCAGGAGGAACCATTCAAGCCAAAGAGTGATGTCCACATCCCCGACTGTCGTCTTCTCCAGCGCCTCATAGTATTGGTTTTTATTTCTTTGAATCTCACCGGACATGCTGTAATAGCGGTGTGGCATACCATCTGCGCGGGCAAGCAGCATGTCAGTAATGGTTCTTGTCAATCGGCCATTACCATCATCAAAGGGGTGGATGGCAACAAACCACAGATGGGCTATTGCTGCTTTCAAGACCGGATCTGTTTCTTTCTCGTTATTGATCCAGTCAAGGAACAGGGCCATTTCCCGTGGCACATCGGCAGAGGCTGGAGCTTCATAATGCACTTTTTCTTTCCCCATCGCCCCTGAAATAACCTGCATGGGTTCCTCGCCAACGCGCCAAGCTGCTACCGTTATGGGAACAATACCGCTGCGTCCTAACGGGAACAGTGCAGCATGCCAGTTAAACAATCTTTCTTGAGTGAGTTCCGTAGAATAATTGCGGACCGCATCAATCATTACCTGAACCACACCATCGGTATAATGATCAGGCTCAGGCAGCCCCTCGGTAGCAAGGCCCAGATGCCTTGCTACGGACGAGCGCACTCTGTCGGCATTGAGCAATACCCCCTCTATCTCGTTGGATCGGATGACATCCTCAGTCATTACGTCAAGGGATGTCTTCGCCTGTATCTCGAACCCAAGACTACCCATCATCCCGGCAATGCGTCCTTCTAACAGGCGCACTTCCGAAAGAAGGTTTATTATTCTGTCGGTATCCCAGCGGAACCGGGGCCAATCGGGATATTGCCAGATGTAGTACGGTCTCATAACTCGTTCATTTTCCTGCAAAAATAAACAAATGAAGCGAATCACGCAACTATTCGCATCAAAATTTGAAGCGAAAAGGATGGCAATTCACTTCATAAAACAAAAAAACGCTCACCGAAGTGAGTCCTTTTTCCAAGAGTGTAACAATGTTTCAGTCCGGAGCGGAGGGGTGAGGTTAGCTTTGCACTGGTTATTAGTTTAGTGGTAAAGCTACAGTGTCAAGTCTGCTATCATCTCTTGTCTCTTTCTTGAAAGGAGAGAAGCGCGTAAGTTCCAGTGAGTTCGAAGCCGCTGTGAATCAGGTGCTTCTCTCCGACACTGTGGCCGATGCCACCAAGAGGCCCGTCATCACCCCGGAGGGCTCCCTTGCCATCTCCGCAGTCTGGGCATGCGTCCGGATTCTATCGGAGACCGTCGGCACTCTTCCCATCCACCTCTACCACAAGACGGCAACTGGCCGGGAACAGGCGAAAGCCCACCCCTGCGCCACCATCCTATCCAAGCCCAACTCCTACCTTACCCGTTTCTCTCTTCTCCAGCACCTGATGGTGGGCTGCACACTCTGGGGCAACGGTTATGCCCGCATCCACCGGGACAAGCTCTTTCGCCCTGTACGCCTCCAGAAACTCCAGCCCTATGAGTGTGAGCCCATCCTGACGGTGGACGATGAGGTGGTGTACCGCCTCTCCAACGGAGAACTCCTGCCCAGCTACGATATCATCCACCTCAAAGGGATGTCAACCAATGGCTACAAGGGCAAGTCTCCCATCCAAGTCCACCGGGAAAACCTCTCCCTGACGCAGTCTGCGCAGGATTACGGAGAGAAGTTCTTTACCCAAGGCGGCAACATGTCCGGGGTTTTCAAGTACCCCAGCACCCTGAAACCGGATGCCTACAAGCGCCTGAAGAAAGACCTCATTGAGCAGAGCGTCGGCCTCCATAATGCCCACACCCCGCTGCTCCTTGAGGGCGGCATGACCTACGAGCGCATCAGCATCCCTCCGGAGGATGCGCAGTTCATTGCCACTCGCAAATTCCAAAAGACCGAGGTTGCCACCATCTTCGGAGTGCCTCCGCACATGATTGCGGATCTGGAGCGGGCTACCAACAATAACATCGAGCATCAAGGGATGGAATTCGTGCAGTACTGCCTGATGCCGTATCTGGTGCGTCTGGAGGAGGAATTCAACCGCAAACTCCTCCGGGAAGACGAGTTCGGGGAGTTCTACTTCCTCTTTGGCCTGAACGGACTCCTGCGGGGAGACGCGAAAACGCGCTCCGAATACTACAAGAACATGAATCTGGTGGGAGCTCTCTCGGCCAACGAGATCCGCACCCTCGAAGATATGAACAGCTACGACGGTGGGGACACCTACTTCGTGCAGATGAATATGCAAACAATCCAAAATGCCATGAAAGATGGAGAAAAATCAGATCCCAAATAACGAAATCGAGATCCGGAGCATTGTCTCCGACCTTCGCGTAGAAGAGCGCTCGGACGAGAAAACCGGACGCGTCATTTCCGGTTATGCCGCCAAGTTCGACACGTGGAGCGAGCCCATCTACGGCTGGTTTAAGGAGAAAATTGCCCGTGGAGCCTTCGACAAGACGGACATGAGCGACGTGATCATGGTCTTTAACCATGACATCTCCGGCATTCTGGCCCGTACCACCTCCGGTACCCTGACGCTCTCCGTGGACGAGACGGGACTGCGTTTCGAGTTCGAGGCCCCGGACACCACCCTCGGCAACGATATGGTGGAGCTTGTCCGACGCGGGGACATCTCCAAGTGCTCCTTCAAGTTCGTGGTGGAGAGCGACGAGTGGGTGTACGCCGACGATAAGAACAAGATGGAGCTGGACGAGCGCACTGTCAAGTCCATAGCCAAGCTCTACGACGTGTCCCTTGTGACCTATCCGGCCTACAAGGATACCGAAGCCTCCGTCCGGGAGCATCTGAAGCAGCGAAAGCGCGAGGCCCTTGCCCCGGCCAAGGTGGACACCTCCTCCCGCGACCGGGAAGTTGCTGTCCTTTCCCTCCGATCCAAACTTTAACCCTCAATACATAAGTCTTATGTCAAAGAAACTCAAAGAACTCAAAGAGAAGAGGGCCGGGCTGTACACCCAGATCGACTCTCTTCGCAAAGATGCCGACGGTCGTGAGATGACCGCAGAAGAGCAGCAGCGCTGGGATACCCTCATCGCTGATTTCGACAAAGCGGACAAAGCGGTGGCCGCTGAAGAAAAGTTCCTCGACATCCAGAAACGTCAGGCCGAGGATGCCTACCAGCACGAGCATGGTGGCGAGGCCGACCAGAGGGCCGATGCGGAGTACCGAAGGGCCTTCACCGACTACCTCATCAATGGAGCTCAGGGAGTGTCCGCAGAGAATCGTGCCATCATCGAGAAGCGAGATGCCATCTCCGGCCTTTCCGGTGGCGTGATCATCCCGAAGGAACTGGCCAACGCAATCGAAGTGGCCATCAAAAGCTACGGTGGTATGCTGGAGGCCGGACAGGTCATCACCACCTCCCGTGGCGGTGATCTCATACTCCCGACGGTGAACGACACATCCTCCAAGGCAACCATCGTGGCCGAGTACAACCAGAGCACCAAGGCTGCACCCACCTTCGGCAGCGCCACCCTCAAGGCGTACACCTACCGCACCCCGATCATCCCGGTGTCGCTGGAGCTCCTGCAGGACAGCGCCTTCGATCTGGATGCGCTCCTGAGCGGGCTTCTTGCCGACTCCTTCGGTCGCGGCATCAACGCCCACCTCACTACCGGAACAGGCACTGGCCAGCCGACGGGTATCGTCACCTCAGCCGTTGACTGCGGGGCAACCCCGGATGCCGCTTCCATCACGCTGGACGACATCATCGACCTCGTCAAGAGCGTCGACAGCGCCTATGCCCGTAACGGCAATTTCATGTTCAACAAGAACACCCTCTGGGAACTTGCCAAGATCAAAGATCTGGAAGGCCGCTACATCTGGCAGCAGAGTGTGAAGGACGGTCTGGATCCGACGCTCTTCGGCAAGCCCTACATCATCAACGACGATGTGGACGACATCGGTGCTTCCAAGGCCTCGGTGCTCTTCGGTGACTTCTCCAAGTACAAGATCCGTCTTGTGAAGGGCTTCAAAGTCATTCGCCTGAACGAGCTGCTGGCAGAGTATCTCTCCATCGGCCTCTTCGGATTCGCAAGGGCCGACGGCATCCTCCTCGATGCTGGAACGCACCCGGTAAAGAAACTCGTACACGCGGCCTCCTAATCCTCTCTTCTCTCATGTCCCAGTCCCTGATATCGCTGGAAACAGCACACGCACACCTCCGGCTCGGAGATGATACTTCGCTCGACACCCTTGTGGCGGACTATCTTGAGATGGCCGTTGGCATCGCGGACGATTACACCAATCGTTCCCTCGATGACGAGTTCACCTCTGAAAACCTCCCTCCGGCAATCAAGGCTGCGCTCCTGCTGATATTGGGGACTTTGTTTGACAACGAGGCCGATACAGTCGTTGGCCGCAGCGTCGCCTCCCTTCCCATGACTGCCGAAAAGCTTCTCCAGCCTTGGCGCATTCACCCTTACTCTATGCCAGAGCAGGAACCAGACCCCGATGCCCCTGATGCGGATGGATATGTGACCCGCACGAGGGTGGTGCGCTTTAAACCCGATGATCCCAATGTTTGACCACCGCATAGAGATACATGCCTTCCTTGAGTTCCGGGACGAGTACAACGACCGGACAAAGCGCATCGACTTCGTGGCCGAGGCATACGCCCAGCGCACCGAGGCCGGGGGCCGGGAGAACTTGTACGCATCTCGCATCGTGCATGAAAACGAAGTGGTGTACACCATCCGCTGGCGCAGCCATATCCTGCCGGGCATGCTGGTGAAGGATGGAGACGACTGGCGGAGGATCGTGGGCACTCAGGAAGAAGGCCGACATCGGCTGCTCCACATCCGCACCGTCAAGACGGATGCAAAAGATCTCCAAGAAATCCTCTCCGGCCATGCTGACACTCAAGGTTGAAGGATACCAGGAGGCCAAGGAGATTCTGGATGAGTTGCCGAACAAGATGCAGAAGCAGATGCTTCGGACGGCACTCAAAAAGTCCAGCAAACCCTTTGTCAAGGGAGCCCAGAGCCGTGTTCCTGTGAAATCCGGCCAGCTCAAGAAGCAGCTGAAGGTGGTGTCCTACCGGGACAGGCAAGCGCCCAAGACCGAGGTGGACGTGGCAGTGAAGCACGTGTTTTCCCGCAGCAAGAAGAAAAAGGCCGTCAACGAATACTACGGCAAGTTCGTGCATGAGGGGACGCAGGATCCCCGCTGGCCCAAGAAGAAAGGTGGCGTGCTGGTTTTCACCCTCCCCAACGGAGAGAAGGTCTTTGCCCGCCATGTCAAGGGACTCAAGCCCCGGCCCTACATCGAGGAATCCTACAAGGAGAACTACGAAGCGGTGGTGTCCGGATTCGGGGACGAGCTGGCCGATGCAGTAGAAAAGTTTGTGAATAAAAACTTCAAGCCCATAGAGAAGAAATGAGCGATTTCAAGACAGCCCTCATCGAGGTCATCGAGACAGCGGCTCCGGAACTCACCGACAAGATCCAGTGCGGTGCGGTGGATGCCGAGACGGTGGCTCCTTTTGCCACTTACAGCACCCCGGAGGAAGTGCCCGTCCGCACCAAGGACGGGATTGCCGGGTACGACACCCTCTTTGAGGTGGAGGTCTACGATAACCGGGTGGCCGGGGCCGAGCGCCTGAAGCAGAAAGTGAGAGGAGCTGTAGAGGGCCTTGTTGTTGGCGGGAGGGTGTGCCGCTTTCGAAGCGCCTCATCGGACTACTACCCGGACTACGATTTACACAGCTATACATTAACATTCAAAGTATCATAACATTATGGCAGAACAAGTTGGAAACAAACAGGTCATCCAAGGCGAGGACATCATCGTCACCGTGGACGGCAAGCCTACGCTCCATGCCACCAACCACTCCCTTAAGGTGGATCTGGAAGTGAAGGATATCCGCACCAAGGATACCAACGGAAAGGAGAAGTACCCCGGAGACATCAGCTGGAGTGTAGATGTGGAGGGCCTCGTGGTCATCGACAGCGATCTGGCCTCCTCCCACGACAAGCCGGAGGATATCCTCCAGACCATCCTCTCCAAGAGCAGCGTCGGGGTGGTGCTCAAGGCGGCACTCACCGGAGCGCTCGTCAAGAACTACACCGGAACTGGCTACATCACCAGCTTCTCCCTTGGTACCCCGGCTGGCGACAACGCCACCTACAATTTCACCATCACCGGAAGCGGCAACCTCACCCCGGTTAATCCTTCGTAGGAGGAATGCGCTATGCTTACTATTACTATCGCTGGAAACCAGTACCCCGTCCACTTCGGACTTCGTGGAATCAATACCTACGCCAAGAATACCGGATTCTCCTTCGGGCAGATCGTCAGCGCAGAGGATGCCGCCAGCTCTATCGAAGGGCTCGTAGGACTCGCTGTGCTGGGCCTGAACGAAGGAGCCCGGAAAGCGGGCATCAAAAACGCAAAGGTCTTCACCGAGGACGACATCTGGGATGCGGTGGACGAGGATCCCGGTCTGCTCCTGCAGATTGCCGATGCCTTCTCCACCTCCATCAAGCCCCTCATAGGCAAGCTGGATGGAGTGGTTGACCCAAACTCCTGAGTGACTCCGATGGCGAGCCGTCTCCTCCCACCTACGAGAAGTGGTTTGCCATCGGGGTCGGGCAGATGGGCCTCCGACCGGACGATTTCGATGACCTAACCCCAGCCGAGTTCTTCTACGCATGGGCTGGCTGGGCAAAGGCCAACATCGACCGCCAGAAACAGGAGTGGGAGCGTACCAGGTGGCAGACATGGGTGCTCACCTGCATCCAGATGGAGAAAAAAGACCGGAAGGAGATGGTGGACATGTTCCCGCTGCCTTGGGAAAAGGCTTCGATATCGAAGCCGATAGTGCCCTCGGCAGAACTCACTCCGGAAGAAAGACAAAAACGAGTAGACGAACTCATGAAATGTGTAAAAAAGGAAGACTAACTATACTTGTAGCATGGCTCCTCGGTGGACTTCTGCTACTGCTATGCCCCGGCTGCGGTTCCATCCGGGTGGCAAGGAATGCGCAGCTCTCCTCCTCCCTGCGGGATTCCCTTCTTGTGGATTATCTCCGCACGGAGCTGGAAACCGGGAATTTGGAAGTGCAGCAGACCATCGTGGAGTTCTTTCCTCCTGTTGATATAACCCCCGAAACGCCACCCTCCATCCGGAATCCCACTCCGGAGTCGGCTCCCGCCATAGGAGCCGTCAAGAGCATCACCCGGACGGAACTGTCCGCCAAACGGGAGCAAGCAGTCGTTGTGGACAGTTCCTCCGTTTCCGGGACGCATATTGAGCAGGAGGCGCAGGAGAATAAGAAATCCACCTCCGAACTCAATGAACCACCCACCGCCACCAAGTTCAACGTTACCCTGAAGGCCCTCGCTGCCGTACTTGCCCTGCTCATCATTGCCTACGGCATTATCCAATATCGAATCAACCTACTAAAGAAATGAAAACCCCAATCTCATACTACGGTGGCAAGCAGTCCATCCTGAGGCACATCCTGCCACTCATCCCGGAGCACACGCTCTACACTGAAGCATTCTGCGGAGGATGTTCCGTTCTTTTTGCCATCCCTCCCTGTGAGTGCGAGGTGATCAACGATGTCAATGCCGAGCTCATCAACTTCTACAAAATTGCCAAAGGCAGCTACGGCCAGCTGAAGGATCTCATCGATTCCACCCTGCACAGCCGGGAGATCCATGCGCATGCCAAGCACATCAACCAGCACCCGGAGTTTTTCAATCCGGTGGAGCGGGCATGGGCCGTCTGGGTGTGTTCCAAGCTGGGCTTCGCCTCCATGCTGGATGGCACCTTCGGCTATGACCGTCAGGGAACCACCACCAAGAAACTCCGCAATGCCAAGGATGATTTCTCCGAGGCTCTCTGTGGGCGGCTCGACCATGTAACCATCGAATGCGAAAACGGCATCAACCTCCTCAAGCGCTACGACTGCGAGGGGGCCTTCCACTTTGTGGATCCTCCATACGTTGGCACTGACTGCGCCCATTACAACGGCACGTTCAACGAGCAGGATTTCGAGGAACTGCTGGAGGTCTTGGCAAATTGCAAGGGCAAGTTCATGCTCACCATGTTCCCGCATCCCCGCATCCGGGACTATGCCGACCGCTACGGCTGGAAGATCCACACACTGGATCGCACCATCACCGCCAGCAAGACTTCCCGGAGGCGGCAGGAAGAGTGGATTACCTGCAATTATGAACTGCCGTCCGGCAAGGAGGAAGAGGCCACTGACGCGGGTGTGTTCGGGGATGCGTAAATAGTTGAAAATAAGTGTGTTAATTGTTGAAAATAAAGTCGAATTAACTTGCTTGTTCCAAATAATGTAACGACCTTAGATGTGCCGGAAGGCAGCAAGTAAAACCTTAATAGACAGACAATTATGACACGCAAAGAAACCCTCCTCACCCGCAAGTACGAACTCCAGAACGAACTCCGCATCCTTCGCGGGGAGCAGCCCTACAACCTTGCCGAACGCACCAGCGGATGGCGCTTCCACGAGACGGTGAAAGAATCCCGCGAATACGTTCTCAAGCAGGACATCGAGAACCTCGAAAAGAGCATCGAGAAGCAGAAAGCCGCCAACGAGCGTGCTGCCGCCACCGCTGCCTACTTCGCCACTCCGGAAGGCGCTGCAGAAAAGGCCCAGCTGGAGACCGAGAAGAAAGAGGCCGCAGCCGCTTTCAACGCCCACGAGAACGAGCGCCTCGCCCAGCTCAACACTTGGATCAAGGACTTCCTCGGAGCCTACTGGAGTGTGAAATTCCTCAGCGACGACTCGGTGGACTTCGCCATCTGGGATGCCGACAAAGCCGACTTCGTCTTCGGCCAGACCATTGAGATCCGCTGCGAGAAGCACTATTACTTCAATCACAACAGTGAGCGCTTCGAATGCAACGTTGGCACCACCGGGTGCTTCAACCTCGAAGAGCAGATCCCCGGAGACCGGGCTCGCTTCTACATCGACTTTGGCCGCTTCCTCACAGACGGATCCAAGCTCACTGAACTCAAGAACTTCATGTTCACCTTCCACGATGAGCGCGAAGCCATCCGGGATCGCGTCCGCAAGGCCAATGCCCAGCTGGAGAATCCCCTCGGACTGTAAAACCTTGAAAATAAGCGCCATGAACACCAACAGCACCATTAAGGCCCTCGAAAGCCAGATCGCAAAAGCCCGCATCGAACTCCAGAAAGAACGCGCCAACAAAGACCGCATCCTCCGCCCCTTCGCAGGTAAGGGTCTGGACGACAGCTTCGACTTCCCGGACGAATACTACGCCAGCGCCAAGCGCATCCGGGCCATCATGGAATTCGGGGGCAAGTGCCAGAAGGCCATCGACCTCCTCAAGGAAATCGAAAACAACGAGTTTGGCTTCTAATCACCGGAGGACAAGACCATGACAGCAGCAGAGACCGCACTTCGCACCTACCTTGAGAACCACACCGAGGATTGCAGCATCAACCTCGCAGAGGAATACGCCAACGGCCACATCGCCTTCTGCATCCGGGGTGGCATTCCCATCCACTGGGTGTTCCTCGATGCCGATGACAACCTTTTCTTCTACCACCGGATGCATGGCCACAATCAGGCCAAAGGCTACATGAAGCCCACCCAGATGGAGATCATCTCCTTCATACACTATCTCAACACTGAACTCACCGGATACCCCGCAATAGAATATTAGAAATATGGCACAGAAACGCTTACCGCATGGTGTCAAGGTTGGCGACACCATCCGAATCACCAAATTGGACGATCCCTACGACCACTCCTATGTGGGCCGGGAGGGTGTTGTGGAATTCATCGACAGCGCAGACCAGATCCACGGAACGTGGGGTGGCCTTGCCCTCATTCCCGGAGAGGACGACTTCATCGTCATCAAAAGGGCCGATTCTTAAGGCCCCGTCTGTCTTACTTGCTTATTCCTCCGGGAACCGAAACCGGGAGCGCAGCGATGCACTCCCGGTTAATAGTCTTAGGTTTGTTCCTGTTCATATGTGATAGACTCGTTCATACCTACACATCCGATTCTATCTCTTTGATAATCCGGGCGGGAACACCGCCTACAACAACATTGTCCGGGATGTCCTTGGTTACGACTGCTCCGGCTCCCACAACCACATTATTACCGATGGTTACACCGGGGAGAATGGTCACGTTGCCGCCAATCCAGACGTCATTGCCGATGGTTACGGGTTTTGCAATGCCAAGGTGTTTCCGTCGGCCCGCAGGAGACAGCGGGTGGCCCACCGTTGTGATGAGGGTGTTCGGGCCTATCATCACATTGTCTCCAATGCGGACTTCCCGGATGTCGAGGATGGTCAGATTGTAATTCCCGGTGAAGTTGTTGCCGATGAAGATATTCTTGCCGTTGTCGCAGTTGAAGGTCTTGGCAATCCATACCTTGTCCCCTTTATGCCCGAGGTTCTTTGCAAGGCAGGCATACTGCGCCTCGTAGTCCGTATCGTCAATGGCATTATATTCCTTACACCAGAGGATGGCCCTCTCCTTGAGGGCCTCCACCTCCGGGTCGTCATAGCAGTACTCCAGCCCCGCCTTGAGTTTCTCCAGTTCCGTCATCGGCAAGGCTATTTGTCAATGCTTACCAGCGTATATTTGCGCGAGCCAAGGCCGATGGCTTCGGCGTGTTCGATCGTATGGACCCCGTGCTGCTTGTCGATGCGGTTCAGAAGGTCGGTCGGATCGTTGGTGGCGGTTACTTGCTGGTTGTTGATGATGTCGATGCAAGCCTGGTCCAGGGCCACGGGATCGGTCGAGGCCAGGATGCCATAGTCTTCCAGTTTCACGGGCTCCGGATGATCCACGCAGTCACAGTCGATGGACATGTTGTTCATCACGCTGATGTAGATGATGCCCTCATGCTTCTGGAAATAGTTCACCACAGCCTGCGCCGCCGCGGCCATGCTCTCCAGGAATCCGTCCTGGTCATCCACAAACCTGGACCAGAGCGCTCCCATGTCGAGCTTCTCCATCCTGCCTGCCGAATGGATATAGGCCTTGCCGTTCTGGCTGGCGCAGCCGATGGAGAGGTTCTTCAGCGCTCCGCCGTAGCCGCCCATAGGATGGCCCTTGAAGTGGTTGAGGGCAATCATGAAGTCGTAATTGGCCATATGGCCGCCCACGATGTCGTACTTGATGTGAGACTGGTCTTTCACCGGGATGCGGATTTCATCATATTCATCCATGATGTCAACCGGGAACAGATCCGTAAAGCCGTGACGTTGGATGACCTCCCAGTGATTGGCCGATGTGTTGCGCTCGTCCCGCTCATTCCCGGGACCGCTGCCGTAGGCCGTATTGCATTCGACAAGCGTGCCGTCAACTTCAAAAAAGAGATCTTTCACCAATTCGGGTTTCAGGTAGTTGGGGTTGCTGCCCTCGCCGGTGGACATCTTGATGGCTACGCGCCCTTTGGCGGGCACGCCGAGTGCCTTGTAGATCCGCACCAGCGACTCCGGGGAAATCTCCCGGGTCAGATAGACGGTTGCCTCCCCGGGCTGCGCCGCCTGGGCTGCGCTGTCGTTTTGTTTGCAGCCGGCCAGCAGACAGGCTGCCGCGATGGTAAATAATGCAAGCTTTCTCATTGTCGTTGATGTTTGTGTTACAATTATTTCAACTGGTTGCCGTCCTGGAAGGGGTTGCCCACTTTCTCGCCCACCTTCCGGTAAGCCATCCCGGCAGGGTCGAAGCAGATGATGCCGGCCTTCTCCACGTCGATACGGCCCTTGTCGTCCAGCACGGACTCAGCGGCCTGAACATTCATCACATCGCCCACCACACGGAACTCACCGTAATCGGTCTCTTCGGTAAGGCGCAGGGTGCATTCCACAGTGACGGGGAATTCCACATACAGAGGGGCGTCCACCTTGGCGGCTTTAACGGCATGCAGGCCGGACTTTTCCATCTTGTCCGGTTCTTTCTGGCCGGAAACGATGCCGACATAGTCCGCCGCAAGTTCAGTATCCACGGTGGCGAAGGCCACGGTGAAAGCCTTGCGGAGTTTGAGATTGTCTATGGTCTTGCGACCGCTGATGGCGAGGTTCAGCTCAATCTGCTGGCCGCCGCATTGCCCGCCCCATGCCACGTTCATGGCGTTGGGAATGCCGTTTTCGTCATAGGTTCCGATAATCAGCACTGGCTGAGGAAGTGTAAGTGCATGAGCACCAAGGCTCTTCCGGGAAACGGTGTCGGTAACTTGGTCTTTCACCTCTGCGAGGGTGACTTTCGTCTCATTGTTGTTGCCGCAGGAATTCATAATCGTTGCTGTTAAGATGGTTGATAGAATCAGGATTGCTTTTTTCATATAGCGTTGGTATTTATGATAATATCGAAGAAGGCGGATAGCCGTACTGCCGCTTGAAGGCGGTGGAGAAATGGCTTAGGTTCTTGAAGCCCACTGTCAGATAAACATCCAGAGGCTTGCCGCCGCGCTCGATCAGCAGCTTGGCTTCTTCAAGCCGCCGCCGGATGATCCATTTCCCGGGGGCTTCTCCGAAGACCTCCCCGAACTCCTTCTTGAAGGCCGACAGGCTGCGCCCTGTATAGTGGGCGAAGCCCTCCACGTCCAGGTCGCTGGCGAAGTTGGCGTCCATGAAGGCGGCAAGGTCAATCTTGAACGGCTCGTGGAAATCGAAGAAGACGCTTTTAAGTTCGGGCATGATTTCGATGAGCGTGAGAATCACCTCCTTAATCTTGGCTTCCATCAGAGCTTCAGAGGGATGAATACCGGCATCAAACCAACTTTCCACGGACTTGAACATCCCGGTAAGAATTGGATGCTCCGGAAGCATCACGTAAGGCGATTTGGACTTGAACTCCGATGCTCCCGCCAGATTGATGTGGTACTCCGAGAGGGTTTTCTTGAGCATCGGCTGCTTCAGCTGTAGAAACAGTCCCTTGAACGGCGTTCCATCCTTTGAAGGGTACTCAATCTTATGGGCTTTATGGTTCTTTCGGATCAGATAGGCCTGACCACGCTGGAGATGTCTCCTGCGGTCTCCGGCAAGCACATCCAGTTCGCCCTGCACCACATACACCAGCATGTGCTCCTGCACGACAGACTTGAATTCCTCCTTCTGATTGACAGTACAACAGAAGAAGGTCTCCATGTAATTGTAGAGTTGTATTCCGGCTTCGAACATACCTTATTGGCTTATTCCGATGCAAAGATACGCTCTTTTTCCGGAACTCCGGTTTTCTCTACGGTCTTTTTTACTTTGCTCTGCGGCTATATTTGCTTATTTGGAGAAGACATTAAACAACTAAAGTGAGACAATGCCTTCCCGAGAAATCATGGCATGAAAGCAGCGGTTCAGCCGCAAGGTTGCAAGACTGTAACAATGTTTCAGTCCGGCGGGTAGCCGGGATTGTACCTTTACAACCTAATGAAAAGGTACAATGGCAGTTTTCGGACTCAAATACTACGCAGAGATGCGCTCCAAATACCAGGGGATCTCATGGCGATGTGAAATCGCCCAGCGGGGTTACACCGGGATCTCGGAGGAGATGACTTTCTCCGGCACATCGCCCATCAAGATCACGTGGGAGCGCAGAGGAGATGACTTCTACACCCCTGTGAAGGCATCCGAAGCCAGCATCAACATCAACTGTACCGAAAATTTTCGTTACCTCGGTCTCTTCACCTCCGACCCCCGCGAGTACCGGATGTCCCTCTACCGAAACGGATCCCTTTTCTGGCGGGGATTCATTGTGGCCGACCTGTACAGCGAGAAGTTCGCTGCTCCGCCATACGATGTCACCATCAAGGCGGTGGACGGATTCAACATCCTCTCCAACATCGACTTCAAAGACATCCTTGGGATGGGGACGACCGGGAAGAAAACCCTCTACAATCTCCTGAATACCTGCATCGGAGTGCTGGAGCTGGACATGAGCGTGAGCCAGTGGCTCGATCTCATCCCGGAGGGCCTTGCGGACACCACCAGCCCGCTCCTGTATGTGCAGCTGGATCTGGAGCGGCTCTTCTACGTGTATGAGGAGCCGACTTACCGGGATATATTGGAGTTGTGTCTTGCACCTTTCGGAGCGCAGATATTCCAGAGCGGAGGGTGCCTTCATGTTCGGAGGGTGGTTTCCCTCTACGAGCAGTACCGTCCTTGGTATTACAGCAATCTTGTCCGCAATAGGAAGAAGCTGCCCCGGCAGGTCACATCCGGCAGTGAACGCATCACCCAGCGGGGCAAGATACGCATCGTCTCCACCAACGTGGCCCGCGAAATCCAGACCGACCTCTGGGAGGACGGCTTCTACATGATCGGGGAGAACACCACCCTTGATATCGTCCCGGCCCTGAGGAACATCAACGTCTCTGTGAAGAACAAGGCCCTCGACAACCTTGCCCAGCAGCTGGGCCTTACGGATCCTGCCAAATGGACAAACAACAACGGAGACCTGCTCTTCGGGGATGACGGCTCCATCACCCTTGTCGGGAATTCGGAAACGATAGATACGGTGTTCATCACCTCCGGATGCCCGGTGAACCAGTGCAACTTCGACCTTGTCTTCGAATGCATGCTCAAGTCCCGCTACTCCTCCTATACGTATTCCGGAGGCGGCAGTTCTTCGTCCACTTCTCCTACTACCGGGGGCAGATCCCATACTACCACATTGACATTCGGGGTAAAGGTGGTGAGCGAAGACGGTACCACCACCTATTGGCTGGACGGGGATGGTGGCTGGAACGACTATGAGACCGATCTGGAGGCATCTGCTGCTACCGGGACGGACGAGTCTTTCAAGCTGGAGATTGCCGGGATTCCCTGTGACGGGACGTGGTATTTCTATATCAAGCAGACCTTTGTGGGCTATACCCATTCCTATGGCAGGAACTATACAAGGGTGTATGACCGCATGGTCATCTACGATATCCGCATGTCGATGGATGCCGGAGACCTTTACGATCAGGGCCTTGTTTACAAGACGCTGGTCAACCCGGCCAACAACGTAGACCTCGACATCGAACTCCCGGTGAGCGACATCCCCAGCATCCCCAATGACCTGCTACTGTATTCGCTCTATTTTGAGAAGTACAACGGCAACGTCACCCGGCTCTGGCGCACAAAGGGCCGGGACGACTATGCTACGCTGGTGCAGCACATGGCCATCTCTGCACTCCGGATGCGGCAGATCCCGGCCAAGCGGCTCAATGGAGAAATCTTCACCTCGCTGCACATCGACCTCAATTCCGTCATCATCGATGACAAATACCTCCATGCCGGATTCTATGTGAATGCGCTGGAGGTGGACGGCCTTGGGGACTCGTACAACGCAGAGCTGGTGGAGCTGCCCCGGCTGGTGAATCCAGACATTCCGGAGGAGGGAGACGACTGCGTGACGGTCTTTTTGGTGGATGAGACGCAGATGCACATCGTTCAGGCCATTCGCTGTCTGGACTTCATCCTGCTCCGCACCGACCGGGACGAGCTTTATCGCTTCGATACGGTCACCCGGCAGGGAGTGCTCCTGTACTCCTCCCAGAGCTCATTTGTGCTCTTTGAGGCATCCAACGGCTTTGTCCGGGTGGAGAATGGCATTGCCTACTTCTGCGACTACCGGGGAGTGGTGCGAAAGCAGCTCACCCTTCCCAGCACCTACGCGGGCTTCATCACCGTCCGGGACGGGTATTTCTGGATGCTTACGCTGATGACGCAGACAGGGGCTGCAGGAACGTCACACTATTATTGGCTTACCCGTCCGGAGATCCCCATGACCTTCACCCGCACCGGAGGCGTGAGTCATGGCCAGCCGATGGTAAACATGTACGGAGATTTTCAAAGTGCCGTTGTTGCCAAGAACCAGATTGCCATCACC
The DNA here is from genome assembly GCA_017429425.1 of Bacteroidales bacterium. Classification (GTDB taxonomy): domain Bacteria; phylum Bacteroidota; class Bacteroidia; order Bacteroidales; family UBA932; genus Cacconaster. The sequence continues at coordinate 147,475 of JAFROY010000001.1, read as the reverse complement.
ACCACCCGCTACGTCTATATGTACGACTGCCGATATCACTCCGGGCCAAACGTGATGCAGGTCAAGGAGTACAGCAAGGCCTATGCGGTGACGGACGACTACATGGCCCTCGATGATCCGGAGGCGGATATGGTGCGGCTCTACCGGAGGGATTCGCTCACGACCTACTCGGTGATTTGCAACATCAACCGCTACTGCGACCATTGTGCTATCTCCCAGACAAAGGTGTGCTGCCAGTGGGATGGTACGAACATCTACGACATCGCCAGCGGCACATCGGCCTACCTCATCAATGCCGCAGCGGACGAGAGCATCATCGTAGGGGTGTTCTTCATCTACGGAGACCTTTATATCGTGCGGGAACAGGGCATATACAAGTACTGCCCGCAAAGTTAATCGACCTATTATGGAAGGAAACATTACAATACAGATCATCAGCCTCGTGCTGAACTTCATCCTTGCCAGCGGTCTGGTGGGGACGATTCTCTTTTTCAAGCCCAAGAAGCGGAAAGAGAATGCCGAGGCAGCATCGTCCGAACTCAAAAACACCGAGCAGATCGTAACCATCCAGAGCCAGCAGATCAAGCGTCTGGACGGCAGGGTGGAAACCCTCGAAAAGAAGGTGGACAAGCTCTCCATCATCATCGAGCACAAGGATGTGGAGCTGAGCGAAAACCGCCACATCATCCGGCAGGCATTCAAATGCGAGTACGTGGACGAGCCAGCGGACTGCCCGGTGCTCACCCTGAAGGCCGAGTATGACCGGAAGAAGAAACTGCAACTTGAAAAGGAGGCCGAGGAAGCCCGGATCCGTGCGGAGGAGGCGCAGCGCGAAGATGGCAAATAGACTCTCTCGCGGCTACCGGAACTGCAACCCCGGCAACATCCGCATCTCCAAGACGGTGTACAAGGGAGAGATCGTGCCCTCGCAGGACACCGCTTTTAAGCAGTTCAAGAGCATAGAATATGGCTACCGGGCCATGTTCGTGCTCATCCACTACTATTACCGGAGCCTTGGCCTCAAGACCGTCCGGCAGATCATCTCCCGCTATGCTCCTCCAAGTGAGAACCATACCGAATCCTACATCCGGCACGTGGCCGATGCCATCCTTCGGGGGCCGGAATCCGAGATTGACCTGAATTCGATGGACGAGATGGTGCTCATGGTTGCGGCCATGTCCAAGGTGGAAAACGGAGTCCCGGCCAATATCGATGAGGTCATCGCTGGCTGGAATCTTTATCGTCAAGACCGGAATTAGCCTATGTCCAGACGCATTGCAGACCTCCTCATAAAGATCGGGGCAGACTCTTACGAGTTCCAGCAGAAGGCAAACCAGGTGGAAAAGGGCCTCGGCCAGCTGGAGAAGAAGCTGTCCTCGATCGGTAAGTCGCTCTCGCTGAAGGTGACGGCTCCTCTTACTGCGCTGGGAGTGGTCGCCTTGCAGAATGCCGACCAGCAGGCAAAGGCGGAGACAAAGGTGGCCACTGCGCTCAAATCCACCGGGAATCAGGTCGGGTACAACCTCGACCAGCTTAAGGCTTACGCCAGCGAGCTCCAGAGCAAGACCATCTTCGGGGACGAGACCATCCTGAATGATGTCACCACCCGGCTCCTTGCCTTTACCAACATCACCGGGGACAACTTCAAGCGCACTCAGCAGATCGTCCTTGACATGTCGACTGCGCTGGAGATGGATCTGGGCAGTGCCGCTACCATGCTGGGGAAGGCCCTCGATGATCCCATCGGCAAGATGTCGGCCCTGTCGCGTGCGGGCATCAACTTCACCGATGAGCAGAAGACGATGGTGAAGCAGCTGGTGGAGACCGGGGAAACGGCAAAGGCCCAGACGGTCATCCTCGATGCGCTGGAGCAGAAGTTCGGAGGTCAGGCAGAGGCTGCTGCCAAGGTTGGAATGGGAGCGCTGAAGCAGCTCAAAAACTCATGGGGAGACTTCCTTGAGCAGATTGGCCAGACGATGACTCCGTTCATCAACCGCATTGCCGGATTCCTGCAGCGGATCGTCACGCTCCTGCAGGGAATGTCGCCCACGATGCGGAAGGTGCTCGTTGTGATTGCCGGAGTCGCTGCGGCCCTTGGCCCGGTGATGGTGGGCATCTCCGGCATCATCAAACTCATCCCGGCTCTATCGGCAGGATTCACAGCGCTGCTGTCCCCGGTGGGCATCATAACCGCTGCGGTGCTGGCGCTGGCCGCTGCATTCGCCTACGCCAAGATAAAAAAGCAGGAACTCATAAACACTACGGCCGAGAACTCCTCCCTCGAAGAACTCCAGCAGCAGCTTGCCGATACCAGGAGTCAGATGGAGGATGTAAAGAACAACACTGTCAAGTGGCGATTCATCCCGAACTACGGTGGGCTCATTGCCGGAGGCACCCTGCAAAAGACCTACGATCTGGGAGCCTATGGAAAGCTCCGAAGGCAGGAGGAACTGCTCACCGCTGCCATCGAAGTCAAGAACAAGAAACTCGCGGAAGAAGCCAAGATCCAAGCCGATGCCACCCGGATGCAGGAGGAGGCGGTGGAGCAGACCCGGAAGATGATGGAAGAGCTGCAGACGCAGAACTTCACCGTGGAAACGGCCACCGGACTCATCGGCACCCTCCAGCAACAAATCAGCGATCTGGAGAAGAAAAAATTGGTGGCGCAGACCCCGGAGGAGATTGCGGACATCAACTCTGAACTCTCGAAACTGCGGGAGAATCTGGAATTCATGCAGAACATCACTCCGGAGCAGCTTGTCCGGATGCAGAACCGGGGCAAGGAGCCTAAGCTGGAGCCTATCAAGCCGCTGGCGCTGGCCATGCCGCAGCTGGAGTACAAGATGCCGGACATCAAGCCCGTCATCAGCAAGTACCAGCAGCAGGCTCAGGAGATTTTCCAAACGGTGCGAAACGGCATCTTCAATTGGGCTGACAGCACCTCGGAACACCTGCAGAACAACTTCAAAGGCATCTACGATTCTGTCCAGAACTACACCCAAGCCCTTGTTGACCGGGGATGGAAGTTCTCGGAGGCGCTGGACTACGTATCGAACCAGGTGGCCAGCACCATGAAGAGTTTCGACCAGCAGGTTTCGCAGTTCCTCGCAGAGAGCATCACTGCAGCGGCAGAGGCCATCGGCCAGATGCTTGCCGGAGACCTCGGATTCGGAGGACTCATGACGGCCATCCTCAAGCAGTTTGCATCGTTCCTGAAGAACATCGGAGCGCAGCTCATCGAGTTCGGTGTGATGATCGTGGCCTTCAAATCGGCCCTGAAGAGTGTGCTGGCTAACCCTTGGGTGGCCATCGGGGTGGGTGCTGCGATGGTGGCCGCTGCCGCACTGATGACAGCGCTCATCAACAAGAACGCGCAAAAGAGCGTCCCGGCTCTGGCGGGTGGCGGTCTGGCCTACGGAAAAACCTATGCGGTGATCGGGGATAATGCAAATGCGGCAGTGGATCCGGAGGTAATTGCTCCGCTTTCCCGGCTCCAGCAGATGCTTCCGGCCAGCGGTGGCTCCCAGAATCTCAACATCACCCTTGGCGGTGAACTTACGGCCAAAGGACGCGACCTTGTGTATGTCCTTGGCAAGGAAAACTTTAAAACCAGTGTTTTAGGAGGATAATTATGGCAGATGGAGTAATGATTTCCCAGCTTGGAAGCGCAGGGGAAATCCAAGGAACGGACAAGATAGAAATCGAGCGGAGTGGGGCATCCTACTACGCCACCATTGATGAACTCATCGATTACCTCGGTCTGGAGGAGTTTGCCGAGGCCGTCATGGAATTACTCGGATAAGCGCTATGAGACAGGAATTTGAGCAAATCATCAATCGGCTCGGATGGATACGGAGCCGTCTTGACGAGTACATCCAAGACAAGGGTGGCATAACCGATGAAGCCGAGAGCATTCTCGAATATGTGAACTGCATCGGGAGTATCCCGGATCTTGGGAATCTCCGGAACGGCATCGAGGTCTTTGCCGGGAACACCGAGATAGAGAGGCTCCCGGAGTGCTTTGCGGACGCAACGCAGGTCTTTACCTCCATGTACAAGTTTGCCAAGGGCTGTACGGCACTCAAGTCTGTGCCCCGCTTATATACCGAAAATGTCACCACCTTCGTATATGCCTTCTACGGCTGCACAGCGCTGGAGGAGATAGACGGCCTCCTAACGGGCAGCGCCACCACCCTTGGGGAGTGCTTCCACAACTGCTCCAGCCTCGTGGCCATCAACTCTCCGCTGAATGTGAGCAGCATCGTCTCCCAGCTGGACACCACCTTCACCGGGTGCGCCAATCTGGAAGAACTCCGTTTCTCTGGCTCGCTCTGTGCCGACATCTGGCTCTCCGGAGCACCGAAACTCTCGCTGGACAGCCTCCTTTCCGTCATCGACTCCCTTGCCGACCTCAACCAGCTGGCCGTCCCCACCACCAAGAAGATCACCTTCGGAGCACGAAACAAGGCCAAACTGAGTGCCGCTCAGCTGGCCTTGGTAACTGACAAAGGGTGGACGATAGGATAGAACTAATAAATATCTGCTCCGGTAATTTCTGCAAGGGACTGAGGAGTGATGGAGGCTTGTTTTGCAAGTCGATTAGCTTGATGCTCTATTGTGCGTTCAAAAAGATTTCTCACAAAACGAGCATTTCCAAAGTTCGATGATCGACGATCATATTCGGTTTTAATAACCTCATTAGCTTTAACTATACCATCTAACGAAAGAGTGTATTCGTACTTTTCCGCATTGCGAAGGAAAATCTCCACAAGCTCTTGTACGGAGTAATCCGGGAAGTTAATCACCCTGCTAATGCGCGATTGAATCCCTGGGTTCGCATTCAAGAACCTGCTCATGTTTTGAGAGTACCCAGCAAGGATAACCACAAGCCTCTCTCGCTCATCCTCCATGCGCTTGATTAGTGTAGCAATCGCTTCTTTCCCGAAATCGTTTGCTCCGCCTTCAGAAAGGGCATAGGCTTCGTCTATGAACAACACTCCATCAAGTGCTTTATCAATTATTTTATTGGTTTTAATAGCTGTGCTGCCGATGTACTCTCCGACAAGTCCCGAACGATCTGTTTCAACCAACTGCCCCCCTTTAATAATGCCTAAATCTTTGTAAATCGCGGCAATGATTCTCGCTATGGTGGTTTTACCAGTTCCCGGATTACCCGTAAAAATGCAATGGTATGATACAGGTGTCGTTTTCATTCCATTAGCTTTTCGAGCTTGTTGGACTTTAACGAAATTAATGAACGTGCGCACTTCATCTTTTACCGTCTCAAGGCCTATTAGCGATTCCAGTTCTTCATAGGGATCGAAAGAGGCAACTTCTGAAGCCTGATCGAGATCTTCAGAAGGAACGTTTTCTGAAAGCGTCTGTGTTGCCCTCTGAGGTGTGGTTTTTTGCTCGTGAGGTGTCTGTAGTAGCCGCTCAAGGCATTGCTGCTCCTGTAGTGTAATTGTGCCGTCTGCTTTGGCTATCAGGGAAGCCCATCTATACAAAAGCACAAGATACTGATTCTTTAGATCCTGATCGCTCTCACCAAGAATGCTTGAAACAATTAAATCAGGGTATCGCACCTTAATGTCTTGTTCAAAAGGGAGAATCTTTTGAATCACGCTCATGAGGTTACTCTGTATTTTAGGCCAATCAGTCTGTTTCAACATGAGAGCGCCGATAGAGTTTGAGAGCGATTTGTAGCAGAGCATTTTAATGCCAAAAGCCTCCGGAGTGTCATCTATATAATTAGCGCCGAGCATACGCGAACAGCGGATAGCATCGAGACTTATCAATATACCCAGCTCTGTGGAAGCAACATCTGAAAGGCGTGGAACAAAACTCCTCACGCTGTTTTTATAAGCCTGACTCTGTAAGATATTACGTTTTAATGCGGTGATCTTTGCCGCAGAAGAACTGACCTCATTAAAAAACTCTTGTGATATCTGTTGGCTCATAAGAAATCTTAATTAAACCATCAAAGTTAGCAAAAACAAAAGATTATTCTGACTAATTTGCTATAAATATCTATCTTTGCTATAGTGATTTGACAGTTTTCTATGCTAAAAGCTATTATCGATAATCCATTTCGCGTTCTTGGCGTTTACTCAAACGCAAAAGATGATGAAATTATGCACTCTCTGAATGCCATATCAGGGAGCCCAACATCAAAACGCGAGACAGATTTCCCTATTCCAGATTTGCCCCGACCTCGTCGTGATTCCGCATCTATTTCTGCTGCCCGTAGCATTGTTTTCGACGCAAAACAGTCTCCGGCTCATAAGCTTTTCTGGTTTATGAAGCCATCGGACAACAGTGGAATAAAGGAATTACAAAACGGAGATGTTGTTGAAGCAAGTCAGGCATGGTTTGCGTCTAATTCTGAAGAAGGAGACCTTAACACGCTTGTTGGATACCTTGTAGATGGGATATACGATCAAGCTGCATATGAAGCTGTTGAACACCTCTTTAACCAAGACTTTCGCCAAAAGGTTCTTGGAACAAAAGAGAGCTATCTCGTCTTATTAAACCAGTTTAAGTCATTACTGTTTGACGAGGGCAATGCTCCTCTAATCCCTGCTGGAAACGGTTCCTCTTGGAAACAATATGTTCAGAAAAGGATATTAGAGGGACTTTCAAAGCAAGTCTATACTTACCATATAAAGCCAGCCAAGGAATTAATAAACCCCGGCAACCCGGCTTCTTATATTTCCGCACTATCAAGTCTTTATGCCTGGACTGATTTTCGAGCGTTAAGAGAATTCATAGACCCCCATGATCGACAGTATCGGCTTCTTATGCAAGAGGTGGAAACCTGTGCCCAGAATTGGATAGAGCTTTATTTATCATCATCCAACGATGTCCTCAAATATAGCAATGTCCAAAGTAACACGACTGGATTTTCTATGATTGCAACCAGTCCCATTCGCGCTTCATATTTCAGTCTCTTGGGCTGGGCTTTCCAGAAGTTCTCCGAGTTTGCCATCTCTGAAAGCACTTGTGAAACAACGTACTCTGTTGCGTATAAGCTTGTTCATTGCTATCAGAATGGAAACGTTAGCTCCCGGACTTTTAAAGGGCTCATAGAGCAAGTCTCAAGTTCTTTCGTTTTTCTTAAGCAACAATTCCCTCCGGACGATCCATTATATAGGAAACTCGCAAATCTAATGTCTGAGATTGGCCTTACGATAATCGAAAAGGAACTTCGAGGGACAATGGATGAACAACAAATAGCGGATGCCGGGTCTCTGATTTGTTACATTGATCGCGTTATTGCTGCCAATCTACTTAATGCCCCAATTAAGGAGCGGAGAGATAAATGTATGAATACGCTTTGGAGTATGGGACTCCCAACTCCAAAATTAATGGGATTGATGTCGTGGGATGATGCTCTTTTCCTTAATGATGAAGAATCATTCCGTCGTTGTACAACGCTTAAAGCATGTCAGAGCTATCTGAAGCGCTATCCAAACGGGAAGCACATTAATGAGGTACGTGTTCTCATTGAAAAGAATGAGTTTAAACCTTATCAAGGTGCCACCAGCCAACCGAGAACTGCAGGCGCATATTCGGCAAACACGCAATCTCAACGAAACGCTCAATCAACACAAACAGGGAAGAGTCAAGCGAAAACATACGTCTCAACTCCCGGCGGAAAAACCGTGCAGATTAAGCCAACAATTGAGTCGGAATCTGCTTTTAAGTTTATTACAATCGCATTGGTTGTTGAGGTATTGATGGGTGCTTTGCTTGGAGGAAAAGCGATGCTCATTATTGGACTCGTTCTTGCATTTGGGTATTTGCTGACGGTATTTGCATCGGATAACCGTTTTGGCAAAGATTCCTCAAAAATAGTGACCATCTACGTCATTGCGCAGACTATTCTATCCACTATAGGTTTGATTCTCTTGAAATAGTTATGCAGCGAAAATATATCAAATATCTTGTTCCCATTGCCATAGCTTCAATAGCTATTATTGTACTTCTTCTCTGTAACGAATGGGTATCTTTCCATCACTGTAAGTTATACAATAGCTATAGCCGGGAAATGACTTTTTTGACGAAGTATCCGGATAGCAAATATAGAGCTGAAGTTTGTCAATTGATTCAAAAGCATGAGAAAGAATATGTTAATGAGGCTTTTGATAACTTCAGACCACTTACCTATACGAGCGAAATAATGACGGAGAAATATGAATCCGCCTACAAACAATATGTTTCCCTGTTTCCCAATGGCGAATTGAAGGATAAGGTGGCAGAATATGTGTCGAGATCAAGAGAGGAGTGTGATTTTAGGAAAATAAAAGATACGGCCCAACCTTCTGATCAGATGCTTTCTGATTTCCTGTCTAAATACCCTGATAGCAAGCACGCATCTGAGGTACGCAACATCAAGGCAACCGCTATCTTTCGAAATAACTCGCTTGAAAATGGATCACAGCCATACGCTCAATACTATGGCTACAATGATAGATATGGTGGAAGTGCTGTAGAGATTAAGTCTTCGTCTAACCACGATTGCGTTGTCACTGTGAAATATAATAATGTGAACGGCAACGTAGCGGGACATGTATATGTTCGTCGTGGCCAGACTGCTGTTATTACACTTCCCCCGAACAACAAATATCAGGTGTTTTTTTATTCTGGTTTGGGTTGGTATCCCGATAAGGAAATGCCGAAAGGCATAAGAGGAGGCTTCTTAACGGATGAAAGCTATAGTTGTGATGCAACTCCATTTACTTTGGAATATGGAGAATCCATGACCTATACATTAACCCCTGTTAGGAATGGGAACTTTAAACCAAGCACGACAAACAGCGAAAACTTCTTTTAACAGCATTCCATTACTCTATAGGAATGAATGGTATTGTTCCTCTGTAGAAGAATCCGAATAAGATAGGACAACAGCTGTACATGCAAACTTGGACTTTATTGAATCCGCGAAGTCCTTTTCGATATTGCTTTGAAACCATTGACGCTGTGCTGCTGTCATCATTATTGATAGATGAATGCAATTATTGTTGTCAAGACTGACCTTGGCCTTCTTTAAAAAAGCGGCTAACCGTGGTTTTGTACTATATGTGCTTTCAATGAATTCATTCCATAATGAGTCTGGGAGAATAATTCCAGGACATTCGTTTGAGTCATGCATATTAGATGTCATAGCGACGTGTTGAGTTTTCCATTACAAATATAACCATTTCAAACAAAACGGCCATCCGGGAGGGTGGCCGCTTCGCGTTTGTCGGGGGCAGAAAGGCGCGAATCAGAGCCCGACTGCAAGTCGGAAGGCTGGTACTTCAATGAGCTGTTTCCGGGCCTTTGTGGTGGTTCCTTTGCTCATGGCTGAGGGCTCAGGAGGAGTGGTGTGCTGGCCACCGATCTTGGCCGCAAGGTTGTCCATGTCTCCGGCAATCTTCTGGTCAGTTATCCTTGCGTATATCTGGGTGGTCTTGATATTGGTATGCCCCAGCATCTTGGATACGGATTCGATGGGCACTCCGTTCTCCAAGGTAACGGTGGTGGCGAAAGTGTGCCGGGCGGAGTGGCAGGTGATGTCCTTGTCGATGTTGCAGATGGCGATGATCTCCTTGATATAGTCGTTCATCTTCTGGTTGGAGAGCACCGGGAACACGTGGCCGTCCTTGCCTTGGCCCTTGTATTTCTCGATGAGCATCAGCGGGATATCCAGCAGTGGGACATTCACATTGGTCTTGGTCTTCTGGCGGTGGGTTACAATCCACTTCTTGCCGTCCTGCTTCTCCACAATCTCCTCGTAAGTGAGCTGCTTCATGTCGATGTAGGCAAGGCCTGTGTAGCAGCAGAAGATGAACATGTCCCGGACGGCCTCCAGCCGCTTTGAGGTGAATTCCTTATTATATACGATGTCCAGTTCCTCCTTGGAAAGGTAGCTGCGGTCGACCGGATCGAGGTGCAGTTTTACTTGGGCAAAGGGATTGCGCTGTATCCAGCCGTTGTCCCGGCCCATCTTGAAAATGGATGCGAGCTTTTGCATCACCTTGACGGCAGTGTTGTTGGCATTGCCATGCTCGGTGCGAAGCCAAAGATAGAATTTGTCCAGAAACCGCTTGTCGATACTGTCAAGAGCCATATCCTTCACTCCATATTCCTTTTTAATAAAGTCCAGTACCCGGCTCTGGACAACCCGGTAACGGAAGAGAGACTCTTTGCCGGAGCCCTTGGCCTTTACCAGATCCTCATAGTCGTCGATGAACAAGTCGGTGATTTCTTTCATGGTGAGGGGCTTTTTCTCTCCGGTGCAGCAAACCCTCTGCTTCACTTTGTCGGCAGTGACATCCTTGCCCTCAGCCTGAAGTTCATAATAGGTGCGCTGGCAAGCAGTGAAAATCTGATCCAGAAAGGTGTTCATGTCCTTTTCTGTCTTGGTTTTCCCAATCGAGCGCTGAGTCTTGGAGTCCCAGCGATCCGGCTCTATCTCCAGCTGGGTGGAGAAGGTTGAGATGTTTCCGTTGACGGTGATTCTGGCAAGGATGGGGCACTTGCCGTTGCCTTTGGTTTTTGTCTTCTGTGCGAAGAAGAGCATCTTGAATGTCGCTTTCATCTTGCTTATTATTTGTTGGTTACAAAGTTATTTCCTGCCTGAGCAGGGCGCAAGAGTTTGGGGAGACATAACAGGGACATTGGTCTGGCTGCAAACAAGGACGAAAGAAGGACATCGGTTTTCGGGATACAAAATGTCTCTATGAGGTCACGATTTGGATATCCCTTAATGTCTCTATTGCGTCTTTGTCGGGATTGTTGGGGGCGTTTCGGGAAGAGACACTTCGGAGACATCCGGAGAAGGTTCATTTCTCAACTCGAACAGAACCCGCGATGTCATTCGGAACAGAACTCCCGGTATTTTTCAGTTACCTGAGCACTCTGAAGCCGTATCCAAAACAAAAAAGTCAGGCCGTAAATGCCTGACTTTCAGCGTTTTGGCGGAGGCGGAGGGATTCGAACCCCCGGAACGTTGCCGTTCAACAGTTTTCAAGACTGCCGCCATCGACCACTCGGCCACACCTCCAATATTTCATTTTTCACGTTCCCTCTCGGAGGAGGCCGCTTTCATAAAGCGGTGAGTGAGGGATTCGAACCCCCGGTACGGTCACCCGCACACCTGTTTTCGAGGCAGGCTCCTTCAACCACTCGGACAACTCACCCGGTTCGAGGGTGCAAAGATACGCGAAGTTTTCTTTTCCGCAAACAATTATCCGCCGATCCGGACTTCGAAGCCGCGGGAGCGGAAAAGATTTGCGGCGGCTTCCTGTTCCTCCCGGGTCGGCGCGGAGAAGGCGTATCCCTTGGGATTGTAGACCGACCACATCCGTTCGTGCTTGCCCTTGCCGATATCGTGGTAAGGGAGCATATCCACCTCCCGGGGCGATGTGGGGAGCGTGGCGAGGAGATCGGCCGTCGCCGTAAGATTGGCCATGCCGGCATTGACCTCCCGAATCAGCGGGATGCGGATCCAGTATTGCGCGCCGAGTTCTGACAGCAGACGGAGATTGCTGAGAATCTGATCGTTGGGCACGCCGGTGTAGGTGCGATGCGCTTCGGAATCCATTGTTTTGAGATCCACCAGGAAAAGCTCGCATTCCGCCGCAGCGGCCCGGACCGTTTCCGGGGAGACGAACAGCGTCGTGTCTACGACGCGGTGAAATCCCCGCCGGCCCAGCTCCCGCAGGAGTTCCAGGGCATAGTCAGGATCCATCAGCGGTTCGCCGCCGCTCAGGGTGACGCCGCCCCCGCTCTCCTCCATCACACCGCGCTCCTTTTCAAGTTCGTCCATCAAATCCCCGAGTGGCCAGGCGCGGCCGCTCATCTCAAGGGCCAGGGCGGGACACGCTTCCGCGCACTTTCCGCACAGGAGGCAGGGATTGGCGGTCGGGACGATCCCGTCCGAAGTGAGTTCCAACGCTTCCTGCGGACACGCCTTGACGCAGGAGCCGCACCCGATGCACTTGCTCTTCTTGTAGTTTCGCTGAGGCTTCGGGTCCCAGCTTTCCGGGTTGTGGCACCAGACGCACCGGAGCGGACAGCCCTTCAGGAAAAGGGTGGTCCGGATGCCGGGGCCGTCATGGAGGGCATACCGCTTGATGTCGAAGAGAAGCGCCACGGTTACAGGCTGTCGTTTTCGGTCCGGGCTATGATCTCGTTCTGGAGCTGGGCCGTCATATCGTTGAAATAGTCGGAATAACCGGCCACGCGTACGAGCAGGTCGCGGTATTCGTCAGGCCTCTTCTGTGCCTCGCACAGGGTCTCCGTATCGACGATATTGAACTGGATATGGTGTCCGCCCAGCCGGAAGTAGGTTCGGATCAGATGGCCGAGCTTCGCGACCTCGGCATCGGTTTTCAGCAGGTCCGGGATGAAGCGGACGTTCAGCAGGGTTCCGCCGCTTTTGGTCTGGTCCAGCTTGCCCAGGGAACGCACCACGCAGGTGGGACCCTTGCTGTCGGATCCATGGGCCGGAGAGGTGCCGTCGGAGATGGCGAAATGCGCAAAACGGCCGTTCACGGATGCGCCGCACACCTGGCCGAAGTAGTTGTGGCAGGTGGTGGAAAGCATATTCAGCTGCGTCTTGCCGCCGCGGGTGTTGGGCCGGCCTTCGATGGCCTTTACCAGATCGTCGTACACGCGCACCGCCAGGTCGTCCGCATACTTGTCGTCGTTGCCGAAGAACGGGGTGTGGTTGCGGATATAGAGGCGCATGGGCTCGTGTCCCTTCCAGTCATCGGCGACCGCGGCCAGCAACTGGTCCATCGTGTAGCGCCCGTCCTCGAAGACATGCTTCTTCAGGGTGGTGAAGCAGTCCGTAATGGTTCCGAGTCCCGTGCACTGGATGTAGGTGGTATTGTACCGGGCACCGCCGCTGTAGTAGTCCTTCCCCTTGTCTATGCAATCCTCGATATAGAGGCTCAGGAAAGTGGCCGGGGCGTACAGGGAGAACATCCGTTCGATGTAATTGTTCACCGAGAGCTTCAGGTTCACGAAGTACACCATCTGCCTGTGCCAGGCGGCGTACAGCGCTTCGAAATCCTTGAAGAGCCTCGGATCGCCGGTCTCCAGGCCGATTCGTTTGCCCGTTTCCGGGTCAATCCCATTGTTCAGGGTGATTTCCAGAATCTTCGGGGTGTTCAGGTAGCCGGTCAGAAGGTATGCCTCCTTGCCGAATGCGCCCACTTCGATACAGCCGGAGCAGCCGCCCTCGCGGGCATCTTCCAGCGTCTTTCCCTGGCGGACGAGCTCCTTCACGTAGGTGTCCGGATTGAATACCGACGGATAGCCGTGGCCCTGACGGATCACCTTGATGCCTGCGGCGAGGAACTCGTCGGGGGTATTCTCCGCGATATGGATGGAGAGCCCGGGCTGCAACTGGTGCAGTTCCTCCTGGATCTCGAGAATCATGTAGGAGAGCTCGTTCACGCCGGAGCGGCCGTTCCGGTCCACCCCGCCAATATTGATATTGGTGAAGTCGTTGTAGGTGCCGGACTCGCGGGCGGTAATGCCCACCTTGGGCGGTGCCGGCTGGTTGTTGAACTTGATCCACAGGCAGCAGAGCAGTTCCTTGGCCTTGTCGTAGTTCAGGCTGCCGTCCGCCAGCCCTTTCTTGTAGAAAGGATAGAGGTGCTGGTCAATATGGCCGGGGTTCATGGAGTCCCAGCCGTTGAGTTCCGTTACCGTCCCCAGATGCACGAACCAGTACATCTGGATGGCTTCCCAGAGGTCGCGCGGAGCGTGGGCGGGTACCCGATGGCAGACGGAAGCGATCTTTTCCAGCTCCGCCTTGCGGACGGGATCCGTGCAGGCGGCGGCCATCTCTTCCGCAAGCGCGGCGTGGCGTTCGGCCAGCAGGATGGCGGCATCGCAGGAGATGGACATCGCTTCGAGTTCCTGCTGTTTGTCGGTGGCCTCTGGGCCGTGGATATAGTCCAGTTCCGCAATCCGCTTTGCAATCCGCGCCTTCATGTCCAGGAGACCTTCGCGATACATCCGGCCGTCCATCGCGGTGTGGCCGGCGGCGCGCTGTTCCATGAATTCCGTGAAGACGCCGGCGCGGTAGGCCTCTTCCCATTCCTTCGAGACGTGGTTGAAGATGCGCTCGCGCTGCGTCTTGCCCTTCCAGTAGGGAATCACCTCGCGTGCGTAGGTATCGATGTCCTCCTGGCTGATATGGTAGGCCTGAAGCTCCCGGGTGTCCAGCACGTGAAGGTCTTCGACGCTGTGGCAGGTGAGTTCCGGGAAGGTCGGAACCGCCTTGGGCCTGGGCCCGCGCTCGCCCACGATCAACTCGTCCGGCCCGATATAGAGGGTTTTCTTCGCGCAGATCTCGTAGAAGTTCTTCGCGCGGAGCACCGCAATCGGATACTTGCCGTAATTCTCCTTATAGAAGGCGGTCTCAATGAGGGCGCGCTCGATGGTGAGGGTAGCCGGCGTCTCCACGCTCTCCTTGCGCAGGCGCCGGATCCTCGGGTTCATTCCCGCGTCATTCTCCGGATGCTTGATAGAGAAATTCATGGAGGAAGGTTCCGATGGTCCGCAAATAGCTTAGAAATTCAGCATAAGACCCACACCGTTGGCGGTGCGGCCAAAGTTTAAGGAAACAGCAGGCAACGAAGCCTCGGGAGCGTGGGCGTCGTTGTATTTTTTGACGATCGCGTTCATCTTCTTGCAGCTGGAGACCGTCGTCGGGATACCGGCAATCGCGCACGCCGCTCCCGCACCGACCACGATACCCGAGCCGATATACCACGGTGCGAACTGCTTGTCGAGATTCTCCTGGAATTCCTTCATCGAATCCCCGCTTTCATCGATTGATGCGACAGGCGCCCCAACCAGAAACACGAGCAACTCCACCAGGGCGGAGCCCAGGAATACGACGGTACCGGCCCCGGCGGCGATCGAGCCGCCCACAATCAGGCCGACGCCCGTCTTGCGGGTCTTGTTGAGCGCCTGCCACTCTTCGTTATAGTCCACCCCGTCGATATCCGAGAGGACATAGGCGACCTGTTCCGGCGTCAGCTTGACCTTGTTGGTCTTGTCGGCGGACTTCATCACGCTCCCCTTGCGCTTGAGCGCACCGTCCGGAATGCCCGCGTCAATAAACTGCGCGTTTGCAGCCACCGAACACGAGGCCAGCAGGAGAAACAGTAATAACTTTTTCATTATCGGATCTTTGCGAACTCTACGTCCTTCGCAGCGCGCTCGGCCAGTTCCTTGTTTCGGGAAGCCTTTTCAATCAAAGCCTTGGCTTCGTCGTTCCTGCCCTGACGTGCGGCGATGACGGCGCGGATGTAGTCGGATTTAGCGCAGTCGTGCCCTTCGAGCATCTTGAGGCAGCCGTCCAGATCTCCGCTCAGCACCATGGCCACCGCCTCTTCCACGCACTTGGTGCCCTTGAGGTTGGCGGCTGCAGCCTTGTAGTTGCCCTTCTGGAGCTCTGCGATACCCAGATTGGCCTTTGCCACGTCACCGGCTTCCTTGAACAGACGCTGGGCCTCGTCCAGATTCTTCTCTCGCAGGGCAATCACACCCAGCAGGTTCTTCACCTCGGGCGTGCCTTTCTCCTTCATCTTGTCGATGTATTTCCGGGCCCGGGCCTCGTCGCGGCCTTTCAGGCTGATGCAGGCCGCGTTGTATTTCGCGCGGTCGCTGTTGTATTTCTTGATAGCCTGGTCGTATGCGGCATAACGGGCGTCATCCTTGACGAGGGTTGCCACGCGGAGCAGCGCCTCTTCGTCCAGTTCGGTGATGTTGTTCTCCAGCAGGTCGCGAAGCTCGGCTTCCGTATAGTTGGCGTATTCCACCGTGGTGATGAAACGTGCGCGGCGCAGTTCGGGGAGGATGCTGTTCGCCAGCGATTTATAAACGGAAGAGAGGTTGCGGATCTCGCGTTCGCGGACATTCGGGTCGCTGTACATGGAGAGCACGCGGAGAATCAGGTCGCGGTCTTCGATGCTGGAATTCCTGACCAGTTCCTGGAAACCTTCCCAGTCTTCACCGATGCTGCGGGTCTCGACCTCGCCGGTGTTGACCTTTTTGGTCAGTTTGTCGAAGGCCTGCTTTGCAGACTTTTCGCGGTTGGAAGAGAGATCGTTGTTGTGCTTCACGTCACCTTCCGGCGATGCGTAGGCGATAATCTGTGTGCCTTTGACCTTGGAGCGCGGGTCGGAGGTCATCTGGCCGATAATGTCCACGAAATCCTCCATGTCGTTGCTCCGGATCTGCGACTGGCGGACCTCGGCGCTGTTGACCAGGTAGAGAATCTGGGCCTCTGCGGTCTCGGAATTAATCTCTTCGTATTCGTCCTTGGCCAACTTGAAGTAGCAGGCGTCGCCCGCCAGCATGTAGGTGGTGTTGGCGCCGTCCGCAATGCGGATATCGGCCGGATAGGTATAATCTTTCTTGCCGTCGTTCACCTTGGCGCGGGCCACGAGGCGGCACTTCTCCATCCCCGGGACATAGTCGAAGCGGACGTTCTCGCGGATGGTTGCACCTTTCTTGCTGACGGTCTTGAAGTTGTCGGCAATCTTTTCGCCCTGGTAAACAAAGGGCTTCCCGACAGCCTCGCCGCCTTCGTAGACAATCACGGGGGTGAGGGTCAGGGTGTATTTCGGCTGGAAGTAATCGGCCGGGAAGGTAACCATCACCTCGGCCTTGATTTCACCGGCAACCACCTCGAGCACTTCGGGCGTGCAGGTAATCTGAATCTGGTCAGCAGCTTCCGCCATCTTTGCGGGATTGTTGCAGGAGGCGAGCGCCAGAGCGGCAACGGCCATCAGCAGCGGGGTAAAGATTCTTTTCATGATTATTTCGTTTTTATTGATTCATTGTGACAGAAAGCAAATATAGTGCAAATATTCTAAAATTTGTAACTTTGCGGAATATGACTATGGACAAAAGCAACCGCAATATCCAGGATATCAAGCAGCGTTTCAACATCACGGGCAACGATCCGGAGTTGGAGCGCGCCATCGAGGTGGCCTGCCAGGTGGCGGGGACCGACCTCTCCGTGCTGGTGACGGGAGAGAGCGGCGTGGGCAAAGAGTCTATCCCGCAGATCATTCACGCCTTCAGCCCGCGCAAGCACGGCCCGTATTTCGCCGTGAACTGCGGTGCGATTCCGGAAGGAACCATCGATTCCGAACTGTTCGGCCACGAGAAGGGCGCCTTCACCGGCGCGATCGACACCCGCAAGGGCTATTTCGAGGTGGCCAACGGCGGCACGCTTTTCCTGGACGAGGTGGCGGAGCTGCCCCTCTCCACCCAGGTCCGCCTGCTGCGCGTGATCCAGTCCGGCGAATTCATCAAAGTGGGTTCGTCCACCGTCCAGAAAACCGATGTCCGCGTGATTGCGGCCACCAACGTCAACCTGCCCAAGGCCATTGCCTCCGGCAAGTTCCGCGAAGATCTCTACTACCGGCTCAACACGGTACCCATCACCATCCCTCCGCTCCGCGCGCGCAAGGATGACATCCATCTGCTCTTCAAGAAGTTCGCGGCCGATTTCGCCGACCGCTACGTGATGCCGCCCGTGCGGCTGGAGCCGGAGGCCGTTCAGCTGCTCGAAGCCTATGCCTGGCCGGGTAACATCCGCCAGCTCAAGAGCATCGCGGAGCAGATTTCGGTGCTCGAACACGAACGGCTCATCTCCGCCGCCGTGCTGCGCAAGTATCTGCCCGAAGCGCCCGGCAGCGCGCTGCCCGTCTCCGCGTCCCAGGCCTATTCGGATGTGGATTACAAGTCGGACCGCGAGTTGATTTTCCAGATTCTCTTCACCCTGCGCAACGAGGTGGACAGCCTGAAAGAGCGCATCTCCGGCACCGAACCGGTCGCGGCGCAGGAACCGCAGTCGCGTTCGCTCATCATCCGCCCGGAAGATGTGCGCGACGAGATCCGGGAGGAGGTGCGCGAAGAGATCCGCGAAGCGGAGGCCCAGGAGACCATCTCCATCCAGGACGCCAACACCGACCTGATCCGCCGCGCCCTGGAGCGCCACGGCGGCAACCGCAAAGAGGCCGCAGCCGAACTGGGCATCTCGGAGCGCACGCTTTACCGCAAAATCAAACAGTTTGACAACAAGTAATATGCACTTCCGCCGCTCTCTCCGAATGTTTCCGCTGCTGATGGCCGTCGTGCTGTCGGTCAGCGGCTGCTGGCTCTACTCGTTCAGCGGAACTTCCATCCAGCCGGATGTGAAGACCATCTGTATAGAGCCGGTGGAGAACAAGGCGATGAAGGTCAATCCGAGCCTGGCCAACGACCTCTTCGAGGCGATGTGCGACAAATACAAGAAGCTGACGAAGCTCGAGCAGGTCAGCGACGGCGGCGACCTTTACGTGCTGGCCACCATCGAATCGTACCAGGTTTCGGCAGCGGCCGTGACCGCCGACGAAGTGGCAGCGCTCAACCGCCTGACGGTGACCGTGAAGGTCAAGTTCGTCAACGAAAAGCACCAGGAAGACAACTTCGAGAAGAGTTTTGCCGCCTACGAAGACTACAGCTCCGAGAATTCGCTCGACGCCGTGGAGGGAACCCTCTGCGAGACAATCATCGAGAAGATCGTAGAAGATATTTTCAACGCCACCGTCGCCAACTGGTAACCGTCATGGAAGTTTCCGCCCTCACGCTCGCCGAACTGGAACAGCTGCTGGATGAATATCCGTGGTTTACCCTTGCCCGCAAGGAGTACGTCCGCCGTCGGCGCTCTTTCGGGGAGGAGGAGCTGCGCGAAGCGGCTGCCCGTGCCGGTATCTACCTGCTCTCCCGCAGCGAATTCCTGGCGGAAATCACCGGAAAACGGCCCCGGGCCGAGGTCCGCAAGACTCCGGTATCCGTGCCTGCGGAACCGGTGACGGCTCCGGCTCCCCAATCCATAGCCGCTCCCGCTCCGGAGCCGGCTCCCGCGACCCGCAAGGTCTATGTGGTCGGCGGCGATTACTTCGGCAAAGAGGATTTCAAGGCGCTGGGCGAAGCGGGCGAGGAGATCGACAGCAAACTGGCTTTCAATCCCATCACCGCTACCGTTGAGGGCTTTTCCGCAGCTCCGGCACCGGTCGTATCGGCAGGCGCGGAATCGTCCGATCCCGCTTCGGAAACCCTGGCCCGCATCTATTTCGACCAGGGACTTTACGACAGAGCCATAGCCGTTTACGAAAAACTAATTTTGCTATATCCCGAAAAAAGTGCTTACTTTGCAGCCCTTATCGAAAAATCGAATAATATAAAACAACAATAAACCATGCAAGCAGCTTATATTGTTATTTCCGTCATTATCGTGCTGGCCAGCGTTCTGCTGACCCTCGTGGTCATCGTCCAGAACTCCAAGGGCGGTGGACTGGCAGCGAACTTCGCTTCCGGCAACCAGACCTTCGGCGTCCGCCAGACCGCAGACTTCCTCGAGAAGCTGACCTGGGGCCTCGCAGCCACCATCATCGTTCTCTGCATCGTCGCAAACTTCGTGATTCCGAGCAAGAAGCAGCAGAACAGCAGCGACCTGAAGCAGCAGCTGGAGCAGACCGAGGCTGCCACCACGCCGGAATACCCGGCAGGTACCCTCCCCATCGAAGGCACCAACTAACCACAGTAACGACCGATAAAAGAAAAGGCTCCCTTGCAGGAGCCTTTTTCTTGTACCCGGAGCCGGGGTCGAACCGGCACAGCCATTACAGCCACTGGTGTTTGAGACCAGCGCGTCTACCGATTCCGCCATCCGGGCGCGATCAGCGCGGCAAAGGTAGAGATTCTTTCGGTTTTCTGCAAATGAAAGCGCCGCCGGAACCGCCAGGGCGAGGGGCGCTTGCGTAGCGAGGATTTTTTTGTCCGAGCGCAGCAAGACGCCCGAGGCCCGAGGCTCCGGTGCAGCAAGACGCCCGAGGCCCGAGGTTCGGACGGATCGGATAACAAAAATGATATTTATAACAAGAATGTTGAAAAATTGCGTGCGAATGAATAGAAACGAGTGCGCCTTCAACAGCCGTTGATTTCTGTTTATATCTTGTTAGTACAACTACCTGTGAACCCCATTTTTTATCACTCACTCGCGGCTAACTTTGTCCCTCGAAATCGACCTAAAAAATCGAAAACAAGCCGAATTATAGCAGCAAAACCTTGATTATCAAATAGATAGCAAGGCGTGCTGGTTTTCGCTATTCGTCGATAACTGACCGAGACACAGAAAGTTAACCTATACCTATGGAACAAACAGACCTCTACATTGTCAAACGGGACGGTAAAAAGGTGCCGTTCTCCATTGACAAGATTAAAAACGCCATCCGCGCCGCTTTCCTTTCTACGGGCAGCTATGCAACGGAAGACATCGTCACCAGCATCCTCAGCCGCGTGAGCATTTCCCAGGGAATGTCGGTCGAGGAGATCCAGAACCAGGTGGAGATGTCCCTGATGGTGGAGAAGTACTACACGGTGGCAAAGCACTACATGCTCTACCGCCAGCAGCACACGGAGGACCGCGAAGTCCGCGACCGTCTCACCTTCCTGATGAACTACTGCGACGCCACCAACGCCGCAACCGGCAGCAAGTACGACGCCAACGCCAACATCGAGAAGAAGAACATCGCAACCCTGATCGGCGAGCTGCCCAAACAGAGCTTCATCCGCCTCAACCGCCGTCTGCTCACCGACCGCATCAAAGAGATGTACGGCCGCGAGCTGGCAGACAAATACCTGGATCTGCTCAACAAGCACTTCATCTACAAAAACGACGAGACCAGCCTGGCCAACTACTGCGCCAGCATCACCATGTATCCCTGGCTGCTCCAGGGTACGATTCCCGTAGGCGGCAACAGCACGGCTCCGACCAACCTGAAGTCGTTCTGCGGCGGCTTCGCCAACCTGGTCTTCATCGTCTCCAGTATGCTCAGCGGCGCCTGCGCTACCCCGGAGTTCCTGATGTACATGAACTACTTCATCGGCATGGAGTACGGCCAGGACTACTGGAAGCACCCCGACTACATCGTGGACCTCTCCAAGAAACAGCGTTCGATCGACAAGGTGATCACAGACTGCTTCGAGCAGATCGTCTACACCATCAACCAGCCGACCGGCGCACGTAACTTCCAGGCCGTGTTCTGGAACATCTCCTACTACGACCGCTACTACTTCGAGAGCATCTTCGGCGAATTCCGTTTCCCCGACGGAAGCCGTCCGGACTGGGATTCCCTGAACTGGCTCCAGAAGCGTTTCATGAAGTGGTTCAACAAGGAGCGCACCAAGACCATCCTGACCTTCCCGGTCGAAACCATGGCCCTGCTCACCGAGAACGGCGACGCCAAGGACGAAGAGTACGCAGAATGGACCGCACAGATGTATGCGGAGGGACACTCCTTCTTCACCTACATGAGCGACAACGCCGACTCGCTGGCAAGCTGCTGCCGTCTGCGCAACGAGATCCAGGACAACGGCTTCAGCTATACGCTCGGCGCGGGCGGCGTCTCCACCGGCAGCAAGAGCGTGCTCACGCTGAACCTCAACCGCTGCGTCCAGTACGCCGTGGCCAACAAGATCCCGTACCTGAAGTATCTGGGTGAGGTGATCGACCTGATGCACAAAGTGCAGATTGCCTACAACGAGAACCTCAAGAACCTGATGGACAAGGGTATGCTGCCGCTCTTCGACGCCGGCTTCATCAACCTCAGCCGCCAGTACCTGACCATCGGCGTCAACGGCCTGGTGGAGGCTGCTGAATACCTGGGCCTGAAGATCAACGACAACAAGGACTACCTGAAGTTCGTGCAGGACGTTCTGGGCCTCATCGAGAAGAAGAACAAAGAGTACCGCACCAAGGACCTGATGTTCAACTGCGAGATGATTCCGGCAGAGAACGTGGGCGTCAAGCATGCGAAGTGGGACCGCGAAGACGGCTACGAAGTGCCGCGCGACTGCTACAACAGCTACTTCTACATTGTGGAAGACGATTCGCTCAACATCCTCGACAAGTTCCGCCTCCACGGCCGCCAGTACATCGAACACCTGACCGGTGGTTCCGCACTGCACATGAACCTGGAGGAGCACCTCTCGAAGGAACAGTATCGCCAGTTGCTCAAGGTGGCTGCGCAGGAAGGTTGCAACTACTTCACGTTCAACATTCCCAACACCATCTGCAACGACTGCGGCCACATCGACAAGCGCTACCTGGCCGAGTGCCCGGAGTGCCACAGCAAGAACGTGGACTACGCAACCCGCATCATCGGCTACATGAAGCGCATCAGCTGCTTCTCGCTGCCGCGC
This sequence comes from Bacteroidales bacterium, assembly GCA_017429425.1. Lineage (GTDB taxonomy): Bacteria > Bacteroidota > Bacteroidia > Bacteroidales > UBA932 > Cacconaster. The sequence continues at coordinate 125,203 of JAFROY010000001.1, read as the reverse complement.
CAGAAGGAGGCCGCCAAACGCTTCTACGCGAAATCCTCCTCGCTGAAATAATGTTGAAATTCTACAACTTCGACATTGTTTTTCAGGAGATTCCCAGCGAAACGACCCTGGCGGTAAACATTACCGGATGCCCGTTCCGGTGCGAAGGTTGCCACAGCCCCCATCTTCGGGAAGACATCGGAGAGCCTCTCACGGAAGAGGCTCTGCGTGTCTTGTCGCAGCATTATCCGGGCATTACCTGTATCTGCCTGATGGGCGGCGACGCCGATCCGGCCGAAGTGGCGCGGCTCGCCGGTTTCGTCCGCCGCGAACTGGGGAAAAAGAGCGCATGGTATTCCGGCGCCGAGGCCATCCCGGAGGGGATCGACCGCACCAGCTTCGATTTTATCAAGGTGGGACCCTACCGGGCCGAATACGGCAGCCTGAAAGATCCGGACACCAACCAGCGGCTCTATGCCGTAGCCGCGGACGGAAGCCTGACGGACATTACCGACCGCTTCCGCCGCAAAGGACCTTTTGCAGAATAATCCGATTTAGTACTCAACCTGGGCCGTGGAGAAGAAGACCTTCCCCGGGGTGCCGGTCGTGTTGAAAGTGTGCCAGAGGCTGCCGTTGACGTTGAGGACCTCGTACACACCGGATCCGTCCGTCCGGGTACTGCCCACGAAGACGGCGCCGTTCACCGGGTCTACGCTGATGGTAACCGCGGTTTCCAGGACAAGTTCTCCCTGGTTGAAATCATCCGTGATGGGCCGGCCCGATATGCCGTCCACGGGGACGATCCGCTGGCGGACAACGCCGGAATCGTCCATCTCCCGCGTCAAAACGAAGACGTAGCTGTACACGCCCGGACCCGCAGCCATCGTCAGGGGCGATGCAACGGGGATGGTGGAAAGTTTCTCGTCCTGTTTCGTGGTGAACATCTCGATGGAAGGCGCGGCATCCAGTCCGGAACCCTTGTAGAGGACATAAAGAAAGTTCTTGCCGCAGGCCAGTACTTCCGAAGGGTTCGGCGTTACGGTGAGGTTCCTGAACAGGGAAAAGGAGGGGGCGTCCACCACGGTTACCGTGGTTCCGGTCCCGTCGGCACCCGGACAGGCTACATAAACCTTTTCGTTGGAAACGGCGAGCCCCTGCGGATTCGCACCCACTTCCAGCAGGCTTACACCGTACGTGGTCGTGTCGATCCGGGCCAGGTATCCTTCCGAATAGGTAACGAACAGATACTGTTTATGCCGGATGATGTGGCCGGGTTTGTAGGGAGCGCCGGTTCCGCCGGCCGTGATTTCATGTTCGATTTTGCCCGCAAGGTCGGTGATATAGACCGTCCCGGCGTCATGGGCGCACAGGCAGAGGTGACTGCCGAAACTGATGGCATCCGGCACCCTTCCGCCGAGCGTCTTGCCGTTCTGATCCTCGAAGATATTCTGCGTCAGGGTCTTGTTCTCATAGTTGATTGCTGAAAGCATGGCGGGCGTACTCTCCGTGCCGCCGTCAATCGCATAGACACCGGTGATGACCGTGTAGGTCTGCGGCCCCGGATCCGGTCCCAGAGGACACCCGGTGACGAGCAGCAGGATGGGAAGCAAAGCGATGGCGAGATGAAGTGACTGTTTCATGGCAATCTCCTTTTTTTACAAAAGTAAGTATTATTTCGTATTTTTAACGCCGTAAACACAAAAGGGATTTCTTATGACACATTTCCGCAAAACAGCACTTGTTCTTACGTTCCTGCTCTTTGCAAGCGCCGCGATTTCGTATGCCTGTACCAGCATCATCGTTTCCGGCAAAGTAACGCCCGACGGCCGTCCGCTCATCTGGAAAAACCGTGACACGGATTCTGACCGCAACATCATGCGCCACTTTCCCGCACAGGACGGCAAGTATGCCTATACGGCCATTGTGGCGGAGAAAACCGACGATCCGGAATCCATCTGGATCGGCTCCAACTCGGAAGGGTTTGCCATCTTCAATACGCTTTCCTACAACATTGAATGGGACAAGGAAAGAGATTCCCAGTCCAACGGAGTCGTCATGAAAATGGCCCTCGAATACTGCGCAACCGTGGATGATTTCGAAAAGATGCTCGATGAACTTCCCACACCCTGGGACGTCGACGCGAACTTCGGTGTCATGGATGCCCAGGGCAATGTGGCGTATTTCGAAGTGAACAGCTACGAGTATTACAAATACGACGTCAACGACCCGAGCGTCGCCCCCGACGGCTATCTGGTTCGCAGCAACTTCTCATTCAACGGACGGCCGCGCATCGAGGGCAGGGGCCAGTGCCGGTACATCACGGCGGAAGCGCTGACCCGCAAGGCGCTCGAATCCGCCGGCGGCATCACGGCGGAATTCGTCTTGAACAACCACGCCCGCTGCTATGCCAACGCCCTGATGGACCTGAACCTTCGCGGCGATGAGAATTACGCACCCAAGCTCAGGGGATGGGCTTTCGACAACGACTTCATCACCCGGAAGACCACGACCAGCAGTGTCGTCATCACCGGCGTCAAACCGGGCGAAAACCCGGAACTGACCACGATGTGGACCATCGTGAGCTACCCGGGAACCACCGTGACCATGCCGGTTTGGGCTTCGACGGGCGAAGAGGGCATTCCCGTCATGCTCCGCGGCGACGAGAACCGCCAGTCCCCGCTTTCCCAGTGGGGCTTTGCCCTCAAGGAGCGTGTATACAATTATGATTTGGACGACACCGAAGAAAACAACCGTCGCTATTTCAACTGGGAACTCCTTTTCAACGGAGAGGGCTCCGGTTATCTCCAGAAGGTGCTTCAGCTCGAAGCGGAGATTCTGCCGCCTTACCGCGAAGCGCTGAAGGGCTGGTATGCGGCCGGAAAGATTGACCGCGACGAATTGAACCAACTCAACGCCTCCGCCGATACGAAGGTCGGGGAGTTCTACAAAGCCAACTTCGATTTATAGTTTTCAGTCCTTCGCGCCGATCCGCAACACCGCATCGGCCGCCGAAGTCACCGCCTCCCGGTGGGAGATGAACAGAATGGTCTTGCGCCCGTGGAAGCGGGCGCTAAGATTTTGCAGCAACCGCTCTTCGGTTTCCGGGTCGATCGCGGAGGTGGCTTCGTCGAGCACCAGGATTCCGCCGCTGTGGAGCAGGCCGCGCGCGATGGCAATCCGCTGTGCCTGGCCTTCGCTCAGGCCGCCGCCCTTCTCGCTGCAGAGGGTTTCGAGCCCTTCCGGCAGGTCGAACACGAACTCTGCGGCCGCCAGTTCCAGCGCTTCGCGCAACCGCTCGTCAGTGGCTTCGGGCGCCACCATCCGGAGATTCTCCCGGATGGTTCCGCTCAGCAGGGAATTCCCCTGCGGAACGTACATGAAATTGCCTCTCAAATTGGGACTGACCGCGACGCCGCCAATGCGGATGGATCCCTCCTGCGGTCGTAACAGTGCCAGGATCAGCCGGATCAGCGTACTCTTGCCGATTCCGGTGTGGCCGGTGATGGCGGTCATCTCGCCGCCCTTGAAGGTGAAGGAGAAATCCTTGAAGACGGGCTCCGCCTGGCCAGCATAGCCGAAGGTCAGGTGCTCGATGGCAATCTCCGGCGCTCCTTCGAGCAGGACCGGCTCTCCACGCTCCTCCAACGGAAGTTCTTCCAACTCCATCAGACGCTCCACCGAGGTGAGCGAATGGATGAAAGCGGGCACGTGGTGCGCCAGTTCGGCGATCGGCCGCTGAATCTGGCCGACCAGCTGCAGGAAGGCGGTCATCATACCGTAGGTCACCGCGCCCGAACGGATGCCGAATACGCCCCAGAGGAAGGCGGCCGCATAGCCCGAGAGGAAACCCAGCCCCATGAAGGTGCGGGCCACCGCGTTGTAGTTGGAGCGCTTCACGGTATTGTCGCGCACGTCGCGCTGCAGCATTCCCAGCCGCGAGAGCACCCGCTCCGCCCCGATCAGCGTGAGCACCACGATCCGGTTGAGCAGGTTTTCCTGCATGTAGGCCTGTACCTGGCTGTCCTTGGCGCGGATAGCGGCCGTCAGACGGCGCAGCGTGCGGAAGAAGAGCCGGCTGCCCAGCACGGCTGCCAGCATCAGCACAATCAGGATCCAGGAGAGGTTGGGCGAGAGGGTAAGCAGGAAGAGCGAAGCCGCGATCAGCTGGCACAGGGTGACGATCGCGCTGGGCAGGCGGGAGCAGAGCAGGTCCACCACCACGCGAATATCCTCTTCCAGGCGGTTGACCGTGTCGCCGCTGTGGAAGGCTTCCCGACCGTTCCAGGTGCTGCGCAACACGTGCGCGAAAACGCTGTGCCTGAATCCGTTCTGCGCCTCGACCGAGATGTAGCTCTCCCACCACGATGCGGCCACGTTGCCCAGGATCTGGATGGCCAGGATGCCGGCCATCAGGGCAATGCTTCCGCCCAGCGGAGCGTCGATCGCGCCCGTGGCGATATCGACCAGCCGTTTGCAGATCCAGACGAAGGCGAGCGATGCGGCAATCCGCACCAGTCCGATACCCACCCCGACCGCGACTCTCCATCGCAGCGGTTTGAGCATCGCGCCCAGCCCTTTCATGCACGAACGGAAGTTCTTCATGGGTTATTCGTCCAGCAGCCCGGCGTTGCGCCAGCTTTCAACCAGTTTTTCAGCATCGGCGGCAGCCACCGCCTCTTCCACCTCGTATTTTTCGCAAAGGAGATTCGTAATATCGTTGGTGTCGAACGTTTTGTCTACGAGATTTTTCCAGAGGTAGGCGGCCGTTTCGTTGAGCGAAATCAGCTTGTTGAAACTGACTTGCGAGAGGCCTTCACCGACCACGATAAACTCGCCGGCCAGCGAGCGCAGTTTGAATCCGTCTTTGATTCTCATGGCTATCGGGTTTTAACGATTTTTCGATACAAATATAACAGGTAACGCCGAATGGGCCGCAAAACCGCCCAGCAGCGTCCTCTTCCCGGTTTCCGGCGGGTGCCGTCCGCTCGGATGAACTCGACGGCGGTGCCGAGTACGTCGGCGCGGGTGCAGCTTTCCGTTCCCCGGGTGTTTCCGTCGCCCATCAGCGTCAGCTTTTCCCCGTCAACGGCCCGCACGCGGTGCAGCACGTAATGGCCTGGGCTGATCTGCGCCAGGACGATATCGCCTTTGGCCACCGTATCCAGTTTGCGGAGCCGGACACTGTCCCGTTCGTCGTGCAGGAAGGGCAGCATGCTGTTGCCCTTGACCAGCAGTTCCACATCCCGCCCTTCGGCGAGCAGCGCGCCGGCTTCGGCCAGCAGGATATCGTTGGGCAGGATGCGTTTCTCCATGGGTCAGCGGGTGACGGTGTCGTGACAGAGGCGTGCCGCCGCTTCGTCGGGCAGGCAGTCCAGGTGATAACAGGGAATCTCCACCGCAATCTTTTCAATCGAGGCGTGCATGCCGTCTCCGATTTCCGGAATGGCGCGCAGGCCGGAACAGGAGGGGAAGACGGCCGCGTAGGCCTCGAACGCACCGTAGCGGCGGATGCGGTTTTCCGGATACTGGCTGAGATTGACGATCGCCCCCACCGGCGCATCGAGGTTGCGGTAGCACGGCGTCTTGCCGCTCCACGGTGAGCCGTAGACCCGGACGATTCCGTCCCGGCCGATCCGGATGATGGGGTTGTCGTCATTGAGCAGTTCGCTGTCCGGAATATGGTTCAGCCAAAGCCGGGAGTGGGTGCTCTTGCCGGTGCCGCTCTTGCCCAGGAAGAGATACCCCTTGCCCGCATGCAGGATTACGGAGGCGTGGAATTCCAGCGTGTTCAGCGGCGCAGTGCGGAAAGCGTAGAGCAGCATCAGCGCGTTGTCGACGGCAAATCTCCCGAATTTATCCGGGTTGGAGACCTCCAGTTGCGCGCGGGAGAAATCTTCCGATGCAAGTACGCGGGCGCAGATATTCATCCGCTGCACGGGCGCCATCTCGAAGATCCAGGCAAAACCGCGCGGATCGCCGGGGCTGCCGTTGCGAAAGATTTCGATACGGGGCTGGTCCGGTTCGTCCGCCTTTTCCGTATAGACAGGCACCTTCTCCACCGGATCAAGCCGATCCACATACTCGAGGGCGAAAAGCGGTTCGCCGTCGTTCTCCACTCGGAACGGAGCGTAGTTCTCCAGGTGATTCCAGAGCAGACTGTCGTCCGCCATGGTAAGCGAGAACCGATGCCCGGCGACCCGATACTGCTCCGTCATGGTCTTAAGCCCCGAGGAGCTGCATTAATTTGTAAATGAGTCCGGATACGACGATGGTGGCGGGAATGGTGAGCACCCAGGCCCAGACGATGCGTTTGGCGGTGACCCACTTCACGCTCTTGACGCCTTTGGTCAGGCCGGTACCGATAATGGCGCCGGTGACGGTATGGGTGGTGGAGACCGGAATACCGAGCGCGGCGGTGATGATCAGCGTCAGCGATCCGGCCGTTTCCGAACAGAAACCGGTAACCGGCGTCACCTTGGTCAGTCCGCCTCCCAGCGTTTTGATCACCTTCCAGCCGCCGATCACGGTTCCCAGGGAGATCAGTGCATACGACACGATAATGAGCCAGTAAGGAACGAACTGTCCCTCACCGACGTTGTAGAGCACCTTCAGCAATCCGTTGTCGGGATTCTGCGCCAGCGCGGCGGAGAACAGGATGGCGATGATACCCATGGTCTTCTGTCCGTCATTCAGGCCGAAGCTGAACGAGAAGACGGCGGAAGAGAAGAGCTGCAGGCGGCGGAACACCTTCTCAGTCCGGCGCAGCCGCGTGTGGCGGAGCGCCCACATGAAGAAGCAGTTCATAAAGAAGCCCAGCACCATGCCGATCAGCGGGGAGAGTACGATAAAGAGCACAATCTGTCCGATCCCGCTGAGAATCAGGTACTGCCCGCCGAATCCGAACCAGACCGGTCCGATCAGGCCGCCGATCAGTGCGTGCGAAGCGGAGATCGGGAGGCCGAATTGCGTGCAGATCCAGGTCCAGAGTACCGCGCCGAGCAGGGCTGCCAGAATCACGAAGTGGTCGATCACGCTCTCCTGGACGATTCCGCGTCCCATCGTCTCGGCCACGTGCGGAGCCACGAAGAAGAAGACGAAACAGGAGACGAAGATCCAGAAGCCGGCCCACCAAACCGCCTTTTTGGGGCTGAGGGCCCGTGTCGCCACCACGGTGGCAATCGCGTTGGCGGCATCGTTCATGCCATTCATGTAACTGAAGGCAAGCGCGATGACGGTAGCTATGATAACGACGGTAATCACGGATTATCCCATTTTGACGAGGATGGTACGGACGGTTTCGGAAACGTCCTTGCCTTCGTTGCAGGTATCCTCGAGGGTCTGGATGATATTTTTCTTCTTGACCAGTTCAATGAAGTCGATGTTCCCCTTGAAGAGGTCGCTCATGTAGGCGGTGAAGATGTCGTCCGCGCTGTGCTCGGTCTCCTGGATCGCGTCGCAGAGACGGCCCAGTTCGGCACCCTCTTTCCGCATGTTTTCGAACTTGCCGGTGATTTCGTGCATCAGCTCGGCATCCCGGAGAATCATCAGCGCCATTTCAATCAGTTTTTCATCGGCGCCGTCGGGCTGGTAAATGGCGAACTTCTTGGCCGACTCGCGGATCCCGTCCAGAAAGGTGTCCAGGTCCTGGGCAAGCTGATGGATATCTTCCCGGTCGAACGGGGTGTTGTAGGCATCGATCAGTTTTTCAATGATGTGGTCGGTGAAGGTGTCGCCGGCGGTTTCGCACTCTTTGATGCGGTTGGCCAGCATCTGCCGGTTGATCTGATCGGAATCGCGGGTGAGTTCTACCAGCAGGTTTGCTGCCTTGACGATGTTCGCGGTAGTTTGGACGAAGAGCGGGAAAAAGGTCTTCTCCTTGACGACGAACAGTTGCAGGAATTTGTCCAGTTTCATCGGTTAAAAGTCAGAAAACGATAGGGTCAAAGTTAGAAAAAAATCAAATGCGTTCTGCAAGCAGAACGACTTCTTCTGCGAAACGCTGCCAGGTGGCGCGCTCCTTGAACGCAGCAATTGCCGCGCGACATCCGGCACCTTCGCCGGAAAAATAGCGTCTGACGGCTTCGGCAACCGCCTCTGCCGATGCTTCGCGGGCCATCACGCCCACACCGGTTTCTCCCACGCTCTCGGGCAGTCCGCCCACCGGCGTCGCGACCAGCGGCAGATCGAAGTGGAGTGAAATGGCCGTAATGCCGCTCTGGGTGGCGCTGCGGTAGGGCAGCACGCAGAGGTCGGCGGCCGAGAAGAAGAGCGGTACCTCCTCGTCGCCGATATACCGGTTCTGCAGATGGATCCGGGGGTTGCCGGCGGCCAGCTGTTCATAGCGTTCAAAGCTGCCGTAGCACTCTCCGGCCGCCACCAGCTGGTAGCCCTCGTCGAGCAGCCGCATCGCCTCGATCAGCAGGTCCAGCCCCTTGTATTCCCGGATCAGGCCGAAGTAAAGCAGCGTCTTGCGATCCGGGTCGAGCCCCAGTTTCCCTGCCGCTTCGTTTCGGTCCATCTTCGCTCCGAAATGGTCGTAGAGCGGGTGGGGGACCAGCACGGCGGGAATCTCCGGCGCCAGGGCGTTCTTGTCGTCCATCACCGCGCGGGACATGGCCACGCAGCCCGAAACCGAGCGCAGGAACCACCGCGAGAAGGGGCGGTCGAAGAAACGTGCCTCGTGCGGGATGACATTGTCGAGCAGGGCGATCACCTTGATGCCGCGGCGCCTGAGCCGCCGGGCCACGCTGCCCAGCGAGGGTCCCATGTAGCTCATCCAGTACTTCATGACCACCACGTCCGGTTTCCAGGCGGCGATCCGCCGGGCGGTCCGGCCCCAGGTGCAGGGGTTTGCGGTGTTCAGAACCGCTTCACTCTCAATGGCTTTCGCTGTGTCGCCTTTCGTGACGTATTGCGTTTTTCCCGGGAAGAGGAACTTCGGATACTGGCAGGTGAAGGTGAAGGCCTTCACTTCGTGTCCCGCAGCGCGCGCCGCCTCGTAGAGATTGGCGTTGAACTGGGCAATGCCGCCCCGGAACGGATAGAAAGTGGAGAGAAAGGCGATCCGCATGGTGTCAGAGATTCGATATGAGTTCGTCGGCCAGTTCCCTGAGGCCGTAATCCTTTCCGACCAGCACGCCTGTGAGGCGGCAGCGTGCGGCGAACACCATGTCGGTGGGTTTGTCGCCCACCATCAGGCTCCGGGCCGGATCGATCTGGGGGAAATCCTCCAGGGCGTCGAGGAACATTCCGTTGTTGGGTTTGCGCCGGGGATCGGATTCGTCCATTCCGGTGCAGAAATAGATCTTGTCGATATGGCCGCCCGCCGCCTCGATCCGGGAGATCATGTGACGGTGCACCCGGTCCAGATCGTCGAGGGTCATCACTCCCTTGGCAACGCCCCGCTGGTTGGTCACCACGAGCGTGCGGGCAAAAAGCGGCTGCAGGCGGGCAATGGCCTCCACCGCCCCGGGAATGAAGATCATCTCTTCCGGCCGTTTCACATAGTCGTTTTCAAGCTCGACATCAATCACGCCGTCGCGGTCCAGAAAGAGGGTATCGTAGCGCTTGTGGGCACCCAGGAAGAAATCGGCCTGGGCCCGCTGATAGTCGTCGGGGACGCCTATATCCATGAAATAGCCGTCGCTCACATAACCCTCCAGGCGGCCCGCAGACACCTGCACCTCCAGCCAATCCCGCTCCAGGGAGAACTTCTCCGGCATCGCTTCCAGCGCTCCGCGCGCCATCAGGTAGATGCCGCCGTTGATGAGTCCTTCCGCGCAGGGGGCCTTTTCGTGGAAGGCTTCGACGGTTTTTCCGTCTTCGCCGATCGTCACCGTGCCGTAACGGTCGAAGTCGCGCATCGGCTTGAGGGCCAGCGTGGCGATAGCATCGCTTCCGCGGTGGGCTTCCAGCATTTCGCGGAACGGCACGTCGAACCAGGTGTCGCCGTTGAGGATAAAGACCTGCGCCTCGCGGGCATGGGTGAGGGCAAGCCGGACGGCGCCGCCGGTACCCAGCGGTTCGCGCTCCACCACGCACTCGATTTCGGATGCGGAAGTGCGCTGAGCGACAAATGCGCGCACGGCGTCACTGCCGTGGCCCAGCGAAAGTATGATGTGTGTAAATCCGCAAAGTTCCAGGTTTTCCAGCATCCAGGCCAGGAAAGGCCGTCCCGCCACCGGAGCCAGGCATTTGGGGAGTTCCCCCACGACGCCTCGCAGGCGCGTGCCCAGTCCGCCGGCCAGTACGATGCACTCCATAGGTCAGTCGCTGAAAATGGCAGCCTCCACCAGCTCGCAGAGCAGGTGTCCCAAGGTGATGTGCGCCTCCTGAATCCGCGCCGTTTCGGTAGAAGGAACCGCCAGCAGCAGATCGGCGAGCGGAGCCATCGCGCCGCCGCCCTTGCCCGTGAAGGCAATCGTGGCAATTCCCTTGGTGCGGCAGACTTCGAAGGCCTTGACAATATTGGCCGAGTTGCCGGAGGTCGAAAGGCCGATGAGCACATCGCCTTTGCGGCCGATTCCGGAGATCAGGCGGGAATAGACGATATCGTAGCTGAAATCATTGGATACGGCCGTCAGGTAGGAGGTGTTGCAGTGCAGGGCTTCCGCAGGCAGACAGTCCCGGTCAATCATATATTTGCCCGAAAACTCGGCAGCCAGGTGCTGGGCGTCGGCAGCGCTGCCGCCGTTGCCGCAGAAGTATACCTTGCCGCCGTTGCGGAAGCACTGTTCGATCACCCCGGCCGCCAGGTTCAGGGCGGCCAGCAGATGATCGTCGGAGAGCACCTTCGTTATCAGGGCGTTATGGCTTTCCAGCCGCGATTTGAGGAGTTTTATACGGTCCATGTGATAAGTCCCTCCTTGCAGAATTCAAAATCGTAAACCTGTCCGATTCCCAACTTGCCGAGCGCTTCCGTCACTGCGTAGCGGGTGTTGCCCGGACAGTGGAAAAACATAAAACCGCCGCCGCCCGCACCGGAAATCTTGCCGCCGGTGCTTCCTGCCGCCATGGCGGTTTCGTAAATCCGGTCGATATGGTCGTTGGAGATCTCCTTCGCCATCTTTTTCTTGTTCACCCAGCTGACGTTCAGGGCATCGCCGATCGCATCGAGATTTCCGCCCAGCAGGCAGTTCTTGATGCGGAAGGCCTCCTCCTTGACGCGGTGCATGGCCTCCACGGAGGCGGTCTTGTTCTCTTTGACGTTGGCCACCTGCTCTTCGATGATGCGGGCCGATTCGCGCCGCTTGTCGGTGTAGAGCAGTACGGTGTTCATGGCCCACTCTTCGAGCAGCGGTGCAGGCAGGGAGAGGGGGTTGACCACCACCCGCTCGTCGTCTTTGAACTCCATGAAGTTCACTCCGCCGAAGGTGGCGGCGTACTGGTCCTGCCGGCCGCCCGCCATGCCCAGGTCGATCCGTTCGATCTCGTAGGCGAGCCGGGCGATATCGTATTTGCCCAGCGGAAGATGCAGCCACTCCACAAAGGCGCCCAGGATGGCCACCACCAGTGTGGAAGAGGTTCCCAGGCCGCTGCCGGAGGGGACGTCCATCTGGGTGGTCAGCTCCAGCGAGAGCGGTTTGCCGCCGCAGAAACGGCTGACGACCGCATTGTAGACGCCGCACTGAAGCTCCAACCCGGGAGCGGGATCGAGTCGCGGCGCCGCGTCGAATTCGGCCTGCAGGTTTTCGTTGATATGACGGAACCGCACCCGCCCCTCGTCGGTCGGACGCAGGGATGCGTGGGCAAAGCGGTTGATGGTGACGTTGAGGATGGCGCCGCCGTACAGGTCGGCGTAGGGCGACACGTCCGTGCCCCCGCCTGCGATACCCAGTCTGAACGGTGCCTTGCTTCTGCAGATCATAGCATACAAATATAATGATAATCCCTTACTGCGCCAAACAGATGGCGGTCATCGCCTCCACCACGGGCGGAACCCGCAGCGCGAAACAGACGTCGTGACGGCCGCCGGCGGAGAGAGGACGCACTTCGCGCGCGGCGAAATCGAACGTCTCCTGGGCCCGCGCAATCGAAGCGGTCGGCTTGACCGCCACACGGAAGACGATGGGATTGCCGTTGGAGATGCCGCCGTTGATGCCGCCCGCCCCGTTGGTGGCCGTGTGGCCCAGGGCGTCGATAAAGCGGTCGTTGTGCTCCGAACCCCGCTTGCGGGCCGCTGCAAAGCCGTCGCCGAACTCAATGCCCCGGATGCCCGGAATGGAGAACATGGCGTGCGAAAGGACCGATTCAAGCGAATCGAAGAAGGGCTCGCCCAGTCCCACCGGGACGTCGGAACAGATGCACTCCACAATTCCGCCCAGCGAATCGCCATCCGCTTCAGCCTGCTTCAGCGCGGCCTCCACGGCGGCTTGATCGTCGGTCGGAATGCCGCCGACCTCCACCAGTCGGGCCTCGACCCGGATGGGGGCGATCATCCGTTTGGCCAGCACGCCGGCCGCCACCAGGGGCAGCGTCATGCGGCCTGAGAAGATTCCGCCGCCGGAAGCGGGGGCCTCCGGTCCGTACTTGACGGCCGCCGTGAAATCGGCGTGGCCCGGACGCGGATGGAACTTGAAGGGTTCGTAATCCTCCGGCCGGATGTCCCGGTTCTCGAAGGTGATGGTCAGCGGCTGCCCGGAGGTGACGAAACTGCCGTCCTTGCAGGGCAGCATTCCCCCTTCAAAGTGCGGAATGTCGCTCTCGCGGCGGGCCGTGGTGCCGGTCGCACCGCTCCGCCGGCGGGCCAGGTCGCGTTCAAAATCGTCCGGGTGCAGGTCGATTCCGGCCGGCAGCCCTTCCAGGGTGACGCCGAGCGAGGCCTCGTGCGAGCCCCCGAACAGGGTGACCCGCAGCCCCTCATTTCCTCCGAATGTATTGTGTAATTGGCTCATTTGCTTTTGTTTCCAAAGAGTTTATCCAGTTCTTCCGGGAACTCCGGCCAGGATTTGCCGGAGCAGGCCAGGTCGTCCACCAGCACCCTCCCGCGCGACATGCCGTCCGCCACGGCCAGGGCCATGGCCAGCCGGTGGTCGCCGTGCGAGGAGCAGTGTCCGCCCTCCAGCAGCTGCGAGGGAGAACCCTCGATATAGAGTTTGCCGTCTTCGGCAATGAAGAGGTCGGCTCCGATGGCACGGAACTCCTCCACAAAGGTCTTGGCCCGGTCGCTCTCCTTGTTGCGGAGCCGCTCCAGCCCGCTGATGCAGCTTTCGCCGTTCGCCCGCAGGGCCAGGATAATCAGCGCGCCCAGCAGGTCGGGCGTATCGGTAATATCGTAGTCGAAGGGGACGGTCAGGCCCTTGCGGATGTTGATGTCGCCGTTTTCGTAGCGCACCAGGTCGCTGTTCTGCTCCACCAGCAGGTCGTACATCTCGGCGTCGGGCTGCAGCGAGTTGAGGTTCAGTCCGTGCAGCGTCACGTCGCCCATCGCGGCCCCGGCGGCCATCATCAGCGCAGCGGCGCTCCAGTCAGCTTCGCAGGCCAGACCCACTACCGGCCGCACCTGCTGTCCGGTTCCGAAGAAGTAGGTGCGTTCGTCCAGCTCGTCCTGTTCTTCCGGAAAATCAGGTACTTCCAGCCCGAAGTATCCCATCACTTCGCAGGTCAGGTCCAGGTAGAACCGGCTTGTGAGGTGGTGGATGCGCAGGAAAGTGGGCAGATGGTTGCGGCTGGGACAGAGCGAAAGGGCGATCAGTAGTCCGGAGATGATCTGGCTGCCGTGCTTTCCGTTCACCGGGGTCAGCGGCGAGGGCCGCAGCGTGCCCGACACCGTCAGCGGCAGGAATCCGGTCCGTTCGCCCTCCACCTTCAGCCCGAACTGGGCCAGCAGGGTCTTGTAGGGGCAGACCCAGCGGCGGAGCAGCGTCTTTTCGCCGGTGATGGTGACCGGCCGGCGTGCCAGGCCCGCCAGCGGAATGCAGAGCCGAGCCAGCAGGGCCGATTCGCCCACGAAGATCGTATCGTCTTTGAGGACAAGCCCTTTGTTCGGAATATCCTGATGTCCGGTGATGACGAGCGTATCGCCTTCCCGGGCAATCTCCGCACCCAGCTGTTCCGCCACCCGCAGGGCCGCTTCGTTGTCGGCGCAGGGGGTATAGCGGTAGAGGCGCGTGGTTCCGGTGCAGAGGGCGGCCAGGATGATGGCCCGCTGCGCAAAGCTCTTGGAGGCCGGCAGGCGCGCTACGTCGCCCTGCAGCGGAATATCTTCCTCTTCCCAGAAGTCATAGACGGTGTACTGCCCCGGGGCTGTGCGCGTTTCGCGGCCTGGGGCCAGGTAGATGAAAGGCGCCTTGTGCTGCGTCACCGCCTCGATGCGGGTCTGCGACCCGATTTCCCCCATCGCAAAGGCCTCCAGCCGGCCCTCCGGGAAGTGCCGGTAGAGCGACAGAATCCGCTCGCAGTCCTCCGCCCCTTCCGCCGTGGTGACCACCTTGACGATATCCGCCCCCTCCTTGAATGCGTCTTCTGCAATCTTGCGGAGCGCATCCACCTGCGGGGTGCAGCTGAAATTATGATAGGAGAGAATAATCTTGCAACCCTTGTTCATCGCCAGGGTCATCAGCCAGCGGCGCGAGGGCTCGGGGATGGCCAGGCTGATGTCCACGTAATCCGCTCCGGAGAGAATGGCCATCGAAAGCCGTTCCACCGCGCTCGTCAGGTTTACCTGGGTGGGGTTGACGAACGAAGCCATCAGCTTCACGTTGCGCTCGCAGCTGAAGAGTTCCTTGAGCTGCTCCTCCTTCCAGTCGCACGGCTCCAGCCGGATCTCCACGACATCCTGCATAAAGCCCTGTACCAGCGCACGGCAGTACTCGAAATCGTTCGACTGGACACTCAGGCAGAGCTGGCTCATCGCACCTCCTCCGGTTTCAATGATTGGACGATGACGCGGCCCACGGCTACCGGCAGGATGAACCGGACGGCTCCGTCTTTCGATTTTTTATCTTTGGAGATGGCCTCCAGCAACGCCTCGCGCGCGACGGGACTCTCCACAGGCAGGCCGCAGGCGGTGAAATCGCGTTTCAGCCGCTCCACCAGCGCGGGTTCGGCCTTGCCCAGCCGTACGGCCGTTTCAGCGGCCAGGATGATTCCCATCGCCACCGCATCGCCGTGCGAAACCGCGCCGGCAGTGCATTTTTCAATTGCGTGAGCGAAGGTGTGGCCCAGGTTCAGCCGGTGCCGCGCATCCCGGTCCAGGAAATCTTCCGCCACGATTTCGGATTTGATCTCCACCGCGCGGCGGATCAGCGAAAGGCGTTCCGCTGCGCAGCGGGGTTCCGGCGCGCTGAAGTGCACCACGGCGCGCGCATAGGCGGCCGGATCGCACAGCAGGAAGGTCTTGAGCATTTCCGCGATTCCGCCCCGGTCGTCGGCCCCCTCGGCCAGCGGCGGGCAGATATAGATGAATTCGGGCTGCCGGAAGGTGCCCAGCATGTTCTTGTATCCCGCGAGGTTTACGCCGTTCTTGCCGCCGATTGCGGCATCTACCTGGGCGAGCAGGGTGGTGGGCACCAGCGCACAGGCCACGCCGCGCATGTAGAGCGCCGCCAGCAGCCCGGTCAGGTCGGTCGTGGTGCCGCCGCCGATTCCCACGATCAGCGCGTCGCGGTCCGCACCGGCTTCCAACAGTTTGGCGGCCAGCGCTTCCACGGTGGAAAGCCGCTTGGCCGGTTCCCCCGCTTCAATACGGAAGATGCTCTCCGGGCGGAAGAGCGCCGTCAGCCGCGGCTCCCGCACCTTGCTGTCCACGATGGCGTAGGCTTCGCGTCCCTGCAGCCGCTTTTCCAGCTGCCGCAGATTGGAGGAGAGGAGAATCTGTTCGGGAAGTGCCATGGTTATTTCAGGGATGCTGCAACAATATTGGAGATGGTTTTGCGGAGATCGCCAATCCCGCCCTGATCCCAGGGATGGACGCGGTTGGAGAGCAGGATTACGGCCGTTTCCGTTTCGAAATCGAGCACCATGGAGGTGCCGGTATAGCCGGTGTGGCAGAGCACGGTATGCGGGTTGAATCCGTCGCCCTTGAGGCCGGAGGAGGTGCTTTCCGCATCCCAGCCCAGGCTGCGGCCGTTGGGCGCGCGGTATTCTTTCATCAGGCGCACGGTCTTCTTCGAAAGAATCCGTCGGCCGCGGTAAGCGCCACCGTTAAAGAGCGCTTTGGCAAAGAGTACCAGGTCTTCCGCGGGCGCGAACACCCCGGCATTGCCGGAGTTGCCGTCATTTACGAGCCGCGCGGTGGGGTCGTGCACTTCGCCGCAGAGGGGAAGGCCGTCCTCCTGCAGGGTGGTCGGCACCACCTTCTCCATCCATTCGGGGTGGAGGACCGGCCGGTAACCGGTATGGTCCATGCCCAACTTTTCAAAGATGTTGCGGCGCGCAAAGTCGCAAAGCGGCTCGCCGCTCACAATCTCTACAACATGCTGTAAAGTGATGAAATTCAAGCAGCTGTAGAGGTATCCGTCGGTGCTCGGACGGAAATTGCGCGGCAGTTCGGTGGCGATATGGTGCATCAGGCTGTCCGGGGTAAACGGTCCGAAGCTTTCCAGATACGCTGCCACATCAATCTCCGGCGGCAGCCCGGCGCTGTGGTTCAGCAGGTCTATGATGCGGATCTCCACCGATTCGCCGGAGGTCGGATCACGCCAGGGAGCGAAGTCCGGAATATACTGCGAGACGCTGTCTTCCAGGCCGATTCGGCCCTGCTCCACCAGCTGCAGCACGGCGGGCGTCGTCCCCACGCACTTGCTCAGGCTGGCCAGGTCGAAGATGGCATCGGTCGTCATCGGCAGCGTGTCCGGCACCACCTGGCGGTTTCCGTAGGCCTTCAGATACACCGTCTTGCCGCCGCGTACCACCGCCAGCACCGCCCCGGGAATCTTTCCGGAGTCGATAGCCGCTGCAATGGCTTCGTCTGCCAGCGCCATCCGCTGCGGATCCAGTCCGCCCTGCCGTCCGCAACCTGCGGTCAGCAGTACCAGCAACCAGATGATCCAGAATCTCTTCATACCCCAAAGTTAACAAAAAAACCGGCCGGAAGGTCAACCCTCCCGGCCGGTCGCTCAAATCCCTACCGGATTATTCGGCATCCTGGCGGGGACGACGGTCACGACCGCCACGGCGCTCGCCACCACGGCCGCCACGACGACGTTCGCCGCCGCGCTCGCCACGGGGAGCTGCCTGGCTCTGTGCCGAAGTACCTGCATTCGGGGAGAGGTCGCGTTTGCCGTAAACTTCACCGTTGCAAATCCAGACCTTGACGCCGAGCACGCCGACTTTGGTGTGAGCCTCTGCCAGTGCGTAATCGATGTCGGCACGGATGGTGTGAAGCGGGGTACGACCTTCCTTGAACATCTCGCTGCGAGCCATTTCGGCGCCGCCTACGCGACCGCTGATCTGAATCTTGATGCCCTCGGCGCCCATACGCATCGTGGATGCGATGGCCATCTTGACGGCACGGCGATACGAAACGCGGCCCTCGAGCTGACGTGCGATGTTGTTGGCCACGATATTGGCGTCAACTTCAGGGCGCTTCACCTCGAAGATGTTGATCTGGATGTCCTTTCCGCAGATCTTCTTCAATTCCTCTTTGATCTTGTCGACCTCCGCTCCGCCCTTGCCGATGATGACACCGGGACGGGCAGTGTGGACGGTCACCGTGATGACCTTGAGGGTACGCTCAATGACGATCTTCGACAAAGAAGCCTTTGCGAGACGTGCGTTGAGGTATTCGCGGATCTTGGCGTCTTCCAGAATCCGGGTGGGGTAGTCACCGTACCAGTTGGAGTCCCAACCGCGGATAATACCTACACGATTGCTGATAGGATTGGTTTTCTGTCCCATATTACTTAGCCTCCTCTACTGGTTTGGTTTCTGCTTTGGCAGGTTTCACGTCCAGAACGATGGTGACGTGGTTGGAACGCTTGCGGATGCGTGCTGCACGACCCTGCGGGGCGGTGCGGATGCGCTTCAGCGTGCGACCCTCGTCAACCATGATGGTCTTGACGATAACGTTGCCGTTTTCGAGTTCCTTGCGGCGGTCTTCGTTCTTGGCTTCCCAGTTGGCGATAGCGCTGCGGAGAAGCTTCTCGAGACGGACGGATGCCTCTTTCTTGGAATACTTGAGGATATCCAGCGCCTTGTTGACCTCGACGCCACGGATGATGTCAGCCACGAGGCGCATCTTCTGCGGAGAGGTAGGAACATCATTCAGCTTTGCGATAGCTGTCTGTTTCTTTATTTCTTTCAGCCTGTCGGCCATTTCTCTTTTACGTTTTCCCATTGTAATCTTCTTTTACTGTTAACGATTACCGGAATGGCCCTTGAAGGTGCGGGTCGGAGCGAATTCGCCGAGCTTGTGGCCAACCATGTTCTCAGTCACATATACCGGAATGAATCTGTTTCCGTTGTGCACAGAGATGGTGTGACCTACGAAGTCAGGGGAGATCATGCTGGAACGCGACCAGGTCTTGATGGCCTCTTTGTTCATCTTGCCCTCGTTCATCGCGAGGACTTTCTTTTCCAAGCTGTCCTGAATGTAAGGACCTTTTCTAAGTGAACGACTCATAGTCTTGTAGATTTAATTCCGTTATTTGTGTCTTCTTTCGATGATGAACTTGTTCGAGTTCTTCTTCGGGTTACGGGTCTTGTAGCCCTTAGCAGGCAGACCCTTGCGGGAACGCGGGTGTCCGCCGGATGCGCGGCCTTCACCACCACCCATCGGGTGATCCACAGGGTTCATGACGACACCACGGTTGTGCGGGCGGCGTCCGAGCCAGCGGCGGCGACCAGCCTTACCATGAGACTCGAGGTTGTGGTCGGTGTTCGACACGACACCGACGGTTGCGCGGCAGCTGACGAGCACCATGCGGGTTTCACCCGAAGGGAGGCGAAGGACTGCGTGGTTGCCTTCGCGAGCCGTAAGCTGTGCGTATGCGCCGGCGCTGCGTGCCATCACGGCACCTGCACCCGGACGCAGTTCGATGTTGTGAACGAGGGTACCGAGCGGAATTTCTGCAAGAGGAAGCGCGTTGCCCACTTCGGGAGCGACGCCGCTGCCGGAAGCGATCACCTGACCGACCTTAAGGCCGTTCGGGGCGATGATATAACGCTTCTCACCGTCAGCGTAAACAACGAGTGCGATGCGTGCGCTGCGGTTCGGGTCGTATTCGATCGTCTTGACCACGGCGGTGTACTGATCCTTGTCGCGGAGGAAGTCGATCACACGGTACATCTTCTTGTGGCCGCCGCCGATGTAGCGGACGGTCATCTTGCCCTGGTTGTTGCGTCCACCGCTGCGGCGGCGGGGTTCGAGCAACGACTTCTCAGGGGTGGTGCAGGTAATCTCTTCAAAGGTGCTGATGACCTTATTGCGGGAACCGGGAGTTACCGGTTTGAATTTACGTACAGCCATAGTCCTTAGATGTTGCTATAGAAATCAATCTTATCATCACCGGCCAGCGTCACGAACGCCTTCTTGTAGTTGTTCGTGCGGCCTGTCAACATACCGGCATTCGTGTAGCGGCTTTTGCGCTTGCCGTGGTAGTTTACGGTATTGACGTCCTGGACGGACACACCGTACATCTGCTCGACTGCCTTCTTGATCTCGATCTTGTTGGCGTTTTTGTCGACGATGAAACCGTAACGGTTCAACTTATCGCCTTGAACCGTCATTTTCTCAGTTACGATTGGCTTAATTAAAATTCCCATTGCGGTGCGTGTTATTTGCGTCTGTCAGCAAGAATGTCCTGGACGCCGTCGACCATCACCAGGTGGTTTGCGTGGAGCAAAACGTAGGTGTTGATCTCGTCAACGGTAATCACCTTGGCTTCCGGCAGGTTGCGAGACGATAAGTAAATATTCTTGGAATTTGCGGGAAGGATGACGAGGGTCTTGCGGCCGTTGACCTTGAGTGCGTCGAGGATCTTGATGAAATCCTTGGTGCAGGGCTTCTCCATGGAGAAGGGCTCTACCATCGTGATGGCGCCGTCTTTTGCCTTGTAGGTAAGGGCGGAGAAGCGGGCCAGCTGTTTCACCTTCTTGTTGAGTTTGAAGTCGTAATCGCGCGGGCGCGGACCGTGTGCGGTACCGCCGCCTACATAGATATTGGACTTGATGGAACCGTGGCGTGCGCCGCCGCCGCCTTTCTGGCGACCCATCTTCTTGGTGGAGTAAGCGACTTCGCTGCGGTCTTTGGTCTTGTGGGTTCCCTGACGCTGAGCAGCGAGATACTGCTTCACATCCAGGTAGATAGCGTTGTCATTCGGTTCGATGGCGAAAATGTCATCTGCGAGCTCGGCCTGCTTGCCGGCTGCGGTACCGTCGATTTTGTAAACGTCGAGTTTCATAACGCTTAGTCCTCCACAATTACATAAGAACCTTTGGCTCCGGGGATGGAACCCTTGACAATAACGAGATTGTTTTCAGGGATGACCTTGATGACCTGCAGGTTGAAAACCTTGACGCGGTCGCCGCCCATGTGGCCGGCCATACGCATACCCTTGAAAACGCGGGAAGGCCAGGAGGATGCGCCCATGGAACCGGGGTGACGAAGTCTGTCGTCCTGACCGTGGGTCTGTCCGCCTACACCCTGGAATCCGTGGCGCTTCACGACGCCCTGGAAACCTTTACCCTTGGAAATTCCGGTGACATCGACCCACTGCACACCTTCGGAAAGGTCTGCGAGGGTGATCACCTGGCCGACTTTCAGCTCTGCAGGGAAATCATTCTTGAATTCCACGAGCTTACGCTTCGGCGTGGTTTCTGCCTTTTTGAAGTGGCCCTGAAGGGGCTTGCTGGCGTGTTTTTCCTTGATATCGTCATAGGCAAGCTGTACAGCGGCATAACCATCTTTCTCAACTGTACGGATTTGCGTAACAACACACGGACCAGCCTCAATAACGGTGCACGGAAGATTTTTTCCGGCGGCATCGAAAACGGAAGTCATTCCGATTTTTTTTCCAATTAATCCAGGCATTGGGTTGTTAATTTGGTATAAATAAATTAGTTAACTATACCCCGCACTTTTTGCGGGGCTGCAAAGATACGCTTTAATTTCCAACTGGCCAAATAAAATAACCCCGAAGGGGATTATTCTTCCACTTCGGGAAGCGAAGCTTTCCTGGGGTTGGGCTTGATGCCGCTCAGGCGCTCCACCTCATGGGCGGCGTGGATGATGCTCTGGCCGCCTTCCTGCAGTTTGCGGGTGCCCTTCTCGTGGGCCTCCATCGCATCGTGCAGCCGTTTGCCCACTTCGGTGTGGGCTGCAAAGTAATCCTGTACGCGCTCCACCATCTGCGAAGCCGCCTTGACAATCTTCTCCTGGTTGCGGATCTGGTCCACGTTCACCCAGGCGGTGTGCAGCACCCGGAGGAAGGGCATAATGGTTTCCTCGGTGGTAATCAGCACGTTCTGGCGGAAGGCGTCGTTCACGATGTTCGGTTCCAGGGTGCGGGCCAGCGCCAGCGCGCCGTAGTTGGCCACGTACATGATCACGTAATTCAGCGTCTTGTGGCCGTCCTGGACGTATTCCGAATAGCGTTTGCCGGCGAGCGACGCCACCTGCGCCCTGACGGCGGCCAGGTTGCGTTTCGCAAACTCGGTGCGGTCTGCCTCGTTGTCGGCGTTATACCAGTCCACGAAGGCGTCCAGGTTCATTTTTGCGTCGATCAGGATATCGGTATTGTCCGGGAAGTGCAGCACGTAGTCGGGGCGCATCTTCCGCCCGGAATCCTCGTTGCGCAGAATCTCGCCGCCTTCATCGCGCAGATAGACTTCGCGGTGGTAGTCGCGGCCCTCCACGAGGCCTTCCTGCACGAAGATATTGTTCAGTTTCTGTTCGCCCCAGTTGCCCTGCATCTTGTTGTCGCCCCGCAGCGCGCTGGCCAGGTGCTCGGCGGTGTCGCCCAGCGACCGGCTCTGCTCCGCGAAGTTCTTCACGGCCTCGTCCACCTTGGTTTTGAGGGCCGCGGATTCTTCCGTGTGCTGCTTTTTCTGGGCCTCGAAGGCCTCGGTCATGGTCGCAATCCGCTGGTTCAGCCCGCCGGTGATGTTGGTCATCATCTCGCCGGCCGTCTTCTTGAGGTTCTCCTCGCGTTCGCGGAGCGCCTTTTCGCTGGCGAGCGACAGCTCTTTCTTGGTGGCCTCGAGTGCTTGCGCCTGCGACTCTTTCAGCTCTGCCAGCGACCGTTCGTAATCCTTCCGGGCATCTTCCAGCCGCTCTGCGGCGATATCGGCTTCACGAGCGCGCAGCGCCTTTTCGGTCTCGAGCGCAGCCCGGGCAGCGGTCAGCTCGCGGTCATAGCGGGCCCTCAGCGCAAGCCGCGTCAGCAGCCACGCCAGCAATCCCGCCACTGCGGCGGCGACAACGATGATGATTACCTGCACCATTTGTCTACCCATGCAAAGAACTCGCGGTGCCAGTGCACGGAATTCTGCGGTTTCAGAATCCAGTGGTTCTCATCCGGGAAGAGCACCATCTTGGAGGGAACGCCCATCATCTGGGCGGTGTTGAAGGCTGCCATGCCCTGGTCCACCGGTACGCGGTAGTCCAGTTCGCCGTGCATCACCAGGATCGGGGTGTTCCAGTTCTTGGCGAGTTTGTGGGCGGAGTTGGCGTAGTGGCGCACGGCTGCGGGAGTCTTGCTCCACGGCGAGCCGGCCATATAGGTCTTCGGATCCTTGCATCCGCCGTTGTCCCAGTTGGGGAACCACATCTCCTCGGTCTCCATGAACATGTGTTCCTGGTTGTAGATGCCCGCATGGGCGATCAGGGCCGAGAAGCGGTTCTGGTGGATGCCGGCCAGGTAATAGACGGAATAGCCGCCGTAGCTGGCACCTGCCGCGCACATCTTGCCTACGTAAGGCTCGGCGAGCAGGGCGTCGGCTGCAGCCAGGTAATCCTTCATGTTCTGGCCGATATAGTCACCGGAAATCTGTTCGCACCAATCCTGACCGAACGCGGTGGTTCCGCGACGGTTCGGCAGGACCACGATATAGCCCTGCGATGCCATCAGGCGGTAGTTCCAGCGGGTGGACCAGCCCTGCGTGATGGCGCCCTGCGGACCGCCCAGGCAGATCAGGACGGACGGATAGACTTTGGCCGGGTCGAACTGCGGCGGATAGACCACCCAGGTCAGCATCTTTTTGCCGTCGGTGGTGCGGATCCAGCGCTGCTCCATCGTAACGGGAGCGAGCTGTTCGAGAATCCAGTCGTTTTCGTGTGTCAGCGCTTCCCAGCTGCCGTCAGCCAGCGAGACCTTGACGATCTCCGCGGGACGCAGCATCGAGCAGTTGGTGGCCAGCAGCGTACCCTCTTCGAAGAGGCTGATGCTGTTGAAATCCACCCAGTCGCCGCGCGTCACCCTGGTGCAGTTTCCGGCAGCGAGGTCGGCGAAGCATATCTCCTTGAGGCCTTCCATTTCCGAGGTGAACCAGAGGCCGGTGGATTCGGCATTCCAGAGCAGGCCGCCGGCATTGTACTTGAAGGCTGCCGTCAGCTCGCGCTTGCCGCTGCCGTCGGCGTTCATCACGAAGAGGCGCACCTTGTCGGCCTCATAGCCGTCGCGCTCCATGCTCAGCCAGGCAATCTTGCTGCCGTCGGGCGAGAAGAGCGGGTCGGTGTCGTAGCCCATCATTCCCTCGGTCAGGTTGCGGCATTCGCCGGTGGCAATCTCGTAGAGGTAGATGTCGGTATTGGTGGAGAAGGCGTATTCGCGGCCCGTCAGCTTGCGGCACGAATAGGCGATATAGCGGCCGTCCGGGCTGAAATCGAGCTGTTCGATTCCGCTGAACGGTTCGGTGGGCAGTTCAAAGGGCTCACTGCCGAGCAGGTCTTTCCCTTCACCCAGTTTGTTGCCGTCGAAGGAAGCCAGCCAGGTATGCTGGATATTTTCCACAAAATGGTCCCAGTGGCGGTACATCATCCCCGTGATGGTGCGGGCCGTGGACTTCGGGATGTCCGGATAGATGTCGGCAGCCTTGGGTGCAACCTTGAAGTCGCTCACATAGAGCACGCTCTTTTCGTCGGGCGAGAGCTTGAATTCGCCGATTCCGTCGGAGACGTCGCTCACCTGGCGCGCACCGCGGCCCTCGGCGTCGGAAACCCAGATCTGGCCTTTATACAGGTAGGCGATCTTCTTGCCGCCGTCTATCCAGCGGGCGTTGGACTTGCTGCCAGCGGAACGGGTAATCTGGTGGTTGTCAGTACCGTCCGCGTTCATCACGAAGAGTTCGCGGTTGCCCTTGTTCTCTTCGATGGAGGTGTAGGTTACTCCGTAGAGAATCTTGCCGGTGGCCTCGCAGTACTGCGGGTCACCCACCTTGCCCAGCTGGTGCATGATTTCCGGGGTGAACTGACCGTCCACCACGGGAATGTCATGTTTCTCAATCAAAACGGGAGTTTCGGCTTTCGGGGCGCAGGAAAAAGTTGCTGCCATGGCCATCAAAAATGCTGCTATTCTTTTCATAATGATTCGTTATCGTCAAATCCAAAACCGTAATCGATACCCTTGTGGGTTGCGGGCACGCCGCGGGACATCCAGACGGGCATCGGTGCGCCCTTCAGGAAGTGGTCGAAGAACTGCTGCAGGCGGACGCTGAGGTCCTTGCGGTTGCGGCGTTCCTTGAGGTTGTGGGCCTCGTCGTTGTACTGGAGCATCCACGCCTGCTTGCCGCAGCGGCGCAGCGCGTTGAAGAATTCGATACCCTGCCACCAGGGCACGGCGCCGTCCTGGTCGTTGTGCATGATCAGCACCGGGGTGGTGACGTTCGGCACGAAGAAGAGCGGAGAGTTCTCCACGTAGAGGTCGAATCCCTCCCAGAGATCCTTGCCGATCCGGCTCTGGCCCTTTTCGTACTGTGCCGTGCGGGCCACGCCGCTCTCCCAGCGGATGCCGCCGTAAGCGGAGGTCATGTTGCTGACCGGTGCGCCGGCGCCCGCCGCTGCAAAACGCCCCGTCTGGGTGATCAGGTAGGCGGTCTGGTAGCCGCCCCAGCTCTGGCCCTGGATGCCGATATGGTCGCCGTCCACCCAAGGATATTCGCAGAGCATATCCACGCCCGGCATCAGGAAGTTCATGCAGCTCTTGCCCGGGTGGCCGTCCTTGTAGCGAAGATCCGGCACGAATACGATGTAGCCGTTGCTCACGAAATAAGGAATATTGACCGTGGAGGCCGAAGGCGCCGGGACGCGGGGGGAGTAGAGCGTCTCGGAGTAGCGTTCGTAGAAGTAGCAGATCACCGGGTATTTGTTTGCGGGATTGAAGTCTTCCGGTTTGAAGAGCAGGCCTTCCGCCGGGGTGCCGTCCCAGGCCGTCCACTTGACCAGCTCTACCGTACCCCAGTTGTAAGCCTTCTGCTGCTCGCCGGTATTGGTGAGTTTCTCCTGCTTTTTGAAGTCGTTGCGGGTCATCCACAGGTCATTACCCTCTTCGAAATTGCCGCGCAGGTAGAGCATCACCGGTTTACGGCCTGTGCTGACGGCCAGGGCCTGGTACATGTACGGACCCTTGGCCAGGTTCTCCACCTTGGCCTTGCGGCGGGTGATATCGAGCCGGGCGATGCCGTTCTCCTTGGTTACCTCGTCGAAGGTGTTGAACCAGACCGGACGGTCGGTGAAGATCATGCCGCCGCGCGGGACGCGGATGTCGGTGCGGGTATAGGGCATGGCCACCGAGTGATAGGAGAGGTGATTCTCGCGGCCGAATGTCTTGCGGACCGGCGCCGCCGTTCCGGTCGGGTCGATCTGCCACCAGTCGTACCGGTCGCGGATCCAGAAGTACTTGCTGTCTTCGCTCCAGACGGCGCCCGTGTAAGCGCCCGGGAAGGCCGGATGGTCGTCCTCTTCATCGTAGAAGGCGGTTCCAATCGTGGAAGAGACTTCGCGGATCGCTCCCGCTGCGATGTCGATCACATACCAGTTGCCGTCCTTCTCGTTGAAGCTGGCGGCATACGCTCCGTCGGGGGATTCCTGTGCATAGGTGAGCGAAGATGCTTTCTCAATCAGCGTACGCTTGCCGTTGCGCAGGTCAATCTGGTAAATATCGGAGAAGGCGGAATAATCCCACTGCCGCTGGATGCGGTACGGTTTGTCGTCGGCCACCATCACATAGTCGCCCTTGTAACCTTCGGGAATCTCCACGCTCTGCATCATCTCGTCTGCGAGCTGCACGAAGTTTTTGCCGTCATAGCCTATCTTGGCCAGGTAGGTACGGCCCTTCTCGCGGGAGAGCCGGTTGTTCTGGATGGTCTGGATATAATCCTCGTTCCAGACCCAGATGTCGAGTTTCGCCTGTTCGAAGTCCACCAGCGTGGTGTCTTTCTCGGGCGGAACCGGACGTGTGCCGAGCGTCAGATAGCCGTCGTAAAAATGGATGTCGGCGTTCTGACCGAGCTCCCAGCCCTTGGCAAGGACGGATGCCTTGTGGGTCAGCAGCAAGGTGGGCTCGCCTCCGTTGTAGAGGTAGAGATCCTGCTGCTTGGCGGCATCTTTGGCGGTGTCGAGCGAAGCGTAGAACGCCATCCGGCTGCCCTCTTTTTCAAAGAAGAAATTGCCGAAGGAGGCCTTCTTCTCGCCGGTCAGCACCGGGGTGGAGGTCCGGGTGGCGGGATCGTATACGAAGAGGCCGCGCACGGTGACGGAATCCTTCTTGTCCGGTTTGGTGACGTACGCCAGGCGGTTGCCGGCGTGGTCGAACTTGAACGAATCCACGCCCTTCAGCGTATCGATCGCCATTGTCCTGATGTTGAGGACGTAGAGGTTGTTCTTGACGGAAGGCTTCTCGGGTTTCTTGTCCCCGTTTTCAGGTTTTTCACCCTTTTCGGGCTTCTCGCCGTTCTTCTCCGGCTTTGCGGGAGCGGCTTTCACCTCTTCTTCCTTGAAGGCGATCCATTCGCCCAGGCTGTCACCGCTCTTGAAGTTGGTGACGTTGGCGAACTCCCTGGCCTCGCCGGTCTTGAGGTCCATCACGGCAATCGAGCCCTTGGGGCGCTCGTCGGGTTTCTTCTTGTCGATCTTGGCCTGGCGGGTCTCCTTGAAAGGCGGGGTGATGCGATACACGGCCTTGGTTCCGTCGGCGCTGATCATGGCGCGGGAGGCGCGCTCTGCCGTGAAGGTCTTGCCGGTCTTTACATTATAAAGATACAGCATGCCGTCGCCCTCCTGGGGAGAGACGGCATAGACTGCCCATTCGCTGCCCTCCTGGATCACGGGGCGGTTGACGGATTTCCAGCCGTCGTAGACGGAATGGTCCAGTGCGGGCTTCTGGGCCCACAGTACCGCCGTGCTCAGCAGCAGCGTCAGACAAAGGAAAAAGGAACGTTTCATAGGAAAAGGGTGCTTGTTTTTCATTTTTAAGCGTGGGGGTGCAGGCGGGCCTTGCGTTTCCGGAAATACCAGGTGACGAGGATCATGCCCAGCACGATGGCGATGGCCACCTTGATGGCGGTGTACCAGGCCGTGAGGGCCGGGTGCAGCTGTTCGGTGAGCGTGTAGTAGGTGCTCCAGAAGATGCCGCCTCCCGGAA
The DNA here is from genome assembly GCA_017429425.1 of Bacteroidales bacterium. GTDB lineage: Bacteria > Bacteroidota > Bacteroidia > Bacteroidales > UBA932 > Cacconaster. Next base: position 97,706 of record JAFROY010000001.1, on the reverse strand, counting down.
TCAGCGGGAAGTTGCCGCAGACCAGGAAGATCGTGCTCGGGCACTTCAGCCGGATGGCCAGCACGATCGAGAGCAGCGCCACGACGAAAGCCCCGAAGAAGGTGGCTGCGCCGACGCCCAGCTGCGCATAGCGGTAGATCACCAGGTAGGTAATCCAGCCCAGCATACCCACGACGCCGGCACTCAGGTAGTAGCGGCGCGGTACGCTGAAAAGGATGGCGAAGGCCACCGTGCCCATCAGGGCGGCCAGACCCTGCAGCGGCAGGCCGGCCGTCTGTGCGGAGGCGAAGGTGCCGTTCAGTTGGATGATGCCGCCAATGAAGTAGCTGTGTATCACAAAGGCCAGGCAGGTGCCCAGCGCAATGCAGAAGAACATCATCAGCGCATCCAGCAGTCGTGTGACGCCGGATAGGTAATCCTCGTTGGCGAGGTCCCGGATGCCGTTGGTGAAGGCAACTCCCGGCACCAGCAGGATCAGGGTGCCGGCAATCATGTTGCCCAGATGCTCCCCGAATCCGAGGTGGTGGAAGATGGCGCACAGCCCCGTCCCGACCAGGCCGCCGAAGATATTGCCCAGCATCTTCGAGAGATACGGCACGCTGACCGTCAGCACGAAGGTCCAGAGCAGGATGCCGGCCACGATGGCGGCCGCGCAGTCGAAGAGGCTTCCGCCGAATACCGCGCAGAATCCGCCGGTGCCCATCGCCGCGCCGATCAGCTGTTCCCAGACGGGCTTGCCGGGCAGCTTGCGGATATCGGCGACGCGTTTGCGTGCGTCGTCGAAGGTGCAGCCGGCGTTCTGGATGTCCCAGGAGAGCTGGTTGACGGCTATTATCTTGTCGAACCGCGCTCCCTTGATGGGCACGTACTTCACCCCGGCGTAGGAGTCGCCGGTGGTGATGATGCCGTTGCCCATCGTGAAGAAATTCTCTGAATTCTCGCCGTAGTTGGCGGCGATGCGCTTCATGGTTTCATCCACGCGGGATATCTCGGAGCCGTTCTCCAACAGGATGTGGCCGGCTTCCGAGGCGAGTTCCAGCACCTCTCTGGAGCGGGATGGCTGCGTGTTTTCCATCAAAGGACTATTTCACCACGGTTACCAGGTTGCGGTCGCCGAAGCCGTTGTCCACGCGGGCGCAGGCCGGCCAGAACTTGTTCTCGCGAACCCAAGGCAGCGGGTAGGCAGCCTGTTCGCGGCCATACTTGTGGTTCCACTCGTCTGCGCAGACCTCCTCTGCCGGGTGGGGTGCCATCCGGACGGGGTTGTCCTCGGCGTCGAGTTTGCCGGCCTTGATGGCCTCGCACTCGGAGACGATGGTCTTCAGCGTGTCGACAAAGCGGTCCAGTTCGGCCAGCGGCTCGCTCTCGGTAGGCTCGATCATCAGGGTCTCGTGAACCGGGAAGGAGAGGGTCGGTGCGTGGAATCCGAAGTCCATCAGGCGCTTTGCAACGTCGGTTGCATCCACGCCGTATTCGGCTTTGAAGTGGCGCAGGTCAATGATGCACTCGTGTGCCACGTGGCCCTTGGCGCCGGTGTAGAGCGTCTTGAGCTCCGGCAGCAGCTTGGCCGACATATAGTTGGCGTTGAGGATGGCGATCTCGGTGACCTTGCGCAGGCCGTCGGCACCCAGCAGCTTGATGTAGGCGTGGGTGATGGGGAGAAGCAGCGGGCTGCCGTACGGAGCGGCGCCGACTGCATCCATGCCCTTGCCGCCGCACTCCGGAACATCCGGGTGACCCGGCAGGTACGGGGTGAGCGCTTTGGCCGTGCAGATGGGGCCTACGCCCGGACCACCGCCGCCGTGAGGCATGGCGAAGGTCTTGTGGAGGTTGAGGTGGCAGACATCGGCACCGATGTAGCCCGGGTTGGTGAGGCCCACCTGGGCGTTCATGTTGGCGCCGTCCATGTAGAGGAGGCCGCCGTGGCTGTGGATGATCTCTGCAATCTCGCGGATGCGGACCTCGAAGACGCCGTGGGTGGAAGGGTAGGTGATCATCATACCCGCCAGGCGGTCGCCGGCCTCGTCGGCCTTGGCGCGGAGTTCTTCCACGTCGATATTGCCGTTGTCGTCGCATCCCACCAGGACGATATCGAAACCGGCCATCGCTGCGGAAGCCGGGTTGGTGCCGTGCGCGGAGGTCGGGATAATCATGATATTGCGGTTTTCTCCACCGTTTGCCTTCAGGTAGCGGCGGATGGTCATCAGGCCGGCATATTCGCCCGCCGCACCGCTCGTAGGCTGGAGCGAGCAGCCGTCAAATCCGGTAATCACGGCCAGGTCGTGTTCCAGTTCGCGGATCACCTGCAGGGTGCCTTCGCACTGGTCTGCCGGTGCGTACGGGTGCACGCCGCCGAATTCGCTCCAGGAGAGCGGCAGCATCTCCACGGCCGCGTTGAGCTTCATGGTGCAGCTTCCCAGCGGAATCATCGAGTGGGTCAGGGAGATATCCTTGCGCTCCAACTTCTTGATGTAGCGCATCATTTCGGTTTCGGAGTGGTAGCTGTTGAAGACGCTCTCGGTGAGGATCGGGGTCTCGCGGATCAGGTAGTCCGGTTCGCCCGGTTTGTTGGCGGGGCAACCTTCCTTGCATCCGAAGATTGCGGAAAGAGCCTGGATCTCAGCGCAGTTGGAGAGTTCGTCGAAGCTGATGCGGATGTGACCGTCGGCGGTATAGAAGAAGTTGTAGCCGGCGGCGAGGGCCTTCGTGCGGATGGCCTTCACGTCTGCGCCCACGATCTCGATCGTGTCGAAGAATTTCTCTTCAGCCAGTTTGTAGCCGGCTTCGCGGAGCTTGTTCGCAAATGCGTGTGCGCGGTGGTATGCGTTGAGCGCAATCTCGCGGATTCCCTGCGGACCGTGCCAGACGGCGAACATGCCGGTCATGGTGGCCATCAGGGCCGTTGCGGTGCAGATATTGGAGGTTGCCTTTTCGCGTTTGATGTGCTGTTCGCGGGTCTGCAGGGCCAGACGGAGACCCGGTTTGCCCAGACGGTCCACCGAAATGCCGATGATTCGGCCCGGCAGGTTGCGTTTGTACTGGTCGGCGCAAGCCATATAGCCAGCCACCGGACCGCCGAATCCCATCGGAAGGCCAAAGCGCTGTGCGGTACCGCATGCGATGTCGGCACCCCAGGCAGCGGGCTCCTTCAGGACGGCCAGTGCGAGCAGGTCTGCGTAAGCGGTGACCAGAGCGCCGGCAGCGTGTGCCTTGGCGCAGAAGTCCGCATAGTCGCGGACCGCACCGTTCGCCGCCGGATACTGGATGAGCGCACCCACGCACTTCTCTTCGAATTCATAGGTTGCGTAATTGCCGAAGTGCAGTTCGATTCCCAGGCCGCCGGCACGCGTGTTGAGCACGGAACGGACGGCGGGGAAGATGTTTTCGTCAACGAAGATCACGTTCTTGCCAGCCTTTACGGCGTCGCGGCTGCGCAGTTCGTACATCATGCGCATGGCCTCGGCAGCGGCGGTAGCGTCGTCGAGCATCGAGCAGTTGGAGAGGGTGAAACCGGTGAGCGAGGAGATCATCGTCTGGAAGTTGATGAGCGCCTCCAGGCGGCCCTGCGAAATCTCTGCCTGGTACGGGGTGTAGGAGGTGTACCAGCTCGGGTTCTCGAAGATGTTGCGGGAGATGACGGCCGGCGTGGCGGTGCCGTAGAAGCCCTGTCCGATCAGCGAACGGAACGGTTTGTTCCGTCCGGCGATCTTTTTCAGGCGGGCCAGGTATTCGTGCTCGGATACGGCCTCGTCCAATGCGAGGGGCTCTTTGAGCAGAATGTCTTCCGGAACGGTTTTCTTGATGAGTTCATCCAGCGTGGCGACTCCGAGTGCCTTGAGCATCAGCTGTTCGTCTGCCTGACGCGGACCATTGTGTCTGTCAACGAATTTGAGGGGCATATAGTGCGGTTTTTAATGATTACTGAAAGAATCGTGCTATTAAAAATAATCTACAAATATAAGACTTTTGCCGACATCTTTTGCTAATTTTGCAGCCACAATCCTGCAAATGCCGGTAGTTGCCCGGAGAGAGTCTCCGCCGCAGCGAAACTGGGCGATTGCAGCGAGTGGACATCGATGGCAAAAACGAAGACGATAGAGATCAAAAACCGCAGGGCCTCCTTCGAATACGAGTTTCTGGAGCGCTACACTGCCGGGATTGTCCTGAGCGGCTCTGAGATCAAGAGCATCCGCTCCGGCAAGGCTTTGCTCGTGGATGCCTGGTGCTATTTCACCCCCGCCGGCGAACTCTTCGTCCGGGGGATGAACGTGGCCGAATACTGGTGGGCCTCCGCCTTCAGCCGCCACGACCCCAAGCGCGACCGCAAGCTGCTGCTCACCCGTCGCGAACTCCGGAAACTGGCCCGTGCCGTCAAGGAGAAGGGCCTCACCGTGGTCGCCACCCGCCTCTTCATCTCCGAAGGCGGTTACGCCAAACTCGACATCGCCCTCGCCCGCGGCAAGCGCGAATTCGACAAGCGCGAATCCATCAAAGAAAAAGACCTCCGCCGCGACCTGGATGTGTAGACTGGGGAAACCCCAGACCCCCCCGCTCTGCGGTTTCTTCTCCGCCAAAGTCGCGGCGGAGCACCCTTGTTCTAAGGCGCTGTAGGGCATATTGTCCGCCGCGAAGTGCCCAAATCGGCCTCTCGCGGCCGTTGACCCTCGTTCCAGACCTCTCCAGACCTTGTCTCCCGCCGCCACTTTGGCGAAATCCTGCGCAGGTGCTGCTTGCGTCCCAAAAATTGAGACGCTAGTGGCATTCTAACCCGTTTTTGCTGTTTGCGTCCTGTTTTTAGGGACGCCAACGTCACTCTTAATGAATTCTGAGATACTGTTTCCGTTCCGCCTCCGGGAAACGCTCGATGGCATAGCGGAGCATGGTGCGGGGCATGGCCTGGTAGCGGGGGAGCGGTTTCTGGCCGGGTTCAGGCGTGACAGCCGGGGCGGACTCCTGTAAAAACCTTTTCAGGGCAGATTCGTCGCGCTTGCCGGCTTCGCGCAGCATCCAGCCTACGGCTTTGTGAATCAGGTCGTGCGGATGATGAAGAAGGATATCAGCGATGGCGAAAGTGTCGTCCAGTTCTCCGTGGCGGATGAACTGCATGGTGCTCACGATTCCGATGCGCTGCTCCCAGAGGGTTTTGCCACTGCGCGCCAGGTCGTAAAGCAGCGTGCGGTCCCTGTCCAGCAACCAGGTTCCCAGCAGCGGGTAGCAGCTCAGGTCCACAAGGTCCCAGTTGTTGATAAATGCCGTGTGGGAAAGATAAAAGCCGATGCATTCTTCCTGGGAAAAAGCCGGTCGCCCCGGGCAGCGTGCACCCGTCTTCCCCGACATGCCCGGAATCTTCTTTGCGTGATTGAAAATCTCCACCAGCGCAAGCAACGCCGCCAGCCGGATCTCATGATATTCGCTGCGGATACACTCCTCCAGCATTTGCAGGTCACACTCCCGCCAAAGGGATTTCACCACCGCTCGCGTTACCGGGACCTTGATTCCCAGGAACTTGTCGCCCTCGCCATACTGCCCCGGCCCCGTCTTGAAAAACCGCATCAGCCCCTTCACCTGCGACGCGTCCCGGCGGGAATACATCTCCTCAAACAGCTTGTTTGTCTGTCGTCTCAACATAAGAGTCTTTCAGCCAATTATACGAGTCCGTCTCAGACCTCCACCCACTCAATCGTGATGCCGCGGCGTTCCATGCCGCGGAACCAGGTCATCTGGCGTTTGGCGAACTGGTGGATGGCGATGCGGAGCTTTTCCACCATCTCATCGTAGCCGAGCGCGCCGGTCAGGTAGAGGGTCAAATACTTGTATTCCAGGCCGTAATAGATCAGGTCCTCCGGCGGAATCCCCCGCTCCAGCAGCCCGCGGACCTCATCCACCATTCCCTCCTTCAGGCGCGCCTCCAGCCGCGCGTCGATCCGCGCGTTGCGGACCTCGCGGGAGACCAGCAGCCCTATGTAGCGCGTCTTCTTGGGCAGGAACGCGGTGTGCGTCACCGGATGCGATTCCTCATAAACGGCAATCTCCAGCGCGCGGATAAGCCGCTGGCGGGTGTCGTAGTCGGTGGTATTGTGCGGCGTGCGCAGTGCCTCGTAGCGGGCAATCAGCGTCTCCGTGGGCAGCGCCTCCAGCTCTGCCCGCAACGCCGGGTTGGCCGGTACGTCCGGCAGATAGTATCCGCAGGTAGCCGCCTCCAGGTAGAGCCCGCTGCCGCCGCAGAGAATCGGCACGCGACCCCGCGAAACGATATCCCGGTAGGCCGCCTCGAAATCGTGCTGGTAGCGGTAGATATTGTATTTCTCGCCGGCGTCGGCGATGTCTATCAGGTGATAGGGAACCTCCCCGTAATCAGACAGATCCTTGCCCGTGCCGATATCCATCCCTCGGTAGACCTGCCGCGAGTCGCCGGAGAGAATCTCCCCGCCGCAGCGCCGCGCCAGCTCCACGGCGTAGCGCGTCTTGCCGCTGGCCGTGGGTCCCAGCACGCAGACCAGGTCGCAACCGCGCAGCACCTCCGCCGCGCCGCCCGGAAGCAAGCTATCTTCCCCGTTGCTCATAGCACATTCGTAAATAGATGAATATCAAGATCGAAAAGGCCATCAGCGAAGAGCCGCCGTAGCTCACGAGCGGCAGCGGAATGCCAATCACCGGCATCAGCCCGATCGTCATTCCTATATTGATGACCACGTGCATCAGGATACAGACCGCCACGCACCAGCCGTAGACCCGCGCAAAGCGGTTGTTCTGCTTTTCGGCCGACGATATCAGGAACAGAATCAGCAGGATATAGCAGAGAATCACGCCGCAGGCTCCCACGAATCCCCACTCTTCGCCCACCGTGCAGAAGATAAAGTCGGTGCTCTGCTCCGGCACGAAATCGAACCGGGTCTGCGTGCCGGCCAGGAACCCTTTGCCCGTGAAGCCGCCGGAGCCGATCGCAATCATCGACTGGTGCACGTTGTAGCCGGCGCCCATCGGGTCGTCGCGAATGCCCAGCAGCGATTCGATACGCAGCCGCTGGTGTTCCTGCAGCACCTTGTACACCATGGTGTCGGCCGACAGGATGACCGCCGCGCCCACCAGATAGATGATCAGCGCGCGTCGCAGAATCACTTCGCGCTTGCGGAACAGGGCGCGAACGATATAGTAAAGGGCCGCGGGCGCGGTGAGCACCAGCAGCCAGTATTCCGGTTCCAGAGAGCCCAGCACCGGGGCGAGCGCCTCCATCCGGCAGAGCCGGGGCAGAAAGGCCAGCAGCGCGATGGCCACGCCGCCGAACAGGACAAAGTTCAGGTCGTGCCGCTCTACGGTGAGCCAGATGAGGATCACTCCCGCCAGAATGAGCATCGTCACGAACGGCGAGAGCACCAGCGAAAGGATGGCCAGCGCGATGGTCAGGATCCCGAACGGAATCACCCAGCGGTTCATTCCCTCGCGGTAAAAGACCAGCAGGAAGCCCAGGTAAACCAGCGCCAGCCCGGCCTCTTTCTCCAGCAGGATCAGCCCCATGGGCACAATCAGCAGGAGCGCGAGCGTCACCACGTCTCGCCGGTTGTCGAACGAGAAGGTGAACTTCTCCATGACCGTGGCAATGGCCAGCGCCACCGCGATTTTGGAAAATTCGGCGGGCTGCAGGCGCAGCGGTCCCAGCACCAGCCAGGACTTCGATCCGTTGACCGTGGTCCCCACGAAGATGGTGACGGCCAGCAGCGCCAGCGTGATGAAGAAGATCCACCAGACGAACACATTGTAGAAGCGCGAAGGGATGGCGAACAGCAGCAGGAAGTCCATGACCAGCACCACCCCGAACCAGATGAGCTGCATCACGTATTTCGAGTCCCAGTTCCAGGTGACGGTGGCATCCGCGGTGGCGGAGGAGTAGATGTTCAGCAGCCCGAAGAGAATCAGGGCAAAATAGCAGATCACGATCCGCCATTCAATGCGCTTGCTCAGGGTATGACGGCTGCGGATCATCTGACTTTGACTTTATGGAGCAGGTTTGCGGATTCCATGCGCTGCTGCAGCCACTTGCGCTCGGGCGCGATGCCGTCGTGGAGGTACTGCTCCACCAGCAGCGAGGCGATCGGAGCGGCCCAGGTGGCGCCGAATCCGGCATTTTCAATATAGGCGGCCACCGCAATCTGCGGATTGTCGGCCGGCGCGAAACAGATGAAGACGGAGTGTTCGTCGCCGTGCGGGTTCTCCGCCGTGCCGGTTTTGCCGCAGACCACCACGCCCGGAACGCGTGCGATGCGTGCCGTAGCGCCGGCTCCGCCGTTTACGGCCATCCGCATGCCGTCGATCACCGTTTCATAGTGGACGGAATCGAACGGGGTGTAGTGCCGTTCGCGGAAGCGGTCGTCGATCGGGCATTCCGGCCGGTCCTTCTGGATGTGCGGGGTGTAGTACCAGCCGCGGTTGGCGATGGTGGCGGCCAGGTTGGCCAGGTGGAGCGGGGTGATGCCCAGTTCGCCCTGTCCGATAGAGAGCGAAATGATGGAGAGCGACTTCCAGGAATCCTTTCCGTGGATCCGGTCGTACCGCCCGGCCGTCGGCATCGAGCCTCCCAATTCGCCCGGAATGTCGGTGCCCAGCTTGCTGCCGATCCCGAAGCTCCGGACGTAGTCGCTCCAGACTTCGAATCCCTCCCGCACACTGCCGTACTGTGGATTGTCGATGATGGCGCGGAAGGCATGGCAGAAATAGGAGTTGCACGACATCATGATGGCCTGCTTCAGGTCGAGCGGGCTCGGATGGGCGTGGCATCCGACGGTGAGCCGCCCCACGCGGTAGCCGTTGTGACAGGGGTAGCGCGTCTCGGGGCGGATCACCCCTTCCTGCAGGCCTATCAGCGCGTTGACCAGTTTGAAGACGGAGCCCGGCGGCTGGGGCGACTGCACGGCCCGGTTGAACATCGGGCGGTAGGGATCGGTGACCAGCTGGTTGTAGTAGCGGTTGATCTCCGCCAGGTAGGAGACATCGATCCCCGGGCTGGAAACCATGGCCAGAATATCGCCGGTGGCCGGTTCAATGGCCACGAGCGACCCCACCTTGTTCTGCATCAGTTTCTCGCCGAAGGCCTGCAGCGGGGCGTCGATGGTGGTGTAGATATCGGTTCCGGCCACGGAGGGTTTGTCGTAACGGCCCTCTTCGTAGCGCTCCACGATCCGGTTGTGTACGTCGCGGTAGTAGATGGCGTATCCTTTCTCGCCGCGCAGCGTCTGTTCAAAGGCCTCCTCCATGCCGGTCTTGCCGGCGTAGTCGCCGCTGCGGTATTCGGGATTCCGCTTGATGTAGTCCGCGTCCACTTCGGAGATATAGCCCAGCAGGTTGCCGCCGGCGTGGTAGTTGTAGGTCCGGGCGGTACGCGGAACGCCGTCGAACCCCGGAAAGCGCTCCAGCTGCTCGGCAAAGACGCTGTATTGCTGCGCCGGAACCTGCTTGAGCAGCACTTGCGGCTGGTATCCGATCTTCCGGCGGTAGAGCCGCCACTCCCGGAAGCGGGCGTTGACGTAGGCCGTGTCGACATCGAAAATCCGGCAGAAGGCCACCGTATCGAAGGGCTCCTTGATAACGGCCGGGGTGACCAGGATGTCGTAGGAGATCTTGTTGCCCACGATGATGCGGCCGTCGCGGTCGCGGATCAGGCCGCGGGCGGGGTAGCGGGTTTCGTATTTGAAGGCGTTGTTCTCCGCGTTGACGCGGTATTTGCGGTCGATGATCTGGATATAGAAGAGCTTGCCTACGATGATCGCGAACACCGCGAGGATGGCGGCGATCAGGACTATCTTGCGGTAGGCGTAACGGTCCATATCAGTTTTTCTCCGGCAGGAACAGACTCAGCAGCGCGGCCAGTGCGACATTCACGACGACAGAGAGCGCTGTCTTGGCCAGAAGGAAGAAGACCGGCCGGAGCGTAAAGGCGTCGAGCAGCACGTAGGCGAGCAGGTAGATGGCGTAGAGGGCCAGCGAGAAGCGCAGGTACGGCCAGGCACCGATACTGCGCAGCGTAGGCGTCCAGGCCGGATTCTGCCCGTCGGGACTGACCAGCGCGCGGTAGAGCGGATCTTTGAGGACTACGAGAATGACTGCCGCCGCCGCGTTGATGCCGGGAATGCCTCCGGTCGCCAGGTCGGCCGCCAGGCCCAGCAGAAACGCCGCCGGCATCGAGATCCGGACATCCCAGGTGGGCGGGAACCCGATCAGGATCAGCGGAATGAAACAGAAATGCAGCCAGGCCCAACCGTCGAAATGGTTTCCGACGATCACCTGCAGCGCGAAGACGAGCAGATAGTAGATCAGGTTTGAGATACTACCGCGCATGGCTCAACTCCTTTAATATCTGTGCGTCCCGGTCCGTCACGATATAGACGTAGCGCAGGACGTTGAAGTTCTGGAACAGGTCTACCTGCATCTCCAGCGAAACGCCGTCGGAAGAGATCTTCCGGATGACGCCCAGCGGGATGTCGGGCGGATAGATGGCGGAATAGCCGGAGGTGCGGACCGTGTCGCCTTCGGCGGTCTGGGTGTGCATCGGGACCTCCGTCAGGATGGCTTTGCGCGGCGATTTTCCGCTCCAGTGCAGCAGCCCGAATGCGCCGCAGGGATCGATCCGGGCACTGACCCGCTGTGAAATGTTGAGGAACGACTCCACGCGGCAGTAGCGCCGGTCCACGGCGCTGACCACCCCCACCACGCCGTCGCCGGTGATCACGGCACAGCCCTCCGCGACGCCGTCATCCGATCCCTTGTCGAGCATCAGGTGGTTGCGCTGTCCGCCGGTGGCGTTGTGGATGACCTTGGCCAGCGTGTAGGTGAACCGGCCGGGGGCTGCCGGAGCCGGGACTTCTGGAGCTGCTGGGGCGGGCAGGGCGGCGAGGGCGTTGCGCAGCGCCACGTTCTCGTTGGCGAGCCGTTCGTTCTCGCGGCGGTATTCAAAAAAGTGGCTGATGCGGTCCGTCTGCTTCCAGAGAGCGTAGTTGAAATCGTCCGCCATGCCCATCATCCTGTAGCGATGGGCACTGCTACCGCGCGCAATCAGCATCACCGCGAAAGCTTCGAGGATCAGGAAAATCGCCGCAGTGGTCAGGGTCTTTATGAGGCGGCCCCTTCGCATCCCGCTAACGCATCAGGAAAGGATAGTTCGCGATGTTTTTCAGCGCATTGCAGGTACCGCGGGCCACGGCGCGAAGCGGATCGTCGGCCACGTGGAAGGGGATGTTCATCTTGTCGGAGAGGCGTTTGTCCAGTCCGCGCAGCAGTGCACCGCCGCCCGTGAGGAAGATGCCCTTCTTCACGATATCGGAATAGAGCTCGGCCGGGGTCTGCTCCAGCACGGACATGATGGCCGTTTCAATGCGGGCCAGCGACTTGTCCAGGCAGTGGGCAATCTCCTGCGAGGTGATGGCCGCTTCCACCGGGTGGACGGTCATCAGGTTCGGACCGCTCACGGTGTAGGGCTCTACCGGTTCGTCCAGGTCGGCGATAGCGGCACCGACCTCGATCTTGACGCGCTCGGCGGTGATTTCGCCGACTTTGATGTTGTACTGCTGGCGCAGATACTGCTGGATGTCGGAGGTGAAGACGTCGCCCGCCGTCTTGATGCTCTGGTCCGCCACGATTCCGCCCAGCGAGATGACGGCGATTTCCGTGGTGCCGCCGCCGATATCCACCACCATGCTGCCCGACGGTGCGGTGACATCCAGTCCGATACCGAGCGCCGCAGCCATCGGTTCGAAAATCAGGAAGATATCTCGGCCGCCGGAGCGTTCTACCGCATCGCGCACGGCGCGGATTTCCACGGCCGTACTGCCGGAGGGAATGCAAACCACCATCCGGAGGTTGGGCGTGAAGAAACTGCGTTTGTAGTTGATCATCTTGATGAATCCCCGAATCATCATCTCCGCTGCGTCGAAGTCGGCGATCACGCCGTCTTTCAGCGGACGGACGGTCTTGATGGTGGGGCTGGTGCGTTCGTGCATCCGCTTGGCTTCCATGCCGACGGCTTTCAGGGTGTTGTTGGATTTGTCAATCGCAACGATCGAGGGTTCGTCGATGACCTTCTGGTCATTCATGTAGATCACGGTATTGGCCGTTCCGAGGTCAATCGCGAGTTCTTGTGTCAGGAAGGAAAATGCCATAGTGAAATGCGGTTTTAGCACCCTCTGTGAGGGGTAGGGCAAAGATACGAAATTCGAACGGGAAAAATGCTATTTTTGCAAAGGATTTCGAAACGTTTTTCAATGGACAAAAACAACCGGTATGCCGTGATTCTGGCGGCGGGCGAAGGGCGGCGGATGCACAGTTCTCTGCCCAAGCAGTTTATGGAGCTCGACGGCAAACCCGTCCTGCGCTGTACGCTCGAACGTTTCCTGGAATTCGACCCGCAGATCCGCCTGATCGTGGTCCTGCCGGCCGACCGGATGGAGTATTGGAAGGAGTACTGCCACCACACCGGTTTCCGTCCGGCCATGCGGCTCGTGGCGGGCGGCCTGACCCGTTTCCACTCCGTCCAGAATGCCCTGGAACACGTTCCGGAAGATGCGCTGGTCGCCATTCACGACGGCGTGAGACCCTTGATTTCCAACGATTTCCTGACAGAACTCTTTGAGAAAGCCGCCCGTCACCGGGCGGTGATACCCGTACTGCCGCTGGTCGAATCGGTCCGTGAGTTGCAGGGCGCCGGGCTCTCCCGCGCCGTGGACCGCAGCCGGTTCGTCTCCGTCCAGACGCCGCAGGTCTTCCATGCCGACCTGCTCAAGCGGGCCTATGCGCAGCCCTACTCCCCGGCCTTTACCGACGACGCGACGGTCGTGGAGTCGCTGGGCATAAAAATTTCTCTCTGCGATGGGCGCAGAGAGAACTTGAAAATCACCACACCGGAAGATTTGGTGCTGGTGCGGTCGTTTATATCTCTTCCTCAGGAAAATCTTTAACCCAAACCTGGCGGTTGATGGCTTCGTCGAGCGAGACGTAGGTGTGCGTCTTGATCACGTACGGCACCTTCTGGATGCTGTGCATGATGACCTTCATCAGGTGTTCGTGGTTGAGGCAGTAAATCTTCACCAGCAGGGCGAAGTCGCCGGCCACGAAATGGCACTCCACGACCGCGGGAATCTTTTTCAGCTCCGCCACGATTTCATCGTAATGCTCTGCCTTGCTGAGCGATATGGCCACAAAAGCACAGACGTTCAGGCCCAGGGCCTTGGGTTTGACCAGAATCCGGCTGCCGGCGATAATGCCGTTGGCTTCGAGTCGCTTCACGCGCTGGTGGATGGCCGCACCCGAGACGCCGCATTCGCGGGCGATCTCCAGGAAAGGCATGCGCGCATTTTTTGCCAGGAATCCCAGGATTTTCTGGTCGGTCGGGTCAAGTTGGTAGGGGTTCATATTACGATTTTTTACTATTCCAAGGGGTTGACGCCGACAAAGATAGTAATATTATTACAAATTGAAACCCTATTTGCTTCCGCGTCGTCCGCCCGCCCGTTTGGGCCTTGCCGCCGCCGTTCCGCCCTCCACGATGGCTTTGGCAGCCTCGGCGTCCAGCGAAGCGGGGTTGGTGCCGCGCGGAATCTTGTAATTCTGGCCGTTACACTTGATGTAGGGACCGAACCGGCCCGAAAGAATCTGGATGCCGTACTGCGGGAACTCGGCAATCGGTCCGGCCGCGCCGCGTTTCATCTCTTCGTCAATCAGGCGAAGCGCCTCGTCGGCTGTCAAAGTGTAAGGACTCAGCTCCTTCGGGATGGAGGCAAAGCGGGCCTTCGGGCTGCCGGACGGGATAAAGCGGAGGTACGGCCCGTGCGAACCGATTGCCGCCACCACATCCGCGCCGTCGAACTGCGTGACCGTGCGGGGCAGGGAGAGCAGGCGGAGCGCCTCGTCCAGCGTGATGCTTTCAATCAGCTGGCCCTTCTCCAGTCCGGCGAACTTCTTCTGCGGATCGTCGTCGGTACCCAGCTGGACCACCGCGCCGAACCGGGCGATGCGTGCAAAGACCGTCTTGCCGGTGACCGGGTCGATACCCAGTTCGCGCTCGTCCTTCTTGACCCGTTCCGCCAGTCCGGCGCCCACGCTTTCATGGAAGGGTGAATAGAACTCGCCGATCATCTTGTTCCATTCGATCTCGCCTTCGGCAATCTTGTCGAATTCCTCCTCCACGCGGGCCGTGAAGCCGTAGTCCACGATATCCGGGAAGGTGCGGCTCAGGTAGTCCGTCACGGCGATTCCAATGTTTTCCGGGAAGAGCTTGCGCTTCTCGGCGCCCGTCTTTTCGTTGTGCGAAGCGGCGGAAATCGTCTCGCCGGCGAGCTTGAGCTGGTGGCAGACGCGGGTTTCGGCGGGGCGGTTGCCCTCGATCACGTAACCGCGGTCCTTGATGGTCTTGATGGTCGGTCCGTAGGTGGACGGGCGGCCGATTCCCAGCTCTTCCAGTTTCTTCACGAGGCTCGCCTCGCTGTAGCGCGGCGGCGCCTGGGTATACGTTTCAGTAGCTGTAATCTCTTTATAATCAGCGCGCATGCCGGCTTTCATGTCCGGCAGCTGGATGCCCGGAGCGACCTCTTCTTCGTCGTCCGTGCTTTCAATGTAGACCTTCAGGAAACCGTCGAAAAGGATGCGCTCTTCCTGCGCCGTGAACCGTTCTTCCATCCCCGGTGCGGTGAGGGTGACCGTTGTCCGCTCCACGCGGGCGTCGGCCATCTGCGAGGCGATGGTGCGCTTCCAGATCAGTTCGTAGAGCCGTTTTTCTGCCGCGGTGCCGCTGATCTCCGTATTGTTGATATAGGTTGGACGGATGGCCTCGTGGGCTTCCTGTGCCCCCTTGGTGCGCGTCCTGTAGTTGCGCGGCCGGGAATACTCTTCTCCGAAGGTGTTGACAATCTGATCCTTGGCGGTATTGATGGCCAGCGACGACAGGTTGGTGGAGTCGGTTCGCATATAGGTGATCAGACCGGCTTCGTAGAGTTTCTGGGCGATGGACATCGTCTGGTTGACGGACATGCCAAGCTTGCGCGACGCCTCCTGCTGCAGCAGCGAGGTGGTGAAGGGAGCCGCCGGCGAACGGAACGCCTCTTTCTTCTGCACCTCACCGATCGTGAACACCGTGCCGCGGCATTTTTCGAGGAAGGCGCGGGCCGACTCGGCCGATTCGAACCGTTTCTCGAGCGTTGCGCGGATGCGGGCGCCGCCCTCCAGGGCGAAGATACCCTCTACCTTATAATATTGTTGCGCATTGAAGGCGTTGATTTCGCGTTCGCGGTCCACGATCAGGCGGACGGCGACCGACTGCACGCGGCCGGCCGAAAGACCGCTGCGGATTTTCTTCCACAGCACCGGGGAGAGTTCGTAACCCACCAGGCGGTCGAGCACGCGGCGGGCCTGCTGCGCCTTGACCAGGTTCATGTCTATCCCGCGCGGATTCTCCACGGCGTTCAGGATGGCATTCCTGGTGATTTCGTGGAATACGATGCGCTTGGTGCGGTCCGCGGGCAGATGGAGCGTCTCGGCCAGGTGCCAGGCGATCGCCTCTCCCTCGCGGTCTTCATCGGAAGCCAGCCAGATGGTCTGGGCGGCGGCTGCGGCGTTTTTCAGCTCGGTTACGACCTTCTTCTTGTCGGCGGGAACGATATATTCCGGCCGGAAGCCTGCGCCGGTATCGACGGAAAGCTTGTCGGAGGGCAGGTCGCGGACGTGGCCGAAACTGGCTTTTACGGTATAATCCTTGCCCAGGAACTTCTCGATGGTCTTCGCCTTGGCGGGCGACTCGACGATAACTAGATTAGCGCTCATATCCATTCTCCTCTTTTGGTTCAGGACTGCAAAGTAAGGGACAAAGAAGGCAATAATCCAAATTTTTATTCCTACTTTTGCAGCGTAAAAATCCTTTAACGTAGTTAAAATTTTTATGGCAAAGAAAGCGACAAAATGGTTCTGGGGAATCGTCCTGACGCCCATTGTGATCTTCCTTGTCACTCTGTTGTGCGTGGCCCTTTTCGCCGAGATTCCCTCCTTCGAGGAACTCGAAGATCCCAAGAGCAACCTGGCCACCCTTCTTATGTCTGAAGACGGCAAAGTATTCAATACCTATCATATAGAGAATCGCTCGTTCGTCAAATTCAACGACCTTCCGCAGTCGCTGGTCGACGCGGTGGTCTCCACGGAGGACGCGCGTTTCTACAAACATTCCGGCATCGATTTCCGCGGCCTGGGCCGCGTGGGCTTCAAGACGCTGCTCCTGCGCAACTCCAGCCAGGGCGGCGGCTCCACCATCACCCAGCAGCTGGCCAAGACCCTCTATCCCCGCGAGGACCTGGAGGGCGGCAAGATCGGCCGTACCTTTAAAATGGTGGGTATCAAGCTCAAAGAGTGGATCACGGCGGTCAAGCTGGAGCGCAACTACACCAAGGACGAGATCGTCACGATGTATTTCAACGCCATCTTTTTCGGCAGCAACGCCTACGGCATCAAGGCGGCGGCCGGCACTTTCTTCGGGAAGGAGCCGTCCGAACTGACCATCGAAGAGGGCGCCTGCCTGGTGGGCATGGTCAACAAGCCCACCCGCTACAACCCGGTGCTCAACTACGACCAGTCGCTCAAGCGTCGCAACCACGTGCTCTCCCAGATGGCCAAGTACGACTACATCACCAAGGCTGAGCGCGACAGCCTCCAGGCGCTGCCCATAGAACTCAACTACCAGCAGCAGGACCACAACGCCGGTCTGGGCTCCTACTTCCGCGACATGCTCCGCCGGACCATGAGCGCCCGCGAGCCGAACCGCTCCTCCTACCGCCAGTATGAAGATTATGCGGTCGATTCCACCCTCTGGGCCGACGACCCGCTCTACGGCTGGCTCAACAAGAACTTCAAGCCCGACGGCACCCGGTACAACCTGGACAAGGACGGACTGCGCATCTATACGACCATCGACAGCCGCATGCAGCGCTATGCGGAGGAGGCCGTGGCCGAGCACCTGGGCGGCGAACTGCAGGCCGTCTTTACCAAAGATTTGGCCTCCAAGCGCAAACGCCCCTTCTCCGACGATACTCCGCAGGAGGTCGTGAACCTGCTGATGAAGCAGGCCATGCGCTGGAGCGACCGCTGGATGGGATTGAAAGCGGAGGGCCTCTCCGATTCCGAAATCGAAAAGACCTTCCAGGAAAAGACGCAGATGCGCCTCTTTGCCTGGAACAGGAAGGGCTATATCGACACGCTGATGACGCCCTACGACTCCATCAAGTACTACAAGTCGTTCCTGCGCTCCGCGCTCATTGCGATGGAGCCCAATACGGGCAAGGTCAAGGCCTATGTGGGCGGACCGAACTACCGCTATTTCAAGTACGACAACGCGCGCCAGGGCAAGCGGCAGGTGGGTTCCACCATCAAGCCGTTCCTCTACACGCTGGCCATGCAGGAGGGCTTCACCCCCTGCGACAAGGTGGTCAACGTGCCGTACTCCTTCCAGCTCCCCGACACCGTCTGGACGCCGGCCAGCACCGACCGCGCCGAATACATCGGCCAGACCGTGACCCTCAAATGGGGTTTGACCCACAGTTCCAACAACATTTCGGCCTACCTGATGAAGCAGTTCGGCCCCGTGGCCATGGTGGAGATGTGCCGCAAGATGGGAATCGGCAGCTTCCTGATGCCGGTCTATTCGCTCTGCTGCGGCTCCTGCGACCTTTCCGTCTACGAGATGGTGGCGGCCTACAACGTGTTCCCGAGCCGCGGCGTCTACTGCTCGCCCATGCTGGTCACGCGCATCGAAGACAAGTCGGGCAACCTGCTCACCTCCTTCACCACCCGCAAGCGGGAGGCGATCGGCGACCCCACCGCCTACCTGATGGTCAACCTGATGCAGGGTGTGGTCAACGAAGGTACGGCCGGCCGCCTCAAGTATAAATATGGTATGACCAACGTGGCCGGCAAGACCGGTACCACCAACGACCAGTCCGACGGCTGGTTTATCGGTTACACCCCGAAGCTCACGGCGGGCGTCTGGGTGGGCGCGGAAGACCGCCAGGCCCACTTCGAAAGCCTCCATTACGGTTCCGGTTCCAACATGGCGCTCCCCATCTGGGGTATCTTCATGAAGAAGATCTATGCCGACCCGTCCATCCGGATCGGGCCCGACGACCAGTTTACGGCGCCGCTGGGCTGGAACATGCGGCTGGACTGCACCGGTTCCGACGACGACCTGAATGCGGCTAAGAAGGCCTCCAGCAGTGACGATTACTTCTTTTAATTCCCGATATGACCCGTAAAAAAGTTGCGCTTATCTACGGAGGAAACTCTTCCGAATGGGAGATTTCCATTCTCAGCGGCAAGAATGTGGCCGCCAATCTCGACAAATCCCGCTACGACGTCTACGAGATTCTGCTTCGCGGTACGGACTGGAGCGTCTGCGACCCTTCCGCAGAAAAGCCGGTACCCATCGCGCAGGTGGACAAGACCGATTTTTCAGCCGTTGTCGACGGCCGGAAAGTCAAGTTCGACGTGGCCTTCCTGATGATCCACGGCACCCCCGGTGAAAACGGCCTGCTGCAGGGTTATTTCGAGATGATGGGCATCCCGTTCACCACCTGTTCTTCGTTTGTATCTGCGCTGACTTTCAATAAGTTCTCCTGCAAGGCATTCCTGCGCGATGCGGGCGTGCTGCTTCCCAAGGACTACTACATCCGCCGCGGCGCTGCCTGGAGCGAAGAGGCCGTGATCGAACGTCTCGGACTTCCGGTTTTCGTCAAACCGGTCGACGACGGCAGCAGTTTCGGCGTCACCAAGGTCAAACGCGCGGAAGACCTGCGCGCGGCCGTGGATTTCGCTTTCGAAAAGAGCGACGGCGTGCTGATCGAGGAGGCCATCTCCGGCCGTGAAGTCACCGAGGGCGTCTTCTGCCACAACGGTGAGATCATTCCGCTGCCCATCACGGAAATCGTGACGGAGAACGAGTTTTTCGATTACGAAGCCAAGTATCTGGGCAAGAGCCAGGAGATCTGTCCGGCACCCATTCCGGAAGGGATGGCGGCCCGCGTGCGCGAAGCCAGCGTGGCCATCTACCGTCACTTCGGCTGCAACGGCGTGGTCCGCATGGACTACATTGCCGACGGCGAGAAGGTCTACTTCCTGGAGGTCAATACCGTACCGGGTATGACCAAGATGAGCCTCATCCCCAACCAGGCACGTGCCGCCGGGATGTCTGTCAGCGACTTTATCAACATCCTGCTCGACGAAGCCCGGGTATGAGTCCCCGCCGCTCTTCCGACTCCGGTTCTTCGGGTGTCTTGCTTCGCTCGGATAAAAAAATCCTCGCTTCGCAAGCACCGCTCAGCCCCTCCGTCGGAGGTGTCACTTTTCGCGACTATAAAGCTTTAGCTGTCGAAAGACTCGCTTCGCTTTATCCGGAGGCGGAGGCGCGCGCCATCGCCGTCCGGCTGCTGACCTCGCGGCTGAATGTCCCTGATTACAAGGTTGCTGCGGAACCCGCCACGGCCATTAAAACAGACGCACTCGCGGCGCTGGAGGCCGATCTGGACCGGCTCGCGGAGGGTTGTCCGCTGCAGTATGCCCTGGGCTACACCGAATTCGCCGGTCTCCGCATCCGCGTCGCCCCCGGCTGCCTGATTCCCCGTCCCGAGACCGAGGAGATGGTTGCGCTGATTATTGATTCAGCCGTCGCGTCCGAAAACCTAAATATCCTCGATCTTTGCACCGGGTCGGGGTGTATCGCCTATGCGCTGGCGGATGCTTTTCCGGAGGCACAGGTCTTCGCCTGCGATCTTTCCGAGGCTGCGCTCTCTATCGCCTGCAAGCAGCGCGTGAAGCTTCCCGGCGCCCGTCCGGTCTTTTTCCAGGCCGACGTGCTCCAGGCTCCTCCGGCCGGCCTTCCGAAGTTCGACCTGATTGTCTCCAATCCGCCGTACGTGATGGAATCGGAGCGCGCAGCCATGCGTTCCAACGTGCTGGATTATGAGCCGGCCGAGGCGCTTTTCGTCCCCGACGACGACCCGCTGCGTTTCTATGCCGCCATCCGTCGCTGGGCCGACGCCCTGCTGGCCCCCGGCGGCGAAATCTGGCTGGAAATCAATGAGAAATTAGGCCCGGAAACAGCTGCAGTGTTTGGCCTGCACTCCTCCGAGGCTGAAGCTTCGCTCGGACAAAAAAATCCTCGCTCCGCTTCAGCGCTCTCCGGTGCTTCGGCCTTGACCGTCCAGCTTCTGCAAGATCTTTCCGGAAAAGACCGTTTCCTTCGTATAATCAAATGACCATGAAAAGATTATTCCTGTTTCTCGCCTGCTGCCTCGCAGCAACGCTGCTCGGGGCTTGCGATCCTAAAGAGATATCCGTAAGCGCCATCAGCCTGAAACCGTACAGTGTCGTCCTGACCGAAGGGGAGACCACAACGTTGGTCGCTTCGGTTTATCCTGAGGATGCCACGGATCCGACCATTACCTGGAACAGTTCAAACAAGGCGGTCGCCACTGTCGATCCGGACGGCGTCGTGACCGCCGTTCAGGAGGGGACTTCCTATGTTTCAGCCAAGGCAAACAACGGTGTGATGACCAACTGCGCGGTCGTGGTAGAATCTGTTGTTAAGGCTGTAGATATGGGTCTTTCCGTCAAATGGGGCTCCTGCAACGTAGGTGCAACGAGCCCGGAGGAGTATGGCAATTATTACGCGTGGGGTGAAACCGCTACAAAAGACCTCTACGACTGGTCGACCTATACATGGTGCAATGGTGCCGAATCGACGTTGACGAAGTATTGCCTTGATTCATATGATGGTACCAAGGACGACAAGACGGTCTTGGAAAAGGAAGACGATGTTGCCGCCCAGGAACTCGGCGGCAATTGGCGAATGCCCACCATGGAGGAGGCAATGGAATTGATGGATACGAATAACTGCACGTGGACGTGGTGCACGGAGAACGGTGTGAACGGATACAAAGTCACCAGTAAGAAGACGGGAAACAGTATTTTTCTCCCTGCAGGCGGCGGCAACGGCGGGATAGTGGGGGATGGTCTTGTTTATGTAGGTACTCGGGGCTTTTATTGGGCATCATCACTCTATACTGATGATCATGATTCCAACGAGGCCAGCACCTTCGCATTTGGTTCAAGTTGGATTAAAAACGGTGGTTGCGGACGTTGCGTCGGTCAATCGGTCCGCCCCGTCCGTCCCTAATCGTTGACGGTGAGCTGTTCGCCCTCGCTGTGGGCGATGATGACCGCGCCGCAGGCGTCGCCGTAGGAGTTGATCATCGTGCGGGGCATGTCGCAGAACTGTTCCACGGCCAGGACGATTCCCACGCCTTCCAGCGGCAGCCCAACCGCACCCAGCACGATTGCGAGCATCACCATGCCGGCCATCGGAATGCCGGCGGTACCGACGGCTGCCAGCAGCGCCGTCAAAACGATGATGATCTGCTGCATGAGGGTCAGGTCAATCCCGTATGCCTGCGCAATGAAGATGGCGGCCACGCACTCGTAGAGCGCCGTGCCGTTCATGTTGATGGTGCTGCCCAGCGGCAAAACGAAACTGGCAATCTTGGGCGATACGCCGCACTTTTCCTGGCTGTCCCGGATGTTGATGGGCAGCGCCGCGCCCGACGAGCAGGTCGAGAAGGCCGTCAGAATGGCGCTGGACATCTTGGACATGTGTTTCCAGGGATTCTGTTTGCCCAGCACGCGGACCAGCAGCGGCAGGACGATTCCGCCATGGATGAGCAGTCCGCACCAGACCACCAGCACGAATACGCCCAGGCTCCGGACCATTCCCCAGAGGGCCGCCGGGTCGTTGGCCTGCTTGCCCACGATGGTCGCCACGATCGCGAATACGCCGTACGGCGCCAGCTTGATGATGGCGAAGGTGATCTTCATGATGACCTCATAAATGGATTGCAGCACGCCGCCGAGCGTATCGCTGTATTTCTTCTCCACCTTGTTCATGAAGAAGCCGAAAATGACCGCGAAAAAGATGATGGGAAGCAGGTCTCCCCGGGCCCCGGATTCGAAGACGTTGGAGGGGATGATATGCACGATCTGGTCCATGAACGAAACCTGCTCCGCACTGCCGGTCACGGCCCCGATTTCGGTGACGTTTTCGGTCAGGTTCAGCTCCGCGCCGACACCCGGCTTCACGAGGTTGACCAGCGTCAGTCCGATGACCGCCGCCACCAGCGTGGTGGCCACGTAGTAACCGAGGGTCTTGCCGGCGATCCGGCCCAGTGCGGCAGAACTCCCCATTCCGGCTACGCCAACCGCTATTGAGGTGAAAACCAGCGGAATAACAATCATCCGCAGGGCGCGGAGAAACAGATCGCCCGCCCATTTGATCCAGGGAGACCAGGTCTCGAAAGGGGTGATGCGGCAGAGCAGGATTCCGGCTGCGGCGCCCAGTCCGATGCCGATCAGAATCTTCCAGTGAAGGGCCAGTTTCTTCATAAAAGGGGATTATTCGGTTTAGCCTTGACAAAAGTAAGGAAATTCTTTGGTCATTTGACAAATTAGAAGTAAATTTGGCGGCTATTTGGATTATTTTATAGCAATCAAATATTTATTAACAAACTCATTGGAGGAAACCTATGGATAAAATCAAAAATCTCGCGGATCTCCGCAAGATGAAAGAAGGTATGCAGGGGAAGATGTCTATGCGTGAAAACAGCAACTCTTCCGAGGCTATCATTCAGATCAAGGTCGGTATGGCCACCAGCGGCATCGCTTCCGGCGCAAAGGAGACGATGAACCACCTCATCACCGAGCTTGACAAACGCCAGATCAAAGCGCTTGTGATGCAGGTCGGCGATATGGGCTACTGCCACGCTGAACCCACGGTCGAAGTCACCATCCCGGGCAAAGACCCCATCGTTTTCGGCAACGTCAACATCGCACGCGCCGACGAGCTCATCGACAAGTACATCGTCAAGGGCGAGCTCATCGAAGGTATTCTGCCTGCTAACTACAGATCTATCTAAACGCACGGATTATGGCTATTAAAATGCACATTTTGGTTTGCGGCGGTACCGGTTGTTCCGCTTCAGCCAGCAAGGAGGTCATTGCCGAACTCAACCGTGAACTCGAATCGCACAACCTGACGGATTTCGCGAAAGTGGTCGTAACCGGCTGCTTCGGTTTCTGCGAGCGCGGTCCTATCGTCAAGATTATTCCGGACAATACGTTCTACACCCGAGTCAAACCCGAAGATGCCAAAGAGATCATCGAGGAGCACATCATCAAAGGCCGTAAGGTCCAGCGCCTCCTCTACGTGGCTCCCGACACCAACCAGAGCGTCAGCGACTCCAAACACATGGAGTTCTACAAGAAACAGGTTCGTATCGCGCTGCGTAACTGCGGTTTCATCGATCCTGAAAACATCGACGAAAGCATCGCGCGCGACGGCTATGCCGCTCTCGGCAAGTGCCTCACCGAAATGACCCCCGAGCAGGTCATCGAAGAGATCAAGAAATCCGGCCTCCGCGGTCGCGGCGGCGCAGGCTTCCCCACCGGTCTGAAGTGGGAGATCGCTTCCAAGAGCCGCGTCGGCGAGCAGAAATATGTGGTCTGCAACGCTGACGAAGGTGACCCGGGCGCATTCATGGACCGTTCCCTCCTCGAAGGTGACCCGCACTCGATCCTCGAGGCAATGGCCATCTGCGGTTACTGCATCGGCGCCGATCACGGTCTGATTTACATCCGTGCCGAATATCCGCTCGCAATCCACCGTCTCCAGGTCGCTATCAAGCAGGCTGAGGATTACGGTCTTCTGGGCAAGGACATCCTCGGAACCGGTTTCAACTTCACCATCGAACTCCGCTACGGTGCAGGCGCATTCGTCTGCGGCGAGGAGACCGCCCTCATCCACTCCATGGAAGGCAAGCGTGGTGAGCCTACCTTCAAACCGCCGTTCCCCGCACAGTCCGGTTACCTCGAGAAACCGACCAACGTGAACAACGTCGAGACCTATGCCAACATCCCTGTCATCATCAACAAGGGCGCTGACTGGTTCGCACAGATCGGTACGGAGAAATCCAAAGGCACCAAGGTGTTCGCACTCGCAGGTAAGATCAACAACGTGGGTCTTATCGAGGTCCCGATGGGTATCACCCTCCGTGAGATCATCTACGAAATCGGCGGCGGCATCAAGGGCGGCAAGAAGTTCAAAGCTGTCCAGACCGGTGGTCCTTCCGGCGGCTGCCTCACCGAGAAACACCTCGATACCCCGATCGACTACGACAGCCTCGTAGCTGCCGGCTCCATGATGGGCTCCGGCGGTATGATCGTGATGGACGAAGACGACTGTATGGTTGCCATCGCCAAATTCTACCTCGGTTTCACCGTGGAAGAGTCCTGCGGTAAGTGCACCCCGTGCCGTATCGGTAACCGCCGTCTGCTCGAAATCCTCACCAAGATCACCGACGGCAAGGGCACGATGGAAGACCTTGAGGAACTCAAGAACCTCTCCAACGTCATCAAGGACACCGCACTCTGCGGCCTTGGCCAGACCTCGCCGAACCCGGTTCTCTCCACCATCAACAACTTCTGGGATGAATACGTGGAGCACGTCACCGAGAAGAAGTGCCGCGCCGGCCAGTGCAAGGCCCTGAAGAAATACATCATCGATCCCGACAAGTGCAAGGGTTGTACGGCTTGCGCAAGGGCATGCCCCGTCAGCGCCATCACCGGTACGGTCAAGAACCCGCACGTCATCGATCAGGACAAGTGCATCAAGTGCGGTACCTGCTACGAGAAATGTAAATTCGGTGCCATCAGCATTAAATAAGGGAGGAAGAAAACATGGATACTATCAAATTGACTATAGACAACAGAAGCGTGGAAGTGCCTAAGGGTACGACCATTTTGAAAGCTGCTGCACAGATGGGTATCAAGATTCCTACCCTCTGTAATTTCGAACTCGAAGGCCTCGCCCTCAAGAACCATCCGGGCGGATGCCGCATCTGCGTCGTGGAAGTGGCCGGCCGCCGCAACCTGGCACCTGCCTGCATCACCGAGTGTATGCCGGACATGGTTGTCAAGACCAACTCCCTGCGTGCCGTCAACGCCCGCCGTACCGTCCTTGAGCTGATGCTCAGCGACCACCCGAACGACTGTCTCCAGTGCGCAAAGAGCGGCAAGTGCGAGCTTCAGGCGCTCGCAGCCGACATGGGCATCCGCGAAATCCGCTACAAGGGCGCTCAGTCCAACTACGCGATTTCGCTCTCGCCGTCCATTCACCGTGACCCGAACAAGTGCATCATGTGCCGCCGTTGCGAGGCAGTTTGCCACGAATACCAGACCGTCGGTGCAATCGGTGCAATCGAGCGCGGTTTCCCGGCAGTGGTTTCCACCGCTTTCGGCAAAGACCTCATCGATACCAACTGTATCTTCTGCGGCCAGTGCGTCGCTGTCTGCCCGACCGGTGCCCTCACCGAGATCGACCACACCGCTCGCATTCTCCGCGACATCGCCAATCCCGACATCAAGACCTGCGTCCAGGTTGCTCCGGCAGTCCGCGTAGCGCTGGGTGAAGAGTTCGGCATGCCTGCCGGCAGCATCGTCACCGGCAAGATCGCCGCTGCGCTTCGCGCCGTTGGTTTCGACTACGTATTCGATACCGACTGGTCCGCCGACCTCACCATCATGGAAGAGGGTACCGAGCTGATCGGCCGCCTCACCAAGTTCCTGGGTGGCGACAAGAGCGTCAAGCTCCCGCTGATGACCTCCTGCTGCCCGGCATGGGTGAACTTCTACGAGAAGTACTATCCGGAACTCCGCGAGTATCCTTCCACCGCAAAATCCCCGCAGGGCATGTTCGGTGCAACGGCAAAGAGCTACTTTGCAGAGAAGATCAACACCCCGCGCGAGAAACTCGTCTGCGTCTCCGTGATGCCTTGCGTCGCGAAGAAGTACGAGTGCGAGCGTGAAGAGCTCAAGGTGAACGGCAATCCGGACGTTGACTACTCCATTACCACCCGCGAACTCGCCCGCCTGCTCAAGATTTGCAACATCGACTTTGCAAGCCTTCCGGAGGAGAAGTTCGACTCGCCGCTCGGTGAATCTACCGGTGCAGCCGTCATCTTCGGCGTGACCGGCGGTGTGATGGAGGCAGCGCTCCGTACCGCTTACGAGGTGCTCACCGGCAAGACCCTCCCGAAGATCGACTTCGAAGAGGTCCGCAGCCTGGACGGCATCCGCGAAGCTACGGTTTCCATCCCCGGCGTCGCTGACCTGAAGGTTGCCGTCGCCTACGGCATGAAGAACGCACGCATCATCATGGAACAGATCAAGGCAGGCAACTGCCCGTACCACTTTGTCGAGGTGATGGCTTGCCCGGGCGGCTGTATCGACGGCGCCGGCCAGCCTTATCACCACGGTGATTCCTCAATCGTGAAAGCACGCTACGGTGCTACCTACCAGGCAGACCGCGAGATGCCGATCCGCAAGTCCCACGAGAACCCCGAGATCATCTCGATCTACAAAGAGTTCTTCGGCGCTCCTTGCTCAGAGAAGTCGCATCACCTGCTTCACACGCACTATTTCGACAAGAAGATGAAGTTTGACCTTGAAAAATAATTGAACCATGTGTGGATCCAAAGTTAAAATATCGGAAGCCAATTACCTTAAAGTAAAGGAAATCTGCGCTTCGTTCAACAATAATCCGGGCGAACTGATCAACGTCCTTCACAAGACGCAGGGTCACTTTGGCTACCTCCCGCAGGAAGTGCAGGAAGTGGTGGCAGAGTGCCTGGGAATTCCTGTCGGAAGAGTCTATGGCGTGGTCTCCTTCTACAGCTTCTTCACCATGAAGCCGAAGGGCAAATATGCCATCTCCGTCTGCCTCGGTACCGCTTGCTACGTCAAGGGTGCTGAGAAGGTCCTCGACGCGCTCCGCAGCGAGCTGAAGATCTCCGAGGGTGACGTCACCCCCGACGGCAAATTCTCGCTCGACGTCCTCCGTTGCGTGGGCGCCTGCGGTCTTGCTCCGGTCATGACCATCAACGGCAAGACCTACGGCCGTCTCGTTCCCGAGCAGATCAAAGGCATCCTCGCCGAGTACGCTGAATAAGCTCCCTGCTTACCTCATTGAAAGAAGGCAGCCCCGATCGGAGCAGCCTTCTTTCTTTATTTGGCAGTTTCAATCCCAATAACTATCTTCGTTGTTGTCTAATATCTATTCTGTTATGCGACGCTTCTCCCGGTGGTTTTTGTCTTTTTTTTGCCTGTTTCTTTCTGGTATTTCTCAAGGGAAAGCAATCAATGAGGATTTCTTTGATTCTTTTGATGGCCTTTGGCTAGGTGTGTTGATAGGAGGAACATTTTCTGCAGTTAGTACTGCATCTATCCTTTTGGGTGAAGGAATCGACCCTATTACAGGTTCAAGTCACTTCGGATGGTCTCGGTCTTACCGATCTACAAGATGGCGTTAGATATAAGTATAAACATGACGGAAGCGTCCACTATAACACAGAAAATCTTTTACCTTTCGGAGTAGATAATACTGAATATTATACAGTTTCTCCTCTTTCAGGGGAAGCGTCTGGTCCTACACGAATCGTACGTAAATTAGATATAAACCATAACAATGCTGATATTTGCCCCAAAAGAAGGTTTTCCTGTTTCATCAAATAATACTTTGATGACTAAGAGTATTCGAACCATTGATATTGATTGTCACCTCAAAGGGAGGCGGAGTGTTATCGATTATTTTTCAGAAGCATTAGAATCGCCATATAAAGGAGATAATTGGGACGGCTTTCAAGAAGTTATTACTGATTTGGGATGGTTAAACTGTAAAAAGATTGTGGTACTACACCACAGTCTGCCCTCACTTTCCGAGGAGGAAACGCTAATCTATATTTCTTCTTTGGATTATGCCAGCGAATGTTGGGATAGATTTGACGAACTTTCTAAAAGGGCAATAGAGGAATATACTTTACGGGGCGTTTTTATTCCTGAGGACTGCTGGGTTAATCATAAACTGTCAATGGACATTTTTTTTAGGGAAGATGATCGGCCGATAGTAGAGCATAATATTCAGTTAGCACGATTAAAGTGGGGCTATCCTTATCGTTATTAATAGACGGTCTGTCTGTAGTGGCTGAACAATAATATACAAGATACCTGTTAACAAGCGAGCCTTTTTATAGTTAACTATACTTTGAGCCCGTATTTAGAATACCGAAATGATTACAAGAGTAGACTTTTATGGAACTTATAGGAATCTGAAGTTTTCATTTGGCAGTGCAACGATATTATATGTCAAGAATCATATTTGTACAAGGTTTTAAAGATGAGTATAACTTTAATCCCAGGCCTTTATTCGTAAGGCCTATTACTGCTGAAATCGCCACTCGTTTATATAATTTTTTTTCAACAGGGACGTCATTCTTCATCTATTATAATAAGCAGTTATTCAAATAATGATAAGAATTGTAAGACATATAACCATCCTTCTCTTATGTGCCCTTCTGCCGTGTTCTTGTGTAAGGACTCCAAACAAGATGATAAAGGCGGCGTTTTCAATAGACATAAAAGATATTAACTATACACTAGTAGAGAAAGTTGAGCGATGGACAATCAATGGCGACGGAAACTGTTTTCTTCGCCTGTCGCTCAAAGAAACTTCTAAGGAAGAACTTGACCTATTGAAAAACAGAATGATTTCCTTGGGAGCATCACAATTGCCAATCGAAGAGAATCTCATGGTAGTAAACTATGCTAATAACATGGCAAACCAGACTTTCAAGAGGGGATGGTACTTGCTGTTGACGCCCAATTGGGATGATAGTCGGCTATTAATTCTTGATGAAGAGAACAAGGAATTAATAACGTGTTATATAATAATGTAAGGCCTGGCGCCTGCGGTCTTGCTCCGGTCATGACCATCAACGGCAAGACCTACGGCCGTCTCGTTCCCGAGCAGATCAAAGGCATCCTCGCCGAGTACGCTGAATAAGCTCCCCGCTTACCCGTTGAAGAGGGCCGTCCGAACTTCGGGCGGCCTTTTTCTTTTTACTGTGCCCGGGTTGTTGCCGGGTTATTCTTCAGGGAGGGGTAACAGGACCTCCCACCAACCGTCGCGCTTGCCGTTGCGGCGAGCGAGGTAACCTTTTTCTTTCAGGCGAATAGTGTAGGTTTTGACAGTCCTGGAAGAGCGGTGGATTTGTTTCGCCAGTTCTTCTTGGGTGGCCTTGGGATTGGATTTGATGTGTCGTAATACGGCAAGTTCTTCCAAAGTGCAATTCAAAGTGCAATTATTGCTCTTTGAATTATCTGGAGTTTCACTTTGAGTGGAATAATCAATATGGAGGTATCGGTTCCTCAGCTCATTGTGCTCGCCAAGGATGAGGTTGCGGAGGAATGCCTCCAGATATTTTCCAGTAGGGACAATTCCCTTCTCACGATTGAAGTAGTTGGCACGAACAAGAGCATTCCGGAAGTACCAGGAATGACTTGCAAACAGTTCGTTGGAAATGGTGTAGCCAAAACTCCGGAGATATTGGATAAGGAAGACGGCCGTTGTGCGGGTATTACCCTCTCCGAAAGGATGAATCTGCCAAATTCCGGCGATAAAGATTCCGATACGCTTGATGGCTTCGTCGGGTGTGGCAGCGCTGTAGTCAAACAGCTTTTCCTCGGCGAAGTCGTAGTCCAGCGTTTCTTTCAGATTCTCATAGGGGTTATAAAGTACCGAGGCATCATTCAGTACCCATTCTTTTTTGGAGATGTTGTAATCCCGGAACTTACCGGCAAACTTGAAGATGCCCTCGAACAGGCGGCGGTGAATCCGCTGAAGTTCGGCAGGGGTCAAGGAGAAAGTTTCTTCCTGTAGGATTTCGGTGATTCTGGCTGAGACCTTGTCAGCTTCTTCTGTTCGCTCCTCTTCAACAGACAGCCTTCCCGATCGGGACTTATAATAGGTGTCGATGAGTCCTTTGACTTCTTGTATGGTGACATCTCCCTCGATGTGGCGTTTGGCGGTTTCCACGAGATACTCCGAAGGTTTGAGCCCATCCACGTCCTGCAGGCCGATAGCAGTCTGCCAGGCCGCCGCCTTGACGCTGCGTCCCGGCTCTCCCTGACGGATGTATTCTTCGAAGCTGATCATCTAATTTCCGTTACCGAACAATTACAAAGATACGAATAATTCCTCTGAAGGCCGAAAGAGAAGCTCGTTTTGGGCCGTATTTCCGATAGGGCCAAGATTAAGTCGCAACCGTTGCAGGCTGCGCCTTTTTTATTATATTTGCATGATACACAAAATGTGCAGACTATGAAAGTCAAAGAAATTGTTACCCTGGTCGCCGGCGAGATGGTCGGAGCGGCCATCGACCCTGAGTACGAGATTACCAAGGCCTTTGCGTCGGACCTGATGAGCGACGTGCTCCGCTTTTCGATGGACGACACCCTGCTGATTACGGGCCTTTGCAATAACCAGACGCTCCGTACCGCCGAGATGGCGGACCTGCGCGTGGTGCTGATCGGTCGCGACAAACAGCCGGATGAAGATATGATCGAACTCGCGGAAGAGTCCGACATCACCCTCATCAAATCCAAATACAGTCTCTTTAAACTCAGCGGCATCCTCTACGACGCCGGGTTGCAACCCCTCTATTGACGCCATGCACTATACCTTTACCATCGAACAGGGAAACTTTACCGACGCCGGCCAGGCTTCGAGCAGCGTCAAGCGTACGCTCAAGCAGATGGGCGTGGATCCGGTCAACATCAAACGCACCGTAGTCGCCCTCTTTGAGGCCGAAATCAACGCGGTGGCGCACGCATACGGCGGCACCATCGACGTAGATATCGACGGCGAGAAGATTGTGATGGTGGTGGCCGACCAGGGCCCCGGCATCCCCAATATCGACCTCGCCATGCAGGAAGGATGGTCCACCGCTTCACCCAAGGTCCGCGAAATGGGCTATGGCGCCGGCATGGGCCTCCCGAACATCAAAAAGAATACGGACGATTTGAAGATCGAAACCGAAATCGGAGTCGGCACCACGCTGACCATGACTGTCAAACTGGCTTAAACAGAACCGTATGGCTCCTACCGACACCTATTTCCGCCACTCGCTGAAGGTCAACGACTACCTCTGTTCCGGCTGTACCGCCTGCATGCGCATCTGCCCGACGGCGGCCATCCGCATCCGCGACGGCAAGGCCGTGATCTCCGACAACAAATGCGTGGACTGCGGCGAGTGCCTCAAGAGCTGCCCGCGCAAGGCCATCTATATCAAGCAGGACGACTTCAACCTCATAGAGAACTACGGCTGCCGCGTGGCGCTGGTTCCGGCCGTGTTTATCGGTCAGTTTGAGGACAAATACAAGACCAAGGAGATATACTCCTGCCTGAAGAAGCTGGGTTTCACCCATATCTATGAAGTGGAGCACAGCGTGGAATTCCTCGTGGAACTCTACAAGGAGTATATGGCCAGCCATCCGGAGATCCGAACCTTCATCTCCCCGTATTGCCCGGCCGTCATCCGGCTGGTGCAGGTGCGCTATCCTTCGCTGGTTGACAACATCATCCACCTGAAATCCCCGCTCGACGTGGCGGCTCGCGCCATCCTCAGAAAACTGCTGGATCAGGGCATCCGTCGCGAGGCCATCGGCATCTTCTACGTGACGCCGTGCGCCGCCAAGATTGCCTCCATCAAGTATCCGGTCAGCAACCAGGACACCCACATTGCGGGCGTCATCAACATGGACTTCCTCTACAACAAGGTGAAACTGATGCTCAGCAATTCCGACAAAGATGCCGAGCCCATCAACCACACCCTTACGCCGGCGGACGTCATGTGGCCGCTCAGCCGCGGCGAGGCTGCCTGCTTCCCGGGCTCTCCGTATGCGGTGGACGGCCTCAAAAACGTGATTCAGTTCCTGGACCGTCTGGAAGACGACAAGGTGGACGCGCCCGGCCTGGTGGAGCTCCGTATCTGCGAAGAGGGCTGCGTGGGCGGCGTGCTCACCACCCAGAACTGCTTCGTGGCCCGCAAGCGGATCGAGACCCGCGCCAAGTTGCTGGCCCGCCTGCACCACGACCAGCAGGAGCTGACCTACGACCATACCGAATTCTCCGAACAGATTGCAGAAGAGATGGTGATTCCCGAGATCAAGCCGCGCTCGCTCTACAAGCTCGACGAGGATTTCGGAACCGCCTTCAAGATGGCCGAGCAGATGAAGAAGATTGAAAAATCGCTGCCCGGCATCAACTGCTCCGCCTGCGGTGCGCCTTCTTGCGCCGCGCTGGCGGAAGATATCGTCCGCGGTGAGGCCGACGAAAACAACTGTATCTTCATCAACCGCAACTCCGAGGCCTCCGAAGCCGCCATCCGCCATATCTGGGGCGACCGGGTCCGGAAGGCCGGACAGAATCCGGAACAGAAATAAACTTTTTTACCGATATGACTGTCAAAGAAATCATCGAGAAACTCGATTTGAAGTGCCTCAATGAGGCCAATCTCGACGCCGAAATCAAAGGCGCATACTCTTCCGACCTGCTCAGCGACGTGATGGGCAATGCCCGCAGCGGACAGATCTGGATCACCATGCAGACCCACAAGAACGTGACCGCCATCGCGGCCCTCAAGGATATTCCCGCCGTCATCATCGTGCGCGGCGGCGTGCCGGACGATGATATGCTCGAGCATGCCAAAGAAGAGGATATCTGCATCCTCGTGAGTCAGGAGCCTACGTTCATCGTCTGCGGCAAGCTCTACGAACTGATCAAATAGCGGCCCGTCCGCGCTTCCGTGAAGTTCAACGCCGATATGCACATCCATTCGGTGCTCTCCCCCTGTGGAGACATCGAAATGAGCCCCTCCGCCATCGTGGCTACGGCCAGGGAGCGGGGACTGGACATTATCGGCCTGACGGACCACAACTCCACCCTCAATGCCAACGTCACCCGCATCCTGGGCGAACGGGTCGGCCTGCACGTGCTGATGGGGGCGGAGGTCACCACCAAAGAGGAGGTGCACTGCCTGGGCTTCATGCCTACGGTGGAGAAACTCGCTGAATTCCAGGCTTTCCTGGATTCCCGCGTGATCTTCTTCGAAAACGATGTGGACAAGTTCGGATACCAGTTGGTGGTGGACGAAGAGGAGAACGTGCTCGACGAAGTGCCGCACCTGCTGATCAACGCGCTGGACCTCCCGATGCTCGAACTGCAGCAGAAGGTCTATGAACTGGGCGGAATCTTCATCCCGGCCCACGTGGACCGCCCCACCTTCTCCATCAGCTCGCAACTGGGTTTCGTGCCGGACAAGCTCAAGTTCCACGCGCTGGAGCTGAGCTACTACTGCAAACGGAACAACTACCAGTTCCTGGAGCAGTGCCCCTGGTTCAGCGACTTCAACTATATCCAGAGCAGCGACGCCCATTACGTTCCCGATATCGGCAAGATCCACAGTGTTTTGGAGATGCCCTCCTTCAGCTTTGAAAACTTCCGCGACGCCCTCCGCCAGGGCGAACCGGTCATCCTGTAGCCTATGAAAAGTCTCGACCTCCATATCATCGACATCACCCACAACTCCATCCGGGCCGGCGCCACGCAAAT
This sequence comes from Bacteroidales bacterium, assembly GCA_017429425.1. Classification (GTDB taxonomy): domain Bacteria; phylum Bacteroidota; class Bacteroidia; order Bacteroidales; family UBA932; genus Cacconaster. The sequence continues at coordinate 64,144 of JAFROY010000001.1, read as the reverse complement.
TACCATCGAAATGGAAGACAGCGCCGCGCGCGACTTGCTCTCCATCAAGATCATCGACAACGGCTGCGGCATGCCGGAAGATATGATTGCGGCCATCAACGACCGCTTCTACTCCTGCCGCAAGGAGCGCAAGATCGGGATGGGCATCGCGCTGCTGAAATACCACTCCCAACTTTGCGACGGGCAGTTTTACCTGAAATCCAAGGTGGGTGAGGGGACCGAGATTTACGCCTCCTACAAGCGCTCGCATATCGATCTGCAGCCGCGGGGCGACCTTTCCGGCTGCTTCGCCAACTTTATCTGCCAGTATCAGGACATCAACTTCATCATCCGTTACATCATGGACGGCGAGACCTTCGAACTGAGCACGGCCGACGTCAAGGAGGTCTTCGAGGGGATGAATCTCAACAATGCGGAGATTATCCGCAGTCTCACGGAACTGATTCACGAAAATATCGGAGCGTAAGACCATGGCAACGAAACCCAAAACCGTCTGGTACTGCACCTCTTGCGGCAACGAGAGTCCCAAGTGGATGGGCCGCTGCCCCGCGTGCGGCGAATGGAATACGATGGTGGAAGAACCCCGCGCGCCCAAATCTTCAGGCGGCGGCAGCACGGTTCCCAGCCGCAACCGGGCCATCCTGGCCGTTGAGGAGGCGCGTCCCCAGCCGCTCCGCGAGATTGATTTTACGGACGACAACCGCCTTTCGCTGGGCGGCGGCGAACTGGACCGCGTGCTGGGCGGTGGCCTGGTGGAGGGGTCGATGGTGCTGATCGGCGGCGAGCCGGGAATCGGCAAGTCCACCCTGTCTCTCCAGATTCCGCTCCGTTGCACGGGTCTCAAAACGCTGTATGTCAGCGGTGAGGAGAGCGCCAAACAAATCAAGCTGCGCGCGCAGCGGCTCGGCGGCGACGACAGCAACTGCCTGGTTCTGAGCGAAACCCTGCTCGAAAATATCCTGGACCGCGCCCGCGAAGTGCAGCCGCACCTGCTGATCGTGGACTCCATCCAGACCATCTACAGCGAAGCGATCGATTCCGCCTCGGGCAGCGTCTCTCAGGTGCGCGAATGTGCTGCGGCCCTGCTCCGCTATGCCAAGGAGAGCGCCACGCCGGTCATCCTGATCGGCCATATCACCAAAGACGGCACGATCGCCGGCCCCAAGGTGCTCGAGCATATCGTAGACGTGGTCCTGCAGTTCGAAGGCGACACCAAGGGCTCCTACCGCATCCTGCGCAGCATCAAAAACCGATTCGGCAGCACGGACGAACTGGCCGTCTTCGAGATGACCGGCACCGGCCTGCGCGAGGTCTCCAATCCTTCGGAAATCCTGATCCCGATGCACCAGGACAACCTTTCCGGCGTCGCGGTCAGCGCGGTGATGGACGGCACCCGGCCCTTCCTGATCGAGATTCAGGCGCTGGTCAGCACGGCCGCCTACGGCACGCCGCAGCGCTCCGCCACGGGCTATGACGGCCGCCGGCTCAATATGCTGCTGGCTGTTCTCGAGAAGCGCGCCGGTTTCAAACTGGCTGCCAAGGATGTTTTCCTGAATGTGGCCGGCGGCCTGCGGGTCTCCGACCCGGCCTGCGACCTGGCCATCGTGGCCTCCGTCCTCTCGTCGAACTTCGACCTCTTTATCTCGCCCAAGGTCTGTTTTGCCGGCGAGGTGGGCCTCAGCGGGGAAATCCGCCCCGTCCCGCAGGTCGAGCGCCGCATTGCGGAAGCTGCCAAACTCGGGTTCGAGGAGATCTACGTCTCCTCTTTCAGCCGCGCCGAAGCCCTCAAACCCAGGAGCGGGAACATCCGGATCGTCTCGATCCCGGACATCCCCGCCCTCTGCCGCAAACTCTTCCAGTAGACTATTTCGAAGCGGCGTCTACGATAATCTTGAAGATGTTGGTGAAGATGGTTTCACCGCCGGTGCAGAGAGCTTCGGGGTGGAACTGGGTGCCGATGATGATGCCGCCGCCGTCGGGATAGTTCTTCAGCGGAGCAACCCGCTCAAGACCTTCGATAATTCCGTCCGGGGATTTGGCGACGACCTTGAATCCCTGCGGGACCTTCTTGACGGCCTGGTGGTGGAAGGAGTTTACGACCGCTCTGTTGGAGCCGAGCGCCTTCTCCAGGAAACTTCCCTTTTCAATCTTGATGCTGTGCGTGCCGTAAGAGCCCGGCGTTCCGTTCTGGCGATGCTTGATGTAGCTCGATTTGACCTGCGAAGGGATGTCCTGCCACAGGCTGCCGCCGAAGGCAACGGCCAGCAGTTGTTCGCCGCGGCAGATGCCCAGAACGGGGATTCCGCGTTTGACGGCGGCGCGAACCAGCTTGACATCGAATTCGTCACGCGAGGGGACGATCTCTTCCATGTCGCGGACCGGTTCCTCGTTGAAGAACTTGAGCGGATCGAAATCGGAGCCGCCCGTCATCACGAGTGCGTCGATGGCCTCTACGACCGCCTCGATCTGTGCGTCACTGACCGTTTCCGGAATGATGAGGGGGACGCCGCCGGCGAGCCGGACTGCGGTGGTATAAGAAACATTGACACGGTTGGTGCTACCTTCAATATAGCCGGAAACGCCGATGATCGGCGCCTTGGCGGAGAGGCTGACGGTTGCAATCATTGCTGCGAGCGATAATAGAAACTTTTTCATAACGGATGGAAGGATTATCCTGTGCGAGACAAAGGTAAAAATAAATATGTGATTTTTAGGAAAAATGGGGTAAATTTGCAAATTGCCGTCCCCTTGGGGACGGGCCCGAAACGAAACAAATCGCATAACGATATGAAACCTACGCTTCTTGTACTGGCTGCCGGAATGGGATCCCGCTACGGCTCGCTGAAACAGATGGACGGCCTCGGCCCGAGCGGCGAGTCCATCATTGATTATTCCATCTACGACGCCATCCGCGCCGGATTCGGCAAGATTGTCTTCGTGATCCGCCACTCCTTCGCGGAGCCGTTCAAGGCCATGTACAACGCAGAAAAGTTCGGCGGCAAGGTCGCCGTGGAATACGTCTACCAGGAGCTGGATTACCTGCCGGAGGGCTATACCGTCCCCGAAGGCCGCGAAAAACCCTGGGGTACCAACCATGCCGTGATGATGGCCGCTCCGGTCATCCGGGAACCCTTCGCCGTGATCAACGGTGACGATTATTACGGCCCCGAGAGCTTCCGCGCCATGGCGGATTTCCTCACCGGCGTGGCCGGCGAACACGACCGTTATTCGATGGTGGGCTACCGCCTGGAGAACACCCTCTCCGACTTCGGCGGCGTCTCCCGCGGCGTCTGTGAAACCGACGAAAACGGCTTCCTGAAGACCATCACCGAACGCTTCAAGATCGAGCGCAAGGGCGGCCGGGTCATCCACGTGGTGAACGACCAGGAGCTTCCGCTGCCGGCCGGTTGCCCCGTCTCCATGAATTTCTGGGGCTTCACGCCCGACTATTTCAAGCACAGCGAACACCTGTTCCGCCGCTTCCTGGACGCCCCGGAGACCCGGACGAACCTCAAAGCCGAATTCTTTATCCCCTACGTGGTGGACCACCTCATCAAGAGCGGCCGCTCCACCTTCAAGGTAATCGACTGCGACGCCAAGTGGTTCGGCGTCACCTACAAGGAAGACCGTCCCTTCGTGGTAGACAAGCTCCGCAGCCTCTGCGACGCCGGCCTCTACCCGCATAACCTCTGGAACGTCTAAAGCCGCCCGCCCCGGATGAAGATCACCCTCAAGAGTTTTCTCAAATACGCGCTGCTGCTGGGTTTGGCGGCGGTGCTTCTCTGGCTCGCTTTCCGCAAGGTGGACTGGAGCGAGTTCTGGAGCAGCCTGCGCAGCTGCAACTACTGGTGGATTCTCGCCACGATGGCACTGCAGGCCCTGGTCACGCTGATGCGCGGAAACCGCTGGCGCATCATGATGCGGCCGCTCAGCAAAGAGATCTCCCGTCACGAATCCTACGACGCCTACGCCGTCTGCTACCTGGCCAATCTGGCACTGCCCCGCTCCGGCGAGGTGGTGCGCTGCGGCATGATTGCCGGCACCAAAAAAGCCACCTTCGAAGGGACGCTGGGAACGGTGGTGATCGAGCGCGCGTGGGACCTGGTCTGCGTGGTGCTGGCCATCGTACCGCTCTTCTTCTTCGGCCGCTTCCGGGATTTCCTGGTTGAGAAGATGTTCCTCCCGGCCGCAGATTCCATGCAGATCGGCTGGTTCTGGCTGGTGGTGATTCTGATCGCGGTGCTCGTCGCACTCTTTTTCGTGTTGCGGGCCTTCCGCACGAAGATTGCCGCCACCCGGTTCGGGGCTGCCCTCATCCGCTTCTGGCGCGGTCTGGTGGACGGCATCAAGGCCGGCTTCCGGATGGAGCGCAAATGGGCCTTCTTCGGCTACACCATCCTGATCTGGATCTCCTACTGGCTCTGCTGCCTCTGGACCATCTACGCTTTCCCCGGCACGGAATCCCTCACGGGACTCGACGCCCTCTTCCTGATGGCGGTCGGCGCACTGGGCTGGGTGGTACCGGTTCAGGGCGGGTTCGGAGCCTACCATTTTATCGTATCGATGACGCTGGTTCCCATCTACGGCTTCGCGGAATCCACCGCGCTGGCCTTCGCCACCATCTCCCACGAATCGCAGGTGGTGCAGATGCTCGTCTGCGGCCTGGTGGCGCTTGTCAGCTGGCGTATCTGCCATCGTAAAAACAAGAAAACACAACCTACCCAATAGCTATGAAATCGATTCTCGGCATCGGCAACGCACTGACCGACATTCTGGCCGTCCTTCCGGACGATTCGCTCCTCAAGAAGTACAATCTTCCTCCGGGAAGCATGCAGCACGTGGATGCGACCACCGGCAACAAAATCTGGACGGACCTCAAGAAGATCGGCGTGCAGTATGTGGCCGGCGGCAGTGCGGCCAACACAATCTCCGCCACCGCCATCCTCGGAATGCCCTCGACCTTTATCGGCAAGGTGGGCGACGACGAACTCGGTTCGCTCTTCCACTCCGACCAGAAACAGAACGGCATCCGCAGCATCATCCTCAAGGGCACGGCCGCATCGGGCCGCGCGATGGTCTTCATCACCGCGCCCAATGCCGACCGCACCTTCGCCACCTACCTGGGTGCGGCGCTCCAGCTGGAGCCGGAAGACCTCAAGCCGGAGTACTTCGAGGGCTACGAGCACGACTACCTGCATCTGGAAGGCTACCTGGTCCAGAACCAGCGCCTCTTCCGCCGTGCCGTGGAAATGGGCAAGGCCCACCACATGACCATTTCGCTGGATATGGCCTCCTACAACGTGGTGGAATCGAACAACGCCTTCCTCCACGATATTGTCCGCAACTATGTGGATATCGTCTTTGCCAACGAGACCGAGGCCAAGGCCTTCACCGGTCTGGAGCCCGAAGAGGCCCTCAAGGAGATGGCCCGCATGTCCAAGGTCGCCGTCGTAAAGGTCGGAAAGAAAGGCTCGATGGTCCGCAGCGGCAACGAATACTATTTTATCGATCCCTGGCCGGGTGAGGCGGTCGACGCCACCGGTGCCGGCGATACCTATGCCGCCGGTTTCCTCTACGCCCTGGCCAACGACCAGCCGCTCGAAATCTGCGGGCAGGTGGGCAGCGCCCTCGCAGCCCGCGTGGTCGAGGTGATCGGCACCAAAATTGACATTCCCCGCTGGCGCGAGGTCAAGAAAGAGATCCGCCGCCTGATGGGCGTTACGGAATAACGGATAGCGATGAAGTTCGAGGTTGTATCGCGCGATAGCGCTTCGTCCGCACGGGCCGCGCTCCTGACCACCGGTCACGGAGTGATCGAGACCCCCATCTTCATGCCGGTCGGTACGGTCGGCAGCGTGAAGGGGGTCTATCACCGCGACCTGCGCGACGATATCCGCGCACAGATCATCCTCGGCAATACCTATCATCTCTACCTCCGCCCCGGCCTGGATATCCTGCGCCGCGCCGGCGGCCTGCACGCCTTCACCTCCTGGGACCGACCCATCCTCACGGACAGCGGCGGATTCCAGGTCTTTTCGCTCACCCAGATCCGCAAGATCACCGCGGAAGGCTGCACCTTCCAGAGTCATATCGACGGCTCGCGCCACACCTTCACCCCGGAGAACAACGTGGATACCCAGCGCACCATCGGCGCCGACATCATGATGGCGCTCGACGAGTGCTGTCCCGGTGATGCCGACCACGCCTACGCTGCCAAGTCGCTGAAACTTACCCAGCTCTGGCTGGAGCGCTTCGCCCGCCGGTTCGACGAGACCGAACCGCTCTACGGCTACGAGCAGGTTTTCTTCCCGATCGTGCAGGGTTGCGTCTATCCGGATTTGCGCACCGCGGCAGCGGAACATGCCGTGAAGATGGACCGCGCCGGCTATGCGATCGGCGGCCTGGCCGTGGGAGAGCCCACCGAGAAAATGTACGAGATGATCGAACTGCTCCATCCGCTGCTGCCCGCCGGCAAACCCCGCTACCTGATGGGAGTCGGTACGCCCGCCAACCTGCTGGAGGCCATCGCACGCGGTGTGGACATGTTCGACTGCGTGATGCCCACGCGCAACGGGCGCAACGGCATGATCTTCACATGGCAGGGCAAGATCAACCTGCGCAACGCCGGCTGGGCGGACGATTTCTCGCCGCTCGATCCGCAGGGTACCTCTTTTGTGGATTCGACCTACACGCGGGCCTATGTCCACCACCTCACCGTTGCAGGGGAGATGCTCGCCGCCCAGATTGCCAGCGAGCACAACCTGGCCTTCTACCTGGAGCTGGTGCGCCAGGCGCGCGCCCATATCATCGCCGGAGACTTCCTCGCCTGGAAGAACGCCGTCGTCCCCAAACTTGAAAACCGGTTGCAGCCATGAAAAAGAATGTCCTTTTCAATAAACTCGACTGGTATATCATCAAGAAGTACATCGGCACGTACTTCTTCACGATCCTGATTGTCGTGCTCGTGGTGATCATCTTCGACGTCAGCGAGAAGATTGACAAGTTCGTAGACAACGAGGTGCCGCTGACGGAGATCGTCTTCGACTATTACGGCGGCTTTATCCCCTGGATTCTCAACAGCTTCGGGCCGCTGCTGGTCTTTATTGCCGCCATTTTCTTCACCTCGCAGCTCGCCTCGCACAGCGAGATTATCGCCATGCTCAGCAGCGGTGTGAGTTTCCGCCGGCTGCTGCTGCCCTACATGGCCTCGGCCACCCTGCTGGCCGCCCTCTACCTGGTGTTGGGATTCTATATCATCCCGCCGGCCAACCAGCACCGGCTGGATTTCGAGAACAAATACATCAAGACCCAGAAGACCAACCTGAACAGCCGGAATGTGCACTACCAGATTGCGCCCGGACAGTTCGTCTATGTGGAACAGTTCAGCAGCTGGTCGAATACCGCCTACCGGTTCACGCTGGAGACCATTGAAGACAACGAACTGAAATCCAAACTCTCCGCAGAATCGGCCGCCTGGGATTCCGTGGCCTGCTGCTGGAAGCTCCGGAACTACTACGAACGGGATTTCTACGGCGCTTCGGAGGTGGTCCGCGCCGGCCGCGCAAAGGATACGGTCATCAGTCTGACGGTGGAGGATTTCTACCGCCGCAAGAACATCGTGGAGTCGCTTTCCGAGCCGGAACTGGAGAATCTGATCGCCATCCAGAAGATGCGCGGCGACGACATGGTCAAGTATGCCCTCATCGAGAAGCACACCCGTATCGCCACTCCTTTCTCCGCCTTTATCCTGACGCTGATGGCGGTGGCCCTTTCCTCCCGGAAACGGCGGGGCGGAATCGGACTGAATATCGGTGTGGGACTGGCACTGAGCTTCTCCTATATCCTGTTCCAGCGCTTTGCGCAGATGTTCGTCCACACGGGCACGCTGCCGACCGGACTGGCCATCTGGCTGCCGAACATTCTCTACGCCTTTATCGCCTACGCCCTCTACAGGATGGCGCCGAAATAGACAATCATTCAACAGTAATCATACGTTATGAATCCGAAAACCAATCTCAAGATTCGCCTCATCGTGATGAACTACCTCATCTTCGCGGTGTGGGGATCGTATCTCTGCTCGCTGGGTATCTACCTGAGCCGCATAGGCATGGGCGCCCAGATCGGACAGTTCTTCGCCATTCAGGGTATCGTTTCACTCTTTATGCCGGCCCTGATGGGTATCGTGGCCGACCGCTGGATTCCGGCGCAGAAACTCCTGGGTATCTGCCACTTCCTGGCAGCCATCTTCCTGGGAATCGCCGGCTGGATGGGCATGCGCTACGGCAACGATGTGACCTTCGGGCAGATTTTCCCGTGGTACGCGCTGAGCGTGGCCTTCTTCATGCCGACCATCGCCCTGGGCAACTCCGTATCCTATAACGCATTGACCAAGGCCGGAATGGATACGGTCAAGGACTATCCGCCCATCCGCGTCTTCGGTACCATCGGATTCATCCTCTCCATGTGGATCGTGAACTTCACGGGATTCAAGAACGACTATAACCAGTTGTTCGTCTCCGCCGGCTGGGGCCTGATCCTGGCCGTCTATGCCTTCACGCTCCCCAACTGCCCGGTGAACAAGACCGCCAAGGGCGCTTCGCTGGTCGACGCTTTCGGCCTTCGCGCCTTCGCCCTCTTCAAGGACGCCAAGATGTGTATCTTCTTCATCTTCTCGTTCCTGCTGGGCATGTGTCTCCAGGTGACCAACGGCTTTGCAACGCCGTACCTGGATGCGTTCGGCCGCCTGCCCGAGTTCGCCGACGCTTTTGCCGTCAAGAACAACGTCTTCCTGTCGTCCATCTCGCAGGTCTCCGAGACCCTCTGCATCCTGCTGATCCCCTTCTTCCTGAAGAAGTTCGGCATCAAGAAAGTGATGCTCATCTCTTTCCTGGCGTGGTTCCTGCGCTTCGGTTTCCTGGGGGCCGGAAGCCCTTCCGGCTGGGGACTGGTGCTCTTCGTCCTCTCGATGATTGTTTACGGTGTCGCCTTCGACTTCTTCAACATCAGCGGTTCGCTCTTCGTCGACAAGAACACGGACGAAAAGATCCGTTCCAGCGCCCAGGGCGTCTTCATGATGATGACCAACGGTCTCGGCGCTACGGTGGGTTCCTTCTGCGCACAGTGGGTGGTGAACGGTTTTACCGCCGGCAAGGAGGGTGCTGAACTGATGGCAGGCTGGACAGGTGCATGGTACGTCTTCGCAGGCTTCGCCCTGGTTCTCGCTCTCCTCTTCGCTCTCGTCTTCAAATACAAGCACAACCCGAACGAAGCGTAAGACCCGGGCCGGCTAGAGCCCCGAGGCCTGGATGACGGTAAGTTGCTTGCGGATGGTCTCGCTGCGGACGATGACGGTGCAGGTGCGTTCGTCGTCGGCGTTGGCGCCGGCTTCGATGCCGACCGTCAGGTTTCCGTTGCCGCTCTCAGCGCCGGCGGTGAGCCAGCCGGTGCCTTCGTCGCTCACGGAGAGCTGCCATTTGACGTTGGCCTGAACCTGCACGGGAAGAACCCCGCCGGCGGCCGTGAACCGGAGCGTATCCGGATTGAGCGAAATCTCCGGGAGGACATATTGCTCGCAGCCCCAGAACTGTGTCAGAAGCAGGCCGGAGGCACAAATCGCGAAGAACAGCGTACGGATTTTCTTGGCGGTCATTTTCATTTCGGCCCAAAGTTAGGAAAAAAAGCATAACTTTACGATTCAATCAGGGAAGGCGCCGCCCGAAAGCCAACCGACCAATGGCCAATGGCGCCTGACACAGACAGAACCGATACCATGAAACACCGCGCATACCTTCTCTTTTGCATCGCACTGGCCTTCGCCGGCTGCACGAAAACCGTCACTCCGGAGATTTCGCTGAGCGAGCGGACTCCGATCGTCAGTCCGGACGGGGAAACCGCCGTCGTCCAGGTTACCTGCAACTGCACCTGGACCGCTACAGCCGATCTGGAAACGGTGACCATCGATCCGCCTCAGGGCGATGGCGACGCGGCAGTACGCATCACGGTCCCGGCCAATAACACCGGCGTCATCCGCTCCGTCCGCGTCACTTTCACGGCCAAGGGAACGGAAAAGAACGCCACGGTCAAGTGCATCCTTACGCAGGATGCCCAATCGTTCGTCAACTTCCCGACGGCAACCGGCACGATCGGTGCGGGTGAAGGAGGCCTGAGGGTCCTGCTCGAATCCAATGCGGCCTGGATCACTACCGTCTCCGCCACCGGTATATCGGTTTCCCCGGCAGAAGGTTCCTATACCCAGACTTTGTCGCTGGACGTTCCGGCCAACACCACCGGGGCGCCCGTCGTCCATACGGTGACCGTATCCCTCAAGGACAACCCCGCCGTCAAAACAGTATTCACGCTTACCCAATCCAACTGATGAAACTTCGCAAACTTCTCTGCGCCGCCCTGCTGATGGCAGCGGCAGCTGCGCCCGCATTCGCCGACGAAGGCATGTGGCTGGTCAATATGATCGAAGGCAAACTGCACAGGCAGATGGCATCGGCCGGCCTGAAACTCAAATCCAACGTGCTCTACGACGAGAACAACGTCTCGCTGAGCGACGCCGTGGTCTCGCTGGCATTTGGCTGCAGCGGAAGCATGATTTCCAACGACGGACTGATGATCACCAACCATCACTGCGCCTACGGCGATATCCACGCGCTGAGCACTCCGGAGCACAATTACCTGGAAGACGGTTTCTGCGCGCTCGAACGCAAAGATGAAATGCCCGTCCGGAGCGAAGGCATCTTTTTCCTGAAAAAGGTCGTCGACATCACCGACGAAGTGCAGGCCCTGCGCGATTCGTTCCAGGTGGAGAAGCGCCCGATGGCCATGCGCCGCGTCTATTCCGTCATCGAATCCAAGTACCAGAAGATCTACGAAGGCCAGGGTGAGGTGATCTGCTCCTCCTACTGGTCCGGCCAGCGCTATATGATTGCCCTCTACGAGGTCTACAAGGATGTGCGCCTGGTGGCTGCGCCGCCGGTCTGCATGGCTACCTTCGGAGCCGAGGTGGACAACTGGGAATGGCCGCAGCAGAAGTGCGACTTCACCATCTACCGTATCTATACCGCGCCCGACGGCTCGCCGGCCGAATATTCACCGGACAACGTGCCGTTCCATCCCAAGAGAGTGCTGACCATCAACGCCGGCGGCCTGCATGACGGCGACTTCGTGATGGTGATGGGCTATCCGGGCCGCACCGACCGCTACGCCTCCTCGTTCGCTGTGCGCAATACCGCTTCGCAGGTGAATCCCGTGCAGGCTTTCTACCGCAAGGAGCAGATGAAGATCATCGACAAGTGGTCCAACCTTGATCCGAAGGTGCGCCTCCTCTACGCCGACCGCTACTTCATGCTGAGCAACGTGCAGGAGATCCGCGAGGGCGAAATCTACTGCTACAACCGGTTCGACGTGCCCTCCATCAAGCGCAGCCTGCAGGAGGAACCTCTTCAGGCGTGGATCGACGCCGATCCGGAGCGCAAGGCGGAGTACGGCACGCTGATCCCCGACCTTGAGAAGAAATACAAAGACCTGGAATGGATCAACCAGCAGGTCAACTACTACCGCGAGACCCTCGTGAACGGCTACCGGCTGGGCCGGGTGAGCAGTTCGGTGACGCGGACCGCCGCCAAGGCCGGGGCACCGGAGGTCATTATCGCCGACAGCACCGCCGTGATGCAGCAGGTGGAACGCAACTACAGCCAGATTGACCTGCGCGTGGAACGCGAGATCTTCGACTTCTCGCTGAGCGAATACTTCCGCCATGTGGACCGTCAGTTCTGGGGCGAGTATCTACAGGGTGTCTACGATCAGTTCGAAGGGAACGCCGCAGCCATCTGCAACTATCTCTGGGACAACTCCATCTATAGCGACGAAGCCAAGCTGCGCGCAACCCTGGCAGAGGCTCACACTCCTGAGTTTTACGCCCAGGATCCGCTTCAGCAGTTGTTCGCTTCCGTGGGTATGCTTGCTTTCAACAAGGTTCGCGGCGAAATCGAGGCCGGCCAGTCACTCTCGCAGGCCGAGACCCGCTACAAACGGTTGCTCTATAAGATGCGGCTCGACAAGGGCGAGGTACAGTATGCCGACGCCAACTCCACGATGCGCCTGACCTATGGCAAGGTGGGTCCCATCTCGCCGCGTGACGCAGTGACCGTGGCTTCGCGCACCACGGTGGAGGGTATCCTTGAAAAATACAACCCCGACGAGTATATCTTCTCGCTCAAACCGGAGATTCTGGATCTCTACCGCAAGGGCGACTGGGGCCGCTGGGGCGAGAAGGGCAAGCTCTACGTCAACTTCCTGAGCAACTGCGACATCACCGGCGGCAACTCCGGCAGCCCGGTCTTTGACGGCCGCGGCCGCTTGGTGGGTCTGGCCTTCGACGGCAACAAGGAGGGCCTGGCGGGCGACACCTATTTCGACCCACAAATGAACAAGTGCATCAGCGTGGACATCCGCTTTGTCCTCTGGACGCTCGAGAAGTACATGCACGCCGACAAAGTCCTCGCTGAATTGAACATCGTTACCAAATAGATATGCGTACTGCCATATACGGAGCCGGGTCCCTCGGGACCATTCTGGGCGCTTTCATCGCCCGCAACGGAGTCGATATCGACCTGATCAACCATAACGAAGCCCATGTCCGTGCCCTCCGCGAAAACGGCGCACACGTCACCGGCACGCTGGATTTCGTCCAGCCGGTGAAGGCGATGCTGCCGGAAGAGATGACCGGAGAATACGATTGCATTTTCCTGCTGACCAAACAGCAGCGCAATGCGGAGATTGCTGAATCCCTGAAGCCGCACCTGGCCAAGGACGGCGTGCTGGTCACCCTTCAGAACGGAATTCCGGAGCTTCAGCTCGGAGAGATTCTGGGCGAGGAGCGCATCCTGGGATGCACCGTTGCCTGGGGCGCCACGCTGCAGGGACCGGGCGTGAGCGAACTGACCAGTTCGCCCGACAGCCTGACTTTCTCGCTGGGCAGCCTTTCCGCCAGGCCGAACCCCCGTCTGCCGGAAGTCAAGGCCATGCTGGAGCTGATGGGACCGGTTACGGTTGAGGAGAACTTCGTGGGCACCCGCTGGAGCAAACTGCTGATCAACGCCGCTTTCTCCGGCATGAGCACCGTGTTGGGTTGCACCTTCGGCGAAGCGGCCGGCAACCGCGCTTCGCGCCGCTATGTCCAGGCGCTCATCAAGGAGTGCATCGATGTCTGCGCCGCCGGAAAGATCCGAATCGAACCGGTCCAGGGCAAGGATATCGTCAAACTGCTGGACTACCACAACGGTTTCAAGAAGGCCCTTTCGTTCTTCATCATCCCCATCGCCATCCGCAAGCACGCCAAGCTGAAAGCCAGCATGCTGCAGGATATCGAGAAGGGTAAACTCACCGAGGTGGAAGCCATCAACGGCGTAGTCTGCGCTTACGGACGCAAGGTGGGTTGCCCCACGCCGGTGAACGACCGCGTGGTGGAGGTTATCCACGCCATCGAGCGCGGCGAACGCAAGGCATCCTTCGACAATCTCGCGCTTTTCGCCTAGTCCTATTCTACGAACGCAATGGTTGCGACGCTGACGTAGAAATGCGCCAGCAGGGGCTTTACGGCCTCTGAAAGGGTGGCGCCGGTGGTCATCACGTCATCGACCAGCAGCAGGTGCCGGACGCCCCGGGCGATGAGCCGTTCCACGGTTTTCGGTTGCAGCACGAAGGCGTCCGCCACGTTACGCTGCTTCTCTTCTGCCGAAAGTTTGGTCTGGGTGCGGGTATAGCGCGCCCGCCGCAGAAGATCCGTCACGACAGCTTCGGACTGTTTGCTTCGGGCAAACGAAAAGAGCCTTCGGCGAGTTTGCCCGCTGCAAACACTCCTTCGCTTGTCGGCGAGGCCCTCTGCCAAACCGCGAGAGATAATCTCCGCCTGGTTGTAGCCTCGCCGCCAGCGGCGCAGGGGGTGGAGCGGGACCGGGACAATGGCCTGAAAGGGAGGAATCACCTCGCCCGTCACCGGGTCTGTCACAGGCTGCGAAAACCGGCCGGACTCCCGCATCCGCCGGCCCAATTCCCGGCCCAGGGCTCGCCCCAGCGGGAGGTTGGCTTCATATTTCACCGCCTGGAGCAGCCGGGTATAGTCGCTTCCCTGCCGGTAGAAATAGAGAGAGGCGGCCTGTACGATTCCCACGCGGTGCCAGAGCTGCTGTTCCGCCGGATTCTCCCGCCAGCCCCAGAAGAAGGTCTCCGGCAGGTCTTCCGCACACGAAGGACAGAGATAATGGAGCAAACACGTATCTTCTGCAGGGGCGCCCCGCCGTGTCTCCAGGACCTCGCCGCACACCAGGCACCGCCGGGGCACCAGCAAATCCCCCAGCGCCCGCAGCGCATACCCAAGTTCCTGTTTGAACGTCTGATTGTTTCGTCCCCGCATGGCTTGCTCCTCTACCGATAATTGGATCTACCGCAGCTTGACCAGGACCGGGAGATGGTCGCTGTAGCCGCTCTGGAAATGGTTGCCGTCGTAGCAGCGCTTGGGCTTTCCTTTCTGCATCATGAAGTTGCGGCGGAAGACTTCGCCGTAGTGGCGGGCGTCGGTCTTGGCCAGGTGCAGGCCGCGGACGTTACGTCCCCCGAAGAGGGTCCGGACATTGGCGACCGTCTGGTCGAGCAGCGAGTGGCTCACGATGATATTGTCGTACATGGTCCAGCGGCTGCCGTGAAGACTGCTTCCCACCCCTTCGTCGTGTAACTGCCAGAACGGGTTGAAGTATTCTCCGGGTTTGACGGCCAGGAGATTGCGTCGGGCCGGGAGCAGCTCCGCCAGGGAGACGTCGTCGGGGTTGTCGTTCATGTCGCCCATAATCACCACCTTGAGTCCCGGATATTGGCGGGCCAGTGCGGCGGCGTGGTCGCGTGCGGTTTCGGCTCCGGCGCGGCGGAATCCGGCGGAAGACTCGATGCCGGCCCGGCGGGAGAGGAAATGACAGATGTAGAAGGCGAACATCTCGCCGTCCAGCAAACCCCACATGGCCAGAATGTCGCGGCCAATGTACTCGCGGCCGGAGCGCAGCACCAGTTTCACCGGTTCGCTGCCCATCAGGGTGAACTTGTCGGGACGGTAGAAGGCGCCAACGTCTACGCCGCGGGCGTCGTTGGATTCGTAGTGCAGGCATTTGTAGTGGGCTCCCTGCATCCGCTTGCGGGCGGCGAGGTCCCGCATCACGCGCATGTTCTCCACCTCGGAGACGCCGATCACCACCGGGAACCCTCCCTGGGCGCTGGCCACAGCACCCACCACTTCGCTCAGGTTGTCGAGCTTTGTATGGTAACGATCTATGGTCCAGCGTTTTTCGCCGGACGGGGTAAATTCGTCGTCGTTGGTTTCCGGATCATCCGCAGTGTCGTAGAGATTCTCCAGATTATAGAACATCAGCGTGTAAGCCATAGCGCAAATTTAAGAAATTCAGGTTTTATTTTGTAACTTGCCGCTCAAATTACCGGGAATGAGCAAGAAAATTTACGACAAGTCACTCGGCTATTCCTCCCTGCGCTGGTGGACGGACGCCTTTATCCGGGGCTCCTACCGCCGGGTTCGTTTTCTGGGGATGGACAGGATTCCCACCGACGGAGCCGTCATCTACGCCCCGAACCACTGCGACGCCCTGATGGACCCGCTCGCCGTGCTGGCGATGAGCCGCCGGCGGAAAGTATTCGTGGCGCGGGCGGACGTCTTCAAGAACCCGAAGGTGGCCCGCATCCTGCACTTCTTCAAGATCATGCCCATCAACCGCCGGCGCGACGGCTTGAAGAACATGCACAAGGCGGAGGAGACCATCGAAAAGTCCATAGAAGTGCTGGCCAACGGCTGCCACTTCTGCATCATGCCGGAAGGCACGCACCGCCCGATGCATGCCCTGCTTCCCATCGGAAAGGGGGTGGCCCGCATCGCGCTGGGAACCTACCGCGCCACCGGCGGTGACCGCCCCATCTATATCGTGCCGGTCGGCCTGGAATATGGCGACTATTTCCGCTTCCGCGGGACCCTGCTGGCCCAGATCGGCGAACCGATCGACGCTACGGCCCTGATTGCGTCGCATCCGGAGATGAACGACCACGATCTGATGCAGGAAATCCGCGCACAGCTCACCGAAAAACTTGCGGAGACCATCACCTGCGTGCGCGACGAGGCCAACTACGACGCCATCTGGGAACTGGCCAAAGTCTCCAGCGGAAAGATTCCCGCCCTGCGGATGAAGCGGCGCCTGGAGGCCAACCGCAGCGCGATCGCGCGCATTGAAAAGTTCGGTGCCGAGCAGCCCGAGGCTGCGGCCGCCCTCTACCGGGAAGCACTGGATTTCCGCGACAGCCGCCGCAAGGCCCGCATCAGTCTCAATTCGCTCTGCAAGAAGCGTCCGGCGCTCGCGGCCCTGTGGAACACGCTGCTCTGCCTGCTGACCCTGCCCGTCTTCGCCGTCATGGCGCTCGCTTCGCTCCCTGTCTGGTGGGTGGCTGAAACCCTCGCGGGCCGCATCAAAGACCTTGCTTTCCGCAATACCGCCCGCATGGGTACCTCACTGATACTCTGGACGCTGCTCTATATTATCGAAACCGTACTGCTCTTCTGTTTCCTGCCGTGGTACTGGGCCCTGGCCGCCGTACTGGTGCTGCTGCCCGCCCCGATGTTCACCTACGACTTCTTCGAACTCTGGCGCATGACCGCTTCGCACTGGCGGACCGCCTCGAGCCGGAACGCCGCCGTCCGCAAGCAGTACGATAACCTGAAAACCAAAATAGAAAACCTATAACTCAATGAAAAAACTGTTTACCCTCCTGCTGGCGGCTGCTCTGTTGCTTTCGGCCATCCCGGGCAGCGCCGCCGGCGATATTGTCAAGAAGGGCCTTTCGTTCGGTCCGCTCCCCATCGTGGCTTACGACCAGGACAAAGGTCTCCAGTACGGTGCGCTGCTGAACATCTACAACTTCGGCGACGGCAGCTGGTATCCGGTTCCCAAGTCGCAGTGGTACCTGGAGGCGTCGTTCTTCACCAAGGGTTCGATGCTCTTCACCGTCAACTATGACAACCGCACCCTGATTCCGGGCGTCCGCTTCTGCGTGGCCGGCATGTTCCAGCACGAGAAAGCCCTGGACTTCTACGGATTCAACGGTTACGAGAGCAATTACGACCCTTCGATTGCTTCCGCCTATTACCGGATCGGCCGCTCCGTTCCGTACTTCAAGGTCGACTTCACCGGCGAAATCCTGCCGCACTTCTACTGGAAGGCGGGCTACCACTTCAAGTATTTCAACATCACCAGTTTCAAGCCGGACGGAAACACCGTTCCCACCCTCTTCGACCTCTATCTGTCCGACGGTACCATCCCGACCGACCAGGCCGACGGCGGTATCTCCAGCTCCCTTCGCGCGGGCCTGATGTATGACAGCCGCGATTTCGAGGCGGCGCCTTCACGCGGCATCTGGGCGGAAGCCAACCTGGAATATGCCCCCGGCTGGCTCGGAACGAGCACCCCGTACGTCAAATACTATGCGGCTTTCCGCAACTACCTGCCCATCGTGGGCGACCGGCTGGTCTTCGCGTACCGTCTGAACGCGCAGGGTTTCTTCGGCGATCCGGCCTTCTACATGCTGCCCTACGAGACCATTCTGGGCTATGGCTATGACCGCGACGGTTTCGGCGGCTACCGCACCATCCGCGGTATCGTCCGCGACCGCATCCAGGGCCGCAGCATCTGCTACTTCAATACGGAGATGCGTTACCGCTTCATCGACTTCCACCTCTTCAACCAGAACGTGGGCCTGGCCCTCAGCGGCTTCTTTGACGGCGGCCGCGTGCTGCAGGCATTCGGCGGCGGATCGCTCGGCAACGAGAACTTCCACCTGGCAGCGGGCGGCGGTTTCCGTTTCATCATGAACCGCAACTTTATCATTGCAGTAGAGTACGGCGTCCCGTTCAATGCACAGGACCGCAACGGAACCAAGTTCGGTTCGCTCTATATCAATACGGGATTCCTCTTCTAAGGCGCTTTGGTGCCTTCCATTTTGGCTTTCCAGGCGGCAATGCGTTTATCGCGTTGCCGCTTGCCTTTTCCGTAGATCGACCTGAGGTAGCGTTTCCACTGGTCCGGCGTGAAAATGCGCTCGAAGGTGGAGTCGGTGGCGTTGTTCCAACGGTCCACCGCGGCCGTGTAGAAATCGGCGTTGGAGATGCCGGCCTTCTGCATCCGCTTGACCTCGTCCTGCTGTGCCTGCAGATCGTGCGACAGGGTGGAATCTACCTGAAACACCTGATAATCCTCGAGTTTGAGAACGTTCATCAACTGATCGGCCCGCTCGGCGGCGATTTCGGGAATCGTCTTGGGCGGTTCCTGGCCGTTGTTCTGTGCCAGGAGCGGAGCCGCGGTTGCGGCCATCATCAGAAGGGAAAGGATCAGGGTGCGTTTCATGGCGTTCCGGTTCGGGTTTGCGGATACAAAGGTACGTTTTTTTGTATTGCCCGCGGTTTTTGTTACTTTTAGGAAATTTTTTACACAATGAAACCGATCCGAACCCTCGTCGTGGCGCTCGTCGCCCTCCTCGCTGTCACTGCGCCCGATTCCCGCGCATGCACCAATGTCATCGTCACCAAAGGCGCTTCCGCCGACGGCTCCTGTATGGTCAGCTATGCGGCAGATTCCCACAATCTTTTCGGTGAACTCTACTTCCGTCCCGCAAAAGACTGGCCTAAGGGCACCATGCTGGATGTCTACGACTGGGACAGCGGAATGTACCGCGGCAAAATCGCCCAGGTTCCGCACACCTACCAGACTGTGGGCAACATGAACGAGCACCAGCTCATTATCGGCGAAACCACCTTCGGCGGCCGTGAAGAACTGGCCGATCCGAACGGCATCGTAGACTACGGTTCGCTCATCTATATCACGCTGCAGCGTGCCCGCACCGCACGTGAGGCCATCCGCACCATCGACGCGCTGCTGCAGGAGTACGGCTATCCTTCGGAGGGTGAAACCTTCTCGATTGCCGACAAGGACGAGTGCTGGATCATGGAAATCGTAGGCAAGGGCACCCTTGAAAAGGGCGCCGTCTGGGTAGCCATCCGCATTCCGGACGGCTATGTCTGCTCGCACGCCAACCAGAGCCGCATCCACCATTTCCCACTGAACGATCCGGAGAACTGCCTCTATGCCAAGGATGTGATCTCCTTCGCCCGCAAGGCAGGATACTACAGCGGCAGCGATGCCGACTTCAGCTTCTGCGACACCTACAACCCGATCGATTTCGGCGGAATGCGTTATTGCGAAGCCCGCGCCTGGAGCGCGCTCCGACTGCTGGGCGGCAAGAACTTCGACGCGGACCGCTACCTGGATTTCGCGATGGGCTACAACGGCGCGAACAAGATGCCGCTCTACGTCAAACCGGAACGCCCGGTGACCGTGGCGGATGTGGCAGCCGTGATGCGCGACCACTTCGAGGGCACCCCGATGGACTTCACGGAAGATGTGGGTGCCGGCCCGAGCCGCCTGCCTTACCGCTGGCGTCCGATGAGCTGGGAAGTGGACGGACAGCACTATATCTTCGAACGTTCGATCGCTACGCAGCAGACCGGTTTCTGGTTCGTGGCACAGTCCCGCTGCTGGCTGCCGGATGAGGTCGGTTCGGTCATCTGGTTCTCCGTAGACGATGCCGCCACCTCGCCGCTGACCCCCATCTACGCCAACATTACCGCCGTGCCCCGTTGCTTTGCAGAGGGCAACGGCTCGCTGCTCCGCTACTCCGACACCTCCGCCTTCTGGCTCTTCAACCGCGTCACCCATTTCGCTTACCTTTTCTACGACCGCGTCGCACCCGAGATCCGCGCAAAGATCGCCGACTGGGAATTCGAGAGTCTGACCCGCCTGCAGGAGATGGATAAGCGCCTCTGCGCGATGATTGCCGGCGGCAACGGCCGTGCCGCACGCGTGGCGATGACCGAGTTCTGCCGCGACCGCTGCGACCAGCTCTTCCGCGAATGGACGGAGATGGGCAACTATCTGCTGGTGAAATATATGGACGGTAACGTCAAACGCCAGAACGAAGACGGTTCCTTCAAGGAGAACGGAGCAGGCAAGGACATTCCCGACAGCCCGCTTCACCCGCAGTTCCGTGAACGCTGGCTCCGCGCCATCGTCAATGACCACGGCGAAACCATCCGCATGAAGTAAGCCATGTTCGATTTCATCCACATAACCTTTATCGACATCCTCGACATCGTCCTGGTGGGGCTGCTGATCTTCGAGATCATCCGCTTCTTCCGCAAGACGTCGGTGATGGGCGTCTTCCTGGGCATCCTGGCCATCTACGTGACCTGGCTGATTGTCCGGGCGCTCAACATGAAGCTGCTCTCGTTCCTGCTCGGGCAGATCCTGGGCGTGGGCGTGATTGCGCTCATCATCCTCTTCCAACCCGAGATCCGGCGCTTCCTCTTCGGCCTGGGCAGCCGCATCAAATCGGCTCCGCGCCGCTCGTTCTTCGCGCGGCTCATCGCGCCCAAGCAGGCGGGAATGGATCCGCAGGCGCTCGAAGAGCTTACCGGTGCGGTCCGCAAGATGTCCGAGACCAAGACCGGCGCGCTGATCGTCCTGCGCCACGGAAGCAGCCTGGAACGCTATATCGAAACCGGAGACACGCTGAACGCCAGCATCAACCGGCGCCTGATCGAGAATATCTTCTTCAAGAATACCCCGCTTCACGACGGTGCGATGATCCTCAGCGCCGATTCCATCCTGGCCGCGCGCTGCACCCTGCCCATTTCGGAGAATCCCAAGATTCCGCCGCAGTTCGGCATGCGCCACAAGGCGGCGATCGGCATCTCCGAGCAGACGGACGCCTCGGTGATCGTGGTCTCTGAAGAGACGGGCGACATTTCATTCGTGGAACGCGGTGAACTGCAGCACGCCATCGGACTCACCACGCTTCGCCTGGCTATCGAAAACTCATACAAGTAATCCTTTCAGGAAATGTCGCTCGAGCAGAAGTTGGGATTCGACCGGGTACGGGGACTGGTACACAACCGCTGCCAGAGCCTCTACGCCCAGGCCAAGGTGGCCGACGAGGAGATCTCGCGCGAGAGCGAAGAGATTCTCGCGCGGCTCCGCCTGACCGACGAGATGCGGACCATCTGCCTCTTCGAAGACGACTTTCCGGTCAACGGTTATGTAGATACGCGGCCCTTCCTGGTGCCGCTCGACGCAGAAGGCAGCAGTATCGACCTTCCTTCGCTGGGCAAACTGCGCACCGCACTCGAAACGCTGCGGCAGCTGCTAAACTTTTTCGCTCGCAGCAAGGAGGACCTCTATCCGAACCTGCGCGCCTTCTCGAAGGATGTCCAGTTCGATCCGGAAATCGCCCGCCGGATTGCCGGAATCCTGGACCGCAACGGCGGGGTTAAAGACAGCGCATCGCCGGAACTGGCCGCCATCCGCCGTTCGCTCCGCGAAAAAGACGGGGTGATCGCCACCCGGATTGCCGCCATCCTGCGCGCTGCCAAGGCCGAAGGGCTGGTGGGTGAAGATGTCTCCGCTTCGGTCCGCGACGGCCGCACGCTGATTCCGGTACCCGCCGGTTCCAAGAAGCGGCTGCCGGGTTATGTCTATGACGAATCGGCCAGCGGCAAGACGGTCTTCATCGAACCGCTGGAGGTGGTGGAACTGGAAAACCAGGTGCGCGAACTGCAGTTCGAAGAGCAGCGCGAAATCCAGCGCATCCTCTTCGAATTCACGGAATTCCTGCGCCCTTCGCTACCCGGTCTGGTGGCGGCGTCGGACTATCTGGGCGAGATCGATTTCATCCACGCCAAGGCAATGGTGGCGGTCGATATGATTGCCGGCATGCCCATCCTCTCCGAAGACGGTTCGCTGACGCTGCGCAAGGCGCGCCATCCGCTGCTGGAGGCTTCGCTGCGGCGCGAGCGCAAAGAGATTGTTCCGCTCACGCTGACCCTCACGCGCGACAAGCATATCCTGCTGATTTCCGGCCCGAACGCCGGGGGTAAGTCGGTCTGCCTCAAGACGGTAGGCCTTCTGCAGTATATGTTCCAGTGGGGCATGCTCATTCCCGGCTCGGAGATTTCCGAACTGCCGGTTTTCGACGAAATCTTCATTGATATCGGCGACGACCAGTCGCTGGAGAACGACCTGAGTACCTACAGTTCCCACCTCTCGCACCTGCGGGAAATTCTGGAAAAGGCTTCCGACCGCACGCTCGTCCTGATTGACGAGTTCGGCAGCGGTACGGAACCGGCAGCCGGCGGTGCGATTGCAGAAGCCGTGCTCAGCGAACTGGACCGCCGGGGCGTCTACGGTGTAATCACCACCCACTATACCAACCTCAAACTCTACGCCTCCGGCAGCACGGGGGTGATCAACGGGGCCATGCTCTTCGACGCGGCGGCCATCCGGCCCATGTTCCAGCTCGAAATGGGGCTTCCGGGCAACTCCTTCGCCTTCGAACTGGCCCGCAAGATGGGGCTTCCCGAACCGCTGGTCAAAGATGCGGAGGAGAGGGCCGGCACGGAATACGTCAGCATCGAACGCAACCTGCGCCGGATTGCCCGCAACCGCAAGGCGCTCGACGAAAAACTCGCCCACATCAAGGCCACCGACAAGACACTGGAGGGACTGACCGATAAATACCAGAAGGAGCTTTCCGAGGTCAAGGCGCTCAAGAAACAGATGCTCGACGAGGCCCGCGAAGAGGCGCGCGCCATTATCGCCGGGGCCAACAAGCAGGTCGAGCGCACCATCCGCGACATCCGCGAAGCGCAGGCCGACAAAGAGAAAACCCGCCTCATCCGCAAGGAGATGGCCGAATTCAAGGAGGGTATCGACCGCGAGACCCTGAGCGAAAACGACCGCAAGATCGAAGAAAAGATCGCCCGCATCCTGGCCCGCAAGGAGCGCGAAAAACAGCGCAAGGAGCAGCGCGGTGTCCGCGAGGCGGCGGCTGCCCAGGCCATCAAGGAGGCCCAGCCCAAACCGGTCGCACCGGTGCGTGCCGGCGAAAAGCCCGCCGACGCTCCCTTGGCCGTCGGCGACAAGGTGATCGTACGCTCCAACGGCCTGCCGGGCGAGATTTCCCGCATCAGCGGCCGCGACGTATCGGTGGTGATCGGCAGCATCACCAGCCGCATGAAGGCCGACAAGGTGGAACGGATTTCGGAAACGCAGTTCCGCGAACTTACCCGGGGAAGCGCCCCGGTCCGCAAGAGCTACAGCTCCTCGTCACTCTCCGAGCGCCGGCTGCAGTTCTCCCCGAGCATCGACATCCGCGGCGAACGGCTGAACGACGCCATGGAGATCGTGGTCCGTTTCGTAGACGACGCGATGATGCTGGGAATGGGGCAGGTGAAGATTCTTCACGGCAAGGGCAACGGCGTGCTCCGCGAGGAGATCCGCAAATACCTGCGTACCATACCCGGCGTGGCCTCCGCCCGCGACGAAGCCCTCGAGCTCGGCGGCGCCGGCATCACGGTCGTGGAGTTCGACCTGTAGCCTTGGCACTTAACTGACTGAGGCTCAGTCAGTAACTTAAAGTGCTACCCCCGTTGCGAGGGGGTAGCACTTTAAATATCTCGCTGTCACACAGCGAGATAAGTGCCAAGGCTAAAAGTTCAGCGCGAAGCCGACACCGTTTTTCGTAGCGCCAAACGAGACGGAAGCGGTCGTGGGCTTCGGGCCATAGCGCTGAGAATAATCATTCAGCATCCAGTCGAGTTCTTTCCGGCCCTTCGACCATAGCGGAATCCCGGCGCCCAGACTACCCGCCAGGGCAACACCGCCGATGATGGCAGGAACGGGGCCGCCCTCATCGATCCCGTAAACGAGCAACAAGCCGCTCAGGGGCGCAACGACCGTGGAAAGGAAAATACCCCAGCCTTGATTGTCTTTTGCCTTGCGGTAGCGGCTTCCATATACGGAATAACCGACGGCGTCATTGAAAGGAATCCAGCCATTTATACCATAGCCAATCGTGATATTCTGGCCGGCCGGATCGACAAAGATTTGATTTGATTCCGGTCCTTGAGACCATCCATAATTGATACGCTGAGCATTGGCGACCAGCCCGAGGGAAAGCAGTGCAAACAACAGTGTGATTCTTCTCACGGCATCAGATATTAGAATTCACTAAACATAAGAACAAAAAACATGCCGTGCAACAGTAGCCGGAACTATGCGCCGAAAGCGAAATAGACGGCGGCGGTCGCAGCGATGGCCGCCGTTTCTATGCGAAGGCGGCTCTCGCCCAGCGAAACGGGCAGCCAGCCGGAGGCCACGGCCTGTGCAATCTCCGCTCGGGAGAAGTCTCCTTCCGGCCCGATCATCAGGATCACAGGGTGCTGCGGAGCGGCTTCGCGCAGCACTTCGGTCAGCGGTCGCTTCTCCACGCCCAGCGAGGCGGTGTCGTCGCAGTAGCAGATGCAGCGCAATGCAGCGTCGTTCGCATGGGCGGAGAGGAACTCCTTGACCGTCACGGCCGGCTCCAGAGAAGGAATCGCCCCTTTGTGCGACTGCTTGGCGGCGCTCACCAGAATGCGCTCCACGCGCTCGGGCTTGAAGACCTTGCGTTCCGAGTTTTCGCCGAAGAGCGGGGTGATGATATCCACGCCGATTTCAGTGGCCTTCTCCGCGAACCATTCGAACCGGTCGATATTCTTGGGCGGAGCGACGGCCATCTGCAGATGGTAGGGATGCGATCCGAATCCCTCCTGGCGCTCCAGAATCCGGAAACGCACGCCCCGAGGGTCGGCCTCTTCGATTTCGCAGAGATAGCGGTTGCCCGTGCCGTCCACCACGTCGATCCGGTCTCCCGCACGGTGGCGGAGCACCCGTACGCAGTGGTTCGATTCGTCAGCGGGCAAAACGGTGCCACCCTGCGCGATATCCCGTGAATAAAAGAGTTCCATCGCAGACAAAGGTAACACTTTTTCGCAGCGTGCAGAAAAATTCGTACTTTTGGAGACTTTCTTCGGGAAGCGGATGGCAACCATCGGACTCATATCGGATACGCATGGCCTGTGGGACGCCCGGGTGCGGGATTTCCTCGCGCCGGTCGATACCGTCTGGCATGCCGGCGACTTTGGCACGCTGGCCGTCCACGATGCAGTCGCGGCCTTCAAACCGCTCGTAGGCGTCTACGGCAACTGCGACGGGGCCGACATCCGCCGCTGCTGTCCGCCGGTGCAGGTTTTCACCGTGGAAGGGATGAAGGTGCTGATGATGCACATCGGCGGCTATCCGGGCCGCTACGACGGCAAAGCGCTGCAACTGATTGCAGCCCACCGGCCGAACCTCTTCGTCTGCGGCCATTCGCACATCCTCAAAGTCATGAACGACAAGCACTTCGGGATGCTCACGCTCAACCCGGGCGCGGCCGGCAACTTCGGTTTCCATCTGGTCCAGACCGCCCTGCGCTTCCGGATTGCCGACGGAAAGATCACCGACATGGAGGTCGGACAATGGGAAAAACAGATCAAAACAACTCTATAAAACTATGAAAGCAAGACTCTCCTTAACGCTGGTTCTCCTGCTGTGCTGCGGCGCGGCAATGGCCCAGCCCAACTACGAACTCGCCGACCAGTATTCCGCCAAGAAGGTCCGCGCCATGGTTCACTCCCTGGAGGTGCGTCCGCACTGGTTCAGCGACTCCGACCGCTTCTGGTATCGCTGGGAAACTTCGGAAGGCACACAATATTATATTGTAGATGCCGCCAAGGGAACCCGCACGCCCGTCTTCGATATGGAAAAGCTGGCGATGGAACTTTCCGAAATCGTGAAGGATCCCTTCGATGCCAAGCACATTCCGCTCATGAAACTCAAACTGCGTGACGACAGCAAGTTCACCTTCGAAATCAAGAGCACGCAGATGGTGGACAAGAAGGACAAGAAGAAAAAAGACGAGGTGAAAGAGGGCGAGAAGAAGGACGAGAAAAAAGATGAGGCAAAAGACAGGAAGCCCGAAAAGCCCAAGAAAGAGAACAAGATTTTCCGTTTTGAATACGATATCGCTTCCAACACCCTGAAGGACGTCACGGAAGAAGATGAAATCAAGGACTATCCCCGCTGGGCCAACATTTCGCCCGACGGAACCCGCGCGCTCTACACCAAGAACCGCGACCTGTACTGGATGAGCATCGACGACGTTCGCAAGCTGATGGAAGACGACAAGGATTCGACCGTCGTGGAACACCGCCTCACGACCGACGCCACGGCTGAATTCTACTACGGCGGCAGCAACTACCGCGCAACCGAGATGAAAGATACGACCACCCGCATGTTCGCTTCCGCGCTCTGGTCGCCGGACGGCAGCCGCTTCGCGATTCCCAAGTTCGACATGCGTCCCGTCAAGGAACTCTGGGTGATCCGTTCCACCTCGCAGCCGCGTCCCACGCTGGAATCCTACAAGTACCAGATGCCCGGCGAGCCCGGCCCCGTCGACTATCTCTGCCTCTTCAGCATGGCGGACGAAAGCCAGCGCACCATCAATGTGGACGCGTTCAAGGACCAGACCATCGACATCCTGAACAAACCCATGCTCAACAAAGACGCCAATGCGGACTATCCGCAGTTCGTCTGGCTGGGCGACAACGAAAAGTTCTATATCCAGCGCACCAGCCGCGACCTCAAGCGGGTGGATATCTGCACTGTGAACGTGAACGACACGATCGCGAAGCCCGTGATTGAAGAGCGCCTCAATACTTATGTCGAGACGCGTCCGCTCCGCCTGCTGAACGACGGCAGCGAGATGCTCTGGTGGAGCGAGCGCAACGGCTGGGCGAACCTCTACCTCTACGGCGCCGACGGTACGCTCAAGAACCCGGTGGCAAACGGCGCGTTCCATGTGGAGAGCATTCTCTCCGTGGACGAGAAAGCCCGCGTGGTCTATTTCCTGGCCATGGGTGTGGACAAGAATGAAAATCCCTACAACGGTCACGTCTATCGCGTTGGCCTGGACGGCAAAGGCATGAAGTGCCTGGACGAGGCGAACTACAACTCCACCGTCCCCAGCTTCAGCGACGACTCCCGCTACTTCGTAAATACCTACTCCCGTGTGGATTGCGCGCCGATGGCAACGGTCTTCGATGCAAACGGCCGGAAGGTCTGCGCACTGGATACCGCCGACTTCTCGCAGCTGCTCGCAGCCGGCTATCAGTTCCCGACCCCCTTCAAGGTAAAGGCAGCCGACGGTGTCACCGACCTCTACGGCTATATGTACAAGCCGTACGATTTCGACTCCACCAAGACCTACCCGATCATCGACTACGTCTACCCCGGCCCGCAGGTCGAGGGCAACTCGGAGGCTTGGAGCAGCGGTTTCACCCGCAAGGACCGCCTGGCCCAGATCGGTTTCATCGTGGTCACCGTGGGTAACCGCGGCGGTCACCCGAACCGTTCCAAGTGGTATCACAACTTCGGCTACGGCAACCTGCGCGACTACGGCCTGGAAGACCAGAAGTATGCCATCCAGCAGCTGGCTGCCCGTCATAACTTCATCGATATCACCCGTGTAGGTATCCACGGACACAGCGGCGGCGGCTTCATGTCCACCGCAGCCATCCTCTCCTATCCGGACTTCTTCAAGGCAGCCGTCTCCTGCGCCGGCAACCACGACAACAGCATCTACAACCGCTGGTGGAGCGAACAGCACCACGGCATCCTGGAGGAGATTTCAGCCAAGGGCGACACCACTTTCCGCTACAGTATAGACAAGAACCAGTCCCTGGCGAAGAACCTCAAGGGCCACCTGCTGCTCGTGCACGGCGACATTGACGACAACGTGCACCCGGGCAACACCATCCGCGTGGTGGATGCGCTCATCCGCGCCAACAAGCGTTTCGAGATGCTCATCCTTCCGGGCCAGCGTCACGGCTTCGGCGACATGAACGAGTACTTCTTCTGGCGTATGGCCGACTGGTACAGCGAGTGGCTGCTGGGCAGCTCCCGCCGCGATCAGGTGGACATCCGCGAGCTGAACAACGACTAAAAGGTGCCTTGGCACTTATCTCGCTGTGTGAAAGCGAGATGCTTAAAGTGCTACCCCCGCTGCAAGGGGGTAGCACTTTAAGTTACTGACTGAGCTTCAGTCAGTTAAGTGCCAAGGCTATAGAAAGCTCTTCTTGCAGAGGTCTACCGCATCGAGCAGCTCCCAGCCGAAGAACTGGACGGTGCGGCGGACGGGCTTCTTGTCGCGCACGAGTTCCACCTCGCGGGTGAAGGGGTCGCGGCCGAAGTGGCCGTAGGCTGCCGTCGGTTCGTAGATGGGATTCTTCAGGCCGTAGCGTTCGATGATGGCGGCCGGACGCAGGTCGAACGTTTCGCCGATCTTCACGGCCAGTTCGCTGTCGCTCAGGCGGCTGTGCGAAGTTCCGTAGGTGTTCACGAAGATGCTGACCGGGCGGGCGATCCCGATCGCATAGGAGAGCTGAATGAGCATACGGTCCGCCACACCGGCGGCCACCATGTTCTTGGCGATATGCCGTGCGGCATAAGCGGCGCTGCGGTCCACCTTGCTCGGATCCTTGCAGGAGAAGGCGCCGCCGCCGTGGGATGCGCTGCCGCCGTAGGTGTCCACAATGATCTTGCGGCCTGTCAGGCCCGTATCGCCGTGCGGCCCGCCTATGATGAACTGACCGGTTGGATTGACGTGCAAGATGAAGTCGCCGCGGAACAGCCTGGCGGTCTTTTCCGGCAACTGGGCCACGAGGCGCGGGATCAAAACCGAACGCACGTCGGCCTCGATGCGCTCGCGCGCGATACCTTCGTCATGCTGCGTGGAGAGCACGATCGTGTGGATGCGCTGCGGCACGCCCGCCTCGTCGTATTCAATCGTGAACTGGCTCTTGGCGTCGGGCCGCAGATAGGGCATGGGGGAGGGGTTCTCCCGGCGAATGGCCGCCAGTTCGTGAAGAATATGGTGCGAGAGGGTCAGCGGGAGCGGCATGTAGTTGTCGGTCTCGTTCGTGGCGTAACCGAACATGATGCCCTGGTCGCCGGCGCCCTGCTCGGCGGCTTCCGCGCGGTTCACGCCCATCGCAATGTCGCCGCTCTGCGACTGGATGGCGGAGACCACGCCGCAGGAGTCGGCGTCGAAACGGTATTCGCTGCGGGTATAGCCGATCCGGCGGATGGTTTCGCGGGCGATGGCCTGCACGTCGGCGAAGGTCCGGGTGGTCACCTCGCCGCCCACGACCACCAGTCCGGTGGTTACAAAAGTTTCACAGGCCACGTGGGCGTTTTCGTCTTTGCGGAGACATTCGTCCAGGACGGCGTCGGATATCTGGTCGGCCACCTTGTCCGGATGGCCTTCCGAAACGGATTCTGAAGTAAATAGATACATGGTCGTATAAAAAAACAAATCCTGCGCAGTGCGAGGATTTGACGCCCGGCTGTAGCCAGTGTAAAAGAGGTTCGTTTTAGCCTTTTTTAGAGTGGTTGCAAGCAGTCAAATCCATCCACTGTGTCCGGCAAAGGTACGGCGAAAATCCGGATTTGCAAAATGTTTTTTATGTGTTAAAAAATCGCGCTATTTTCTATGAAAATATCCGTGGAGAATGCATATATTTGCATGTTGTAATAGACACAAAAACCAACCATTTTTAACTATAACCTTTTATGAAAAAAACCTTTAAGCTTTTTGCTTTGGCCGCTCTCGGCCTGTTCGTCTCCTTTGCGATGTCCGCACAGGTGACCACCTCTTCGATGAGCGGTAAGATCGTGGATGAGCAGGGCGCCGTTCCCGGTGCTGCTGTCATCGCAACCCACACCCCTTCGGGCACGCAGTACTACGCTGTCTCCAACTCCGAAGGCCGTTACACCATCATGGGTATGCGTCCGGGCGGCCCGTATGATGTCAAGATTCAGATGATGGGTTGCGAAACCGTCATCTATCAGGGCGTTACGCTGAACCTCGGTGAAGTGTATGTCCAGAATGCAACGCTGAAGTCCGCTGCTACCCAGCTGGAAGAGGTGGTCGTCGTCGCTACGGCTTCGAAGTTCGCTACCGAGAAGACCGGCGCTTCTACCAGCATCAACAGCCAGCAGATGCAGAAGATGCCTACGGTGAACCGCAGCATCTCCGACCTCGCCCGCGTCTCCCCGTATGCAAACGGCATGAGCTTCGCCGGCGGTGACGGCCGTTCCACCAACTTCACCGTCGACGGTTCCAACTTCAATAACAACTTCGGTCTTTCCGACAAACTCCCCGGCGGCGGTTCCCCGATCTCCGTGGATGCTCTCGAAGAGATCCAGGTGGTGATTGCGCCGTATGACGTCCGCCAGACCAACTTCATCGGCGGCGGTATCAACGCTGTCACCAAGTCCGGTACCAATACCTTCAAGGGCACTGTTTACGGTTACTACCGCAACCAGGACATGCGCGGCAACACCGTTGCCGGCGTTGACTGCGGCGACCGCAAGGCTGAATCCCACCGCATTATCGGTGCTACCCTCGGCGGTCCCATCATCAAGGACAAACTCTTCTTCTTCGTCAACTTCGAGCAGGAGAAGAACCCGGGCCAGGTGATCAAGTACCGTGCAAACAAGGGCGGTGAAAGCTATACCAATACCGGCGTTTCCCGCTGTACTGAAGCCGACCTCGCAGCAGTTCAGGAGTATATGATGAAAAAGTATGGTTACGATACCGGTTCCTACACCGACTTCCCGGGCGACGAATCCAACACCAAGATTCTGGCCCGTCTCGACTGGAACATCAACCGTGACCACCGCCTGAGCCTCCGTTACAACTACACGAAGAACACGGCTTGGAACGCCCCGAACGGCAACTCCTCCGATACCGGCTACCGTCTGAACGGTACCTACCGTGTGGGCGATTACTCGATGGCCTTCGCAAACAACATGTACTCGATGGACAACAAGGTGCAGACCCTCTCTCTCGATTACAACAGCCGTCTTTCGGACAACCTCTCCGAGCAGCTGCTCATCACCTACACCAAGATCGACGATATCCGCGGTTCCAACTCCGACCCGTTCCCGCACGTCGATATCATCAAGAAGGACGGCGAGAAGTGGCAGCCGTACATGTCCCTCGGTTACGAGCTCTTCACCTGGAACAACGGTGTGCACAACAACGTCGTGACCATCAAGGACGATTTGATCTACACCCTGGGCGCCCACAAGATCACCGCAGGCGTCAACTACGAATACCAGTTCGCAAACAACGCTTACATGCGTAACGGTGCCATTTATTACCGTTATGCGTGGACCGATCAGGCAAACATCATCGATGTGCTGAACGGCACGCCGGAATCCTTCGCCATCACCTATGGCTGGAACGGCAACCTCAACCCGAACGCACAGGTTACCTTCCACCAGTTGGGCGCTTACGCTCAGGACGAATGGGCTGTCAACGACAACCTCAAGGTGACCGCAGGTGTCCGCTTCGACACCATCCTCTTCGATGAGTCCGACATCGCTACCAACAAGGCGATCCTTGCCTACAACTTCAAGGATGCTGACGGCAACACCGTCAATATCGACACCGGCAAGTGGCCCACCACCAAGATCCAGGTCAACCCGCGCGTCGGTTTCGTCTATGACGTATTCGGCGACAAGAGCCTGAAGGTGCGCGGCGGTACCGGTATCTTCCAGGGCCGTCTCCCGCTGGTGTACTTCACCAACATGCCGACCAACGCAGGTATGGTCCAGAACTCCGTCCAGTACAAGAGTACCTGGACTGACGGTGACCTGACCTCCATCAATACGGCTCAGCTGGGACAGTTCGCTGCAACCGGTGCACAGGGCGGTATGATTACCGATGTCGCAACCGCTATCCAGAAACTGGGTCTCCTGACTACGCTGGCTGACGATTCCCACGTTGCGGGCGCTACGATGTCGGGCGTGGATCCCAAGTTCAAGATGCCGCAGGATTGGAAGACCTCTCTCGCAGTGGACTATCAGGTTCCCGTTGACTTCCCCTTCACCGTCACCCTCGAAGGTATGTACCACAAGACCCTCTACGGCGTGAACGTCTACAACGTCAACATCGACCCGAACACCGCTTCCTGGGAGCGTTTCAAGGGCGAAGATACCCGTATGATTTATCCTTCCAACAAGGGTGCACTCAACTCCGGCAAGAATGCTCCGTACCTGACCAACACCACCAAGGGCTACGGTTACACGGGCAACATCACCATCAACATGACCCCGGTCAAGAACCTCGACATCATGGCCGCTTTCACCAAGACCGAGTCCAAAGAGGTCTCCGGCCTCCCGGGTTCCGACCCGCTCTCCACTTGGCAGGGCCTGATCACTGTTGACGGTCCGAACTTCGCCGCTTGCCAGCGGTCGCAGTATGTGATTCCGAACAAGGCGATTGCAAGCATCAGCTACACGGTTCCTATCTTCAGGGAATTCAAGACCCATCTGAACCTGTTCTACACGGGCTATGCTCCCTATAGCAACAGCTTCTGCTACACCAACGATATGAACGGTGACGGCATCAACAACGACTTGATGTACATCTACGCAAGTGGTAACGACATCAAGTGGGCTGACGCAACCACCGCAACGGCTCAGGCAGCTGCTTACGATGCATTCCTCGCCCAGGACAAGTACCTCAGCGCACACAAGGGCCAGTATGCTGAAGCTTATGCGGCACGCGCTCCCTGGAGCAACCGCTTCGACTTCCGCATCGCTCAGGATCTCGCATTCATGGCCGGCGGCCAGAAGCACAACTTCCAGATCCTGGTTGACTTCATGAACATCGGCAACATGTTCAACAGCAAGTGGGGCATCTGGCAGTCCAACTCCGCTTCGAACAACTGCCGTATCCTGACCTACAAGGGCAAGAATGCAGCAGGCGAACCGACCTTCGAAATGGGTAAGGATTCCAATGGCAACTACTACAGCAAGACCTACGATTATCCGGGCAAGACCGCATACGGCCAGTGCTGGAACTTCCAGATCGGTCTGCGTTACATGTTCAACTAATCAACGGTTAGACAATTTTTCAGGGGAGACCGCAAGGTCTCCCTTTTTTTTTATATCTTTGTAGACTGACCGGTAGTGTAGGCTATGAGCAAGGCAAGTGACAGGGGGCGAAGAGGAGAAGATGTGGCGCTGGAGTGGCTTCAGGCGCGCGGATTGGTGTTGCGGGAGCGGAACTGGCGCTGGAACCACAAGGAGATCGACCTCATCATGGAGAGCGAACGATGGCTGCATGTCGTTGAAGTAAAGACGCTTCGCGCGCCCGCGCCCATAGAGCCCTGGGAACAGGTGGGGCCGGAAAAGCAGCGGAACCTGACCCTGGCGGCCGACCACTACCTGCGGCAGCGGAAAGTGGTGAAGGAGGTACATTTCGATATCGTCTCCGTGCTGGAGGATGAACGGGGAGAGATGCACGTCGAATACATTCCGGAAGCATTTTTCGCAATAGGTTGAAAAAAGAAAGCACAGATATGGACAAAAACCGTTACTGTATCATTATGGCGGGCGGATCCGGAACCCGCTTCTGGCCTTTGAGCCGCGTCTCAAAGCCCAAGCAGTTTCTGGACATCCTGGATTTGGGCAAGACCTTCCTCCGGATGACCTTCAACCGTTTCACCACGATTATTCCGCCGGAGAACATCCTGATTGTCTCTTCTGCCCAGTATCGTGACCTGATCAAGGACCAGTTGCCCCAGATTCCCGACGAGAACATTCTGCTCGAGCCGCTCAAGCGCAACACGGCGCCCTGCATCGCCTACGCCATCTACAAACTGCGCAAGAAGAACCCGAATGCCTCCGTCGTGATTACGCCGTCCGACCATTTCATTGCCGGGGAGGCCAACTTCACCTCCACGGTCGCGCGCGCGCTGAACTTCGTGGCGCACAACGACCAGATTCTCACGATCGGCATCGAACCGACCCGTCCCGATACCAATTACGGCTACATCCAGATGAACCGCGCTTCGCACCGCAAGGTCGAGGGGCATCCCATCTACGCGGTCAAAACCTTTACGGAGAAACCCGACGTGGAGACGGCCAAGGTCTTCTGCAGCACCGGGGAATTCCTCTGGAACTCCGGCATGTTCATCAGCAACATCCGTTCGCTGATTGCCGAATACGAAAGCTGCCTGCCCGACGTGGCGTCGTTCTTTGCCGCCGGCGACGAGGCCTGGTACACCCCCGCGGAAGAGGAGTTCGTGCTGAACGCCTATCGCGACTGCCCCAACATCTCCATCGACTACGGCGTGATGGAGAAGACCCGCAAGGCCTGGGTGCAGCCCGCCGATTTCGGCTGGTCCGACCTCGGTACCTGGACCACCGTCTATGAACTTTCGCCCGACAAAGATGCGGACGGAAATATCGTCAAGAGCCGCGAATCGATCGTCCAGGATTCGCGCGGCACGCTCATCCGTGAAAAGAACGGCGACAAACTGGTCGTGGTCCGCGGACTGGAAGATTTCCTCGTGGTCGATACGGACGACGTGCTGATGATCTGCCCGCGCAACGACAAATACGTTAAGGAGTTCGTCACCGACCTGACGGCTCGGGAAAAGAATCGTTACCTATGATATCGCAACAGAAGATTGAAGAACTGCAGGCCGCCCTCCGGGAACTCAAGGCGGCCAGAGAACAGGAGTTGGAAGAGATCCGTATCCAGTGGCTCGGAAAGAAGGGTGAAATCACCCGCCTCTTCGAGGAGTTCCGTACGGTTTCGCCCGACCAGAAACGCGAGTTCGGCCAACGCCTGAACCAGCTCAAGACGGCGGCACAGAACCGTATCAACGAGCTGCGCGAAGCGCTGGACCAGATTGCCGACGCCTCCAAGGCTTCGTTCGACCTGACCAAGCCGGGCGACCGGATGGAACTGGGTGCGCGCCACCCGATCTCCGTCACGCGTGAAGAGATCCTCTCCATTTTCCGCAAATTCGGCTACAGCGTGGCTGAGGGCCCGGAAATCGAAGATGACTGGCACGTCTTCTCCGCCCTGAACTTCCCGCCGGAGCATCCTGCGCGCGACATGCAGGACACCTTCTTCGTCAGCCCCGGCGGCGAGAACCCCATCCTGCTCCGCACCCACACCTCCTCCGTGCAGGTGCGCACCATGGAGCGCCAGCAGCCCCCGATCCGCGTGGTCTGCCCGGGCCGCGTCTTCCGCAACGAAGCCATCTCCGCCCGCGCGCACTGTATCTTCCACCAGGTGGAGGGCCTCTATATCGACAAGAACGTCTCCTTCGCGGACCTCAAGCAGGCCATCCTGCTCTTCGCCCGCGAAATGTTCGGACCCGACACCCAGATCCGGATGCGTCCCAGCTACTTCCCCTTCACCGAGCCGTCGGCCGAGGTGGACGTGAGCTGCAACATCTGCAAGGGCAAGGGGTGCAACATCTGCAAGGGCACCGGCTGGCTCGAGATCCTGGGCTGCGGCATGGTGGATCCCAACGTCCTCCGCGCCAACGGCATCGACCCCGAAGTCTACAGCGGCTTCGCCTTCGGCATGGGCATCGAGCGTATCGCCATGCTCAAATGGCAGGTCAAGGACCTCCGTCACTATTTTGAAAACGACATCCGTTTCCTCCGCGAGTTCGAAACGGTCATTTGATAATCACACCTGTTATGAAACTGAAATACATTTTTGCGACCGTAGCCCTTCTGGCAGCCATGACTTCCTGCACCCGCACCAATCCTTTCTTCACCGAGTGGAACACCCCGTACGGAATTCCGCCCTTCGAGCAGATCCAGGACGCTGATTATGTTCCGGCCATCAACGCCGGCATCGAGCAGCAGCTCGCCGAGATCGACGCCATCGTGGCTTCCACCGAAGAGCCGACCTTCGACAACGTAATCGCAGCCCTCGACCGTTCCGGTGCGCTGCTCGACAAGGTGAGCCGCGTGCTCTTCAACCTTTCCGAGTCCACCAACACTCCCGGTATCCAGAAGATCGTGGAGGAGGTGACCCCGATCGTTTCCGCGCACAGCGACAATATCTACATGAACGCCGGCCTCTTTGCCAAGGTCAAGGCAGTTTACGACAAGAAGGCTGAGCTCGGCCTGACCGTCGAGCAGGAGCAGGTGCTGGAGAGAACCCACCGCGCCTTCGTGCAGAACGGTATCGCCCTCGACGAAGCCGGCCAGGCCCGCATGCGTGAGATCAATACCGAACTGGCAACCCTCTCGCTCCGTTTCGGCAACAACCTGCTCGCAGAGAACAATGCGTTCAAGGCTGCGTTCGACGTCGCCATTTCCGAATATCCCACGGCGATGGCCACCTGCGAAGACCGCGACCGCCGCGAGGCGATGTTCCGTGCTTATTCCATGCGCGGCAACAACGGCAACGAATACGACAACAAGCAGATCGTGCTCGATATTCTCCGCCTGAAGATTGAAAAGTCCAAGATGCTGGGCTACGACACCCCGGCCGCTTTCATCCTCAGCGACAAGATGGCAAAGACCCCGAAGGCGGTCGACGATTTCCTGGCCAACATCATGAAATACGCTGTCCGCCAGGCCAAGGCCGAGGTCTTCGACATGCAGAAGGTGATGGACGGCGATATCGCTTCCGGCCTGCTGCCCGTGGGAAGCAAGATCCAGCCGTGGGACTGGTTCTACTATGCAGAGAGGGTACGCAAGGCTAAATACGACCTGGACGAGAACGCCGTGATGCCTTACTTCAAGATGGAAAACGTCCGCGAGGGCGTCTTCTCCACCGCATCGCGCCTCTACGGCCTGCAGTTCGAACCGATTCCCGATGCACCGAAGTATCATCCCGATATGGAGGCCTTCCGCGTCTCCGATGCCGACGGTTCGCTGATCGGTATCCTGCTGACCGACTACTTCCCGCGTGAGACCAAGCGCGGCGGAGCCTGGATGGACAACATCCGCGAGCAGTACCGCACTCCGGAAGGGGAGAACGTCCGCCCCATCATCGTCAACGTGGGCAACTTCAACAAACCTACGGCCGACAAACCGTCGTTGCTGAGCATCGACAACGTGGAAACCATGTTCCACGAGTTCGGCCACGCGCTGCACGGCCTGCTGAGCCAGTGCACCTACCTCACGGTGAGCGGCACCTCGGTGGCCCGCGACTTCGTGGAGCTCCCCTCGCAGATCAACGAGAACTGGGCCTTCGATCCGGAAGTGCTCGCCGGCTATGCCCGCCACTATGAAACGGGCGAGGTGATTCCCGACGAACTGCTGGCCAAGGTGATTGCCGCCGGCAACTTCAACCAGGGTTTCCGCACCGCAGAACTCTGCGCCGCATCCATCCTGGATATGAAGTGGCACGAACTCTCCTCCGTGGAGAACGTGGACATCGAGGCCTTCGAGGCCAAGGTCTGCAAGGAGATGGGGCTGATTGACGAGATCATCCCGCGTTACCGCACCACCTATTTCAACCACATCTTCAACAGCGGCTACAGCGCCGGCTACTACAGCTACCTCTGGGCCGAAGTGCTGGACAAGGATGCCTTTGAACTCTTCAAGCAGAAGGGCGTCTTCGATCCGGAAACCGCGATGAGCTTCCGCCACAATATCCTCGAGAAGGGCGGCAGCGAAGAACCCATGACCCTTTACGTCCGCTTCCGCGGCGCACAGCCCGATCCGGATGCGCTGCTCCGCGCCCGCGGCCTTAAATAACCTGATAATCTGCGGAATATGTCCCGAATCCTTCGAATACTCCTCGTAACGCTCCTCGTCCTGGGCTCCGGTCTGGGCGCGCGGGCACAGCAGTTCTTCACCCTTTCCGGCACGGTGACCGAAAAGGGGACGGGAGAACCGGTTGAATTTGCCACGGTGGTTCTCGCCACCGGCCAGTGGGGCGTCTGCGACGCCAAAGGCGCCTTTACCATCGCCAAGGTACCCGCCGGCAAAACCACGGTAAGCATCTCTTGCGTGGGGTATGTTGAGAACAAACTGGAAATCACCGTATCCAAGGACATCCGCAACCTGAAGTTCTCTCTCTCGCAGGACAACCTGGCCCTCGAAGGGGCGGTCATCACGGCGCAGGAGAGCAGCAACTCGGCCACCACGGCCCGCATGATCGACAAGACGGCGCTCGACCACGTGCAGCTGATGAATGTCTCGAGCATCTCCGGCCTGATGCCGGGCGGCGCCACCACCAACCCGAACCTCACGAGTGAACAGCAGTTCAACATCCGCGCTTCCTCGGCCGAGCAGGGCAACGCCTCCTTCGGTACGGCGGTTGAGGTGGACGGCATCCGAATCTCCAACAACGGTACTTTCGGCCAGTTCTCCTCCACCTCGCAGATGAAGGGCTCGGCCACCAACAACATCGCCTCGTCCAACGTGGAGTCGGTGGAGGTGATTACCGGTGTGCCTTCCGTGGAATACGGCGATATGACCTCCGGCGTGGTCAAGATCAACACCCGCAAGGGCAAGACCCCCTGGATGGTGACCCTCTCCACCAGCCCCAACACCAAGCAGGCTTCCGCCAGCAAGGGCTTCGGCCTGGGCGAAACCGCTTCCGGCCGTTCCCGGGGCGTGCTCAACAGCAGCGTGGAGTATACCCGCAGCATCTCGGAACCCATGTCGCCCTTCACGGCCTACGAACGTGCGCAGCTCTCGCTCACCTGGTCCAACCTCTTCAACCGGGGCATTCTGGAATCCACGCCTATCCGCTTCTCGGCGGGTGTGACGGGAAACGTGGGCGGCTACAACAGCTCGGCCGATCCCGACCAGTTCAAGGATACCTACACCAAGGTGCGCGACAATGTCATCCGCGGCAACTTCTCCCTCAACTGGCTGCTCAGCAAGCCCTGGATCACCAACATCGAAATGAACGGTTCCATCTCCTACAGCGACAAATTCAGCCAGGAGAACACGAACTATTCGAGTGCGGTGGGCAAGGTG
Source organism: Bacteroidales bacterium (assembly GCA_017429425.1). Lineage (GTDB taxonomy): Bacteria > Bacteroidota > Bacteroidia > Bacteroidales > UBA932 > Cacconaster. The sequence goes on along the minus strand of JAFROY010000001.1, from coordinate 25,295 downwards.
GTGCTGCACGGACAGGAGGAAGGTTATTACATTGCCAAATCCTACGAAGACGACCCGACCGGCACCGTGCTGATCATCCCGCGCGGCTACTGGTACAACGAGATGGTGGAAGACAACCGCCCGCTCTCCTGGAGACTGGGCATCAAGGCCAACTGGGCCCGCAACTTCGGAGCCATCAACAACAAACTGAAGGCGGGTGTCGACTGGACGGGCGATGGCAACTTCGGCCGCGGCGTCTATTCCACGCACTTCCCCACTGCGCCCTCGTACCGCGACTGGCTCTACAGCGACAAGCCCTTCATGCACAACCTGGCCCTCTATGCGGAAGACAACATGATGATTCCGGTGGGCCGCGAAGGCCGCCTGAACCTGATTGCCGGTATCCGTCAGGACCGGACCATGATCCGGGATTCCCACTACGGAACGGTCGCCAGCCTCTCGCCGCGTTTCAATGTGAAGTACACGGTCTTTTCCGAAAAGGACCACAGCCGCGACTTCTTCCGGGCGCTCGCCATCCGTGCCAGCTGGGGACTTGCCGTCAAGCTGCCTTCCTATTCGATTCTGTATCCTACGCCGACCTACTACGACCGGGAGGTCTTCGCCTCGCCGACCGACGCTGCCGGAAACTCCTACATGGCCTATAAGACCATGCCCCGTACCATGGAATACAACGCCGACCTGAAGTTCCAGCGCAACCGCCAGAGCGAGGTGGGCCTCGAGGCCAACCTGGGCGGTACCAATATTTCCCTGGCAGGATTCTACAACCGGACCCTGGACGCGTACGTCTATACCTCCAATTATGCGCCGCACACCTACCTCTTTACCCAGACTTCGGCCGTGGCCGGCTGCCTGATTCCCGAGGCAAATCGTGTTTACAGCATCGACAAGACCACGGGCGTGGTGACGGTGAGCGACCGCACCGGTACGCTGGCGGCCCAGGAATTGCCTTACGTTGTCAAGAATGAGTTCTCCAGCACGCCCTATGTGACCAACGCCGAACAGCCGATGACCCGTTACGGTTTGGAGTGGGTGGTGGATTTTCCCAAGATCAAATCCATCAATACCACACTCCGGATTGACGGTACCTGGTATAACTACCGGACCTTCAATTCCAATATGACCTCTTTCTACCAGACCAACCTGCCGGCGGCGGACGGTTCTCCGTTTAAATATGTGGGTTATTTCTACGGCGACGACAATTATGCAAACGGCCGCCGTACCTCCAATATCAACACCAACTTTACGCTGACCACGCACATCCCCAAGGTGCGAATGATCCTTTCGCTCAAGGTGGAGACCTCCCTGCTCAAGTACGCGCAGACCACCAGCGAGCGTGCCGACGGCACCCCCCGTTCCTATGTGATCTCCGACCGCAACGACCTGCTCTCCTTCACGGGCGAGTCGCTCTATGAAGGGGAACACTACGTAGTCTGCTTCCCGGACTATTACATCAGTTTCGACGACCCGACTACGCTGCGCCCGTTCCTGGCAGACTACCGGGCCGCCGTCGAATCGGGGAATACCGCACTGGCCAAAGACCTGCGCGGCCTGGCCAAGCTCACCAGCTACACGAACACCTTCCTGCCGGAATACATCACCCCTTACTTCTCGGCCAACATCAGCGTGACCAAGGAGATCGGGGATCTGGCTTCGATTTCGTTCTACGCCAATAACTTCTATAACAACCTCGCACAGGTCCGTTCCAGCAAGACGGGGTATTATGAATCCGTTTCCAGCTACATTCCCTCCTTCTACTACGGCCTGACCGTCCGATTGAAATTCTAACCACTTTTAATATCATTTACAATGAAAAAAGTACTATCTCTCCTCGTAATGGCTGCCGCCCTGGCGGTAACCTTCTCCTGCGATTCTTTGGAGAATCCGCAGCGCGTTAAAATCCAGTTGACGCAGGATAACGCCAACCTGGCACAGAAGGGCATCAAAGTCGTCCTGTCCAACGAGTTTGCTTCTTTCGAAGAGACTACCAACTCCAAGGGTATTGCATCTTTCAAGGTCCCGGTAGGCATCTATGAAGCGACTGTTTCGTACCGTGTCCGCGACAACGAAGGCAATGCCACCAACTACAACGGTCGCACGGAAATCCAGGTTGCTGACCAGAAAGAGAATCCGGATGCCGCCAGCGAATTCAATCTTCCCGTTGTTGTCTCCCAGAGCTATCCGCTGATCATTAAAGAGGTCTATGGCGGTGGCTGCTTGAAGAACGATGCTTCCGGTACTTATGCCAACGACAAGTACATCATCCTCTACAACAACTCCGGTAAGGAGGTGGACGCTTCCAATATTTGCATCGGTCACATCAACCCGCCGAACGCACACGCTACCAACAAGTACTATGATGAAAACGGTAAACTGGCTTATACGGACTGGCTGCCCGCAGGTTACGGATACTGGTATTTCAACACCACGGTGAAGATTGCTCCGTATTCCCAGATTGTCATCTCCATCATGGGCGCTATCGACCATACCGCTACCTATACCAATTCCGTTGACCTTTCCAATGCTGACTATGTGATGTACGACAAGGAGAGCGGTTTTAACATGGCTTCCTACTATCCCGCACCGGCCTTCACCGACGCTACCCGTTACATGAAGGCTGTCAAGTACGGCCTGGGTACCGGCTGGGTGACTTCCAACTTCTCGCCGGGCTTCTTCCTCTTCAAACTGGATAACCCTACTACTTTCAGTAACGACAAGACCAACATGGATGAGACGATGGGTTCTACCATGCCGAATGCAAAGATTGCGGAAGCCAAGATTGTAGACGGTGTCGAGATCTTCAATATTCCGAACCTTGCGAAGAGCAAGACACGTTTTATTCCGACCATCGACGCAGGCTATGCGAAGTTTACCAACGGCCAGGGTTACACCATTTACCGTAATGTAGACCAGGAAGCTACCGAGGCGCTCAAGGAGAACAAGGGTAAACTGGTTTATAACTACGACGGCGGCACCAAGGTTGACGATCCTGACAACGGTACCACCGATCCTTCCGGCATTGATGCTGAGGCTTCCATCGCAAACGGCGCCCACATCATCTACATGGATACCAACAACTCCTCCAACGACTTCCACCAGAGGAAGAAAGCTTCTATCAAGAAATAATGCATCTCCGTACACAACTCCTTACGCTGGCTCTGCTGCTGTCCCTCGTCCTTCCGGCCGGGGGACAGGGGCGTGACGCGCTGCGCGATTACCGCTATATCGTATCGACCAATCCCTTCCTGAAACTCGACAACGCTGCGGGTATCGGCCGGTTGCAGACCGGCCGGATCGCCGTGGCCGAAGGGGGCTTCGTCAAAGACAACGGCGGCCTGAAAGGCCCCGACGAGTCGGCCGACGACTGGTGCGCCACCGGCGAGACGGAGTCGTACGTGAAGGTCTCCGACAAGGTGGCCTTCTACGGAAGGATGCACTATTCCTATTTCCAGGGACAGGAGATGGGGGGCTCGCTGCTGGCGGGCTCCTCATCGGCCCCTGTCAATTTCTACGAGACGGTCGACTCAACGGCCGCCGTCCGTCAGCTCGAACGCTACGGCCTGATCGGCGCGATGTCCTATACCTTCAACGACCGCTGGTCGGCCGGCATCAAGGTGGATTACCGCTCCGGCATGCAGACCAAACTGCGCGACCCCCGTTCCCGCAGCAACCTGATGTATCTTGACCTCACCGCAGGCGCGCAGTGGACGCTTTCCGGCGGTACGGTACTGGGCGCCAACCTGGCTTACAACCGCGACCTGGAGGAACTTCGGGCACGGCAGTACGGTACCACCGACAAGATGTTCTATATCTTTGTCGACTACGGCGCCTGCTACGGTGCGCGTGAACTTTTCTCGGGCGATGATAATTATGTCTCCCTGAGCAATGCCCGCTATATGGACAACACCCGTCTGGGCGGTTCACTCCAACTCTATACAAAGAGCGGCGGTTTCCATCAACTCTCCTATATGCGGCGGACCGGCTACTACGGCAAGCGCGCCTCATCAAGCATCGTCTTCTGTGAATTCGCCGGACACGAAATCAACTATGAGGGCGAATTATTCTCCAGAAAAGGTTCGAACACCGACCGCTTCTCCTGGGATGCCTCGTTCGCCATGCTTTCGAACGCCAGGAATATCTACAAGCAGACCACGGAACCGGGTAAGCCGACTGTCGTTACCTATTACGGCAGAAACCGTGTTCTTTCCGCGATGGACGCCTCCGTCCACGCAGCCTGGGATGCCTGGCGCGGCGTAGAGAATTTCCGCGCGAAGACCGCATTCGGTGCAGCGCTCGACGGTACATTCCACCGGGGCGTCACCACCATCTACCCTTATCAGCGTACATCCCAAATCATTACGCTGAATGCAACCGGTTATGGCGAGCGCAACTTCGTGCGGGCACACGATATGCTCTCGTTCCGCGGGGAGGGCCTCTTCCGGATGGGCTTCGGCAATCCGGCCTCCGACAAGCAGCTGGCTTCGAGCTCTTCACCCGCACCGCTCTCATTCGATGCCCGGCTCAACCGGCAGTTCGAATACGAGACCGCGCCTAGCGCCGGCCTCGGAATCGGGTGCACCTACACCCGTATCTTCTCAGAAAAATTCTCGGCCTTTGTCCGCCTGCAGGACGGTTTGACCCTGATGCTCACCACCCCGCAGTACCTGGAGGGCCGAATCCGCAACGCCGCCACCCTGACGGTAGGCTGCACATTCTGATCGTTATGAAAAGATTCCTCTTCTCCATCGCGCTGGCACTCCTGTGCTTCAGCGCCGCCGCCCAGTATATCCCCGACGATCCCGCTTTCCGCGTTGGCCGCCTGGACAACGGGATGACCTATTACCTCTATCACAATGAGAATCCTGCCGGCGTAGCGGAGTTCTACATCATCCACAACGTGGGCGCGCTGCAGGAAGAGGACAACCAGAACGGCCTGGCCCATTTTCTGGAGCACATGGCCTTCAACGGCACGCGCCATTATCCCGGCAAGGATCTGCTGAATTTCCTGGCCAAAGACGGCGTGCGCTTCGGCTACAACGTGAACGCTTACACCGGCCGGCATGAGACGGTGTATAATATCTCTGCCGTACCCCTGGCCCGCGAAAGCTTCGTGGATTCGGTCCTGATGATCCTGCACGACTGGTCGTGCGACATCTCCTGCGAACAGGCCGATCTGGATGCAGAGCGCGGCGTCATCAGCGAAGAGTGGCGCCTGCGCGACGAACCCCGCTACCGGATGATGTGCCGCCAGACCGACCTCGTCTATAAGGGTGCCAAGCACCCCGACCGCACCGTAATCGGTACGCTCGAGGTAATCAACGGTTTCAAGCGCCAGGAGATCCTGGACTTCTATCATAAGTGGTATCGTCCTGATTTGCAGGCTATCGCCATTGTGGGCGATATCGATCTCGACGACATGGAGGCCCGCGTCAGGGCCAAGTTCGCCGATATCCCCGCGGCCGTCAATCCGGCTCCGAAAGATCCCTGCATCCCGCCGGCACAACCCGAGCCCATGTATGCCGACCAGACCGATCCGCAGATCCGCTACCAGGCGGTGAAACTCATCTACAAGAACCGCTTCCCGGATGCCGAAACCCGCCACCGCGAGGAGGCCGTCCGCGATTTCTTTGCCCGCCAGATCGTCACCTCCGTGCTCTCCGACCGCTTCCGCGAAGCCACCCGCCAGGAGGGCTCTCCCGCCAAGTCGGCCGTGGCCGTCAATGCCGCAAACACGCCGGATTTCAACCTGCTGATGTGTACCATCACCCCGCGTGAACGCACCCAGCTCTCCGGCGCCACCGAACTCGCGCTGCGCGAGATCAACCGCCTGCTGCAGCACGGCATCTCCCCGGAAGAGTTCGAGGTGGCGCGGCTGAACGTCTGCCAGCGCTATCATCTTGATCGCGAGCGCAATCCGGAAGAGATCCGGTCGGGCGACCTGGTGAAGGTCTGCATCGAGAACTTCCTGCGCAACTATCCGCTGCTCAACCCGGTGGACGAGGATGCGCTGAACCGCCGCATTCTCTTCTCCCTTACCCCGGAAGAGGTGGCTGCCTATCCCGCAAAGATGATTACCGATGCGGAGGCCATCTATTCCAACTGCTACAACAATGTAGATGATCCGGATGTGCCGATTCCCGAGGCCGATTTCCGTGCCATGGTGGCCGCTGCGGCGGAGACTCCGCTCGAGCCCGCATTCATCGATTATCCGAATCTGGATCTGACCTGGGACTTCGCCCCGGGCCGCATTGTCGCTGAAAAGAAAGACGCCAAGGGCAACGCCGTCTGGACCCTTTCCAACGGCATCAAGGTCTATTACCGACAAAGTGAGCCCTTTAAGAGCGCGACGCGGCTCGCCCTTACCCTGCGCTATCCCACCGGCTACGGTGTATTCGACGAATCAGCCGTCACGGCCGACCGCTATGCCGCCGGGTATATCACCCGCGGCCTGAGCTTCCGCAAAGTGGACAAGATGGCGCAGCGCAACTACCCTGAGCTGCTGGGCGTTTCGCTGCAGGCCCACCTCACTTCGGAGGCGGCCGAACTCTCCATGAGCACCGGAGCAGACCGTGCCGAGAATGCCTTCAAGGCCCTCTGCCTGCAACTGACCGACCCCTGGTTCGGCACTCCCGCCCAACTGAAGAAATACAAGAAGAACTCGCTGGAAGGTTTTGCAAAATCCAAACGCAACCGCGACAAGTTCGACGACCGCTACAACGAAGTCCTCTATTCCGGCAATCCCTGGGCCGCCAAAACTGATTCCGCGGCCGTTGAGGCCGTCACGCCCGCGCGCCTGCGCAGCGTATTCGACCGCAGTTTCAGCGGCACGCCGGAACTCTTCCTCTGCAGCGACCTGGATCCGGCACAGATCCGCACCTGGGTGGAGCGCTACATCGCCGCGCTGCCCGTCACGGATCCCGTTTCGCAGGGTGCACTCCATCCGCTGCGCGAAGCCTTCTCCGGGCGCGTAGAGTTGCGCGAAAGCTATCCGCCCGTTTCCGCTCCGCTCTCCGACGTCAACTGCAAATTCCGCACTTCTGCGCGCAAGGATACCAAGACCCGGATGGTCTACGCCTTCCTGGACTACGTGATGTCCGAACGCTACGTGGCACTCATCCGCGAGGAGCGGGGAGGGGCCTACCATGTAAGCTTCCGGACCGAACTCTTCGATGCGCCCGACCGCAATCCGGTCTCCACGGTCGCCTTCCAGACACGGCCGGAAATGGAGGAGATTCTCCTGAAAGATGTGGAGGAGGAGATTCAGCGCATGGCTGCTGCGGGCCCGACTGCCGCCGAGATGGATGCCGCCCGCAAGTATCTGATCAAACACGAGAAAGAGTTCCGCCCGCGCCTCTCCTCTTCGGTCGGCCTCCAGCTTTCGGAACTCGAACTCTACAGCCGCTGCGGCATCGACTACGACTACGATTACGCCAGGGTCGTGCGCTCCGTCAAGGCAAAGGATGTCCGCAACCTGGCCCGCAGGATCGGCGCGGAAGGCCGGCTGATCTCCGTCTACACTGAAAAATAAATGATACGATAATCACTCGCTTATGAAACGAATCCTTCTTTCTGTCGTCCTGCTGCTCGCGGCCGTCTCCGTCGTGCGGGCAGAGGATAAGGTGGTCCGCAAGGTGCTTGACCTGGGCCGCACTGACAATCGAGTCATGGAACATGTGGATGTGCTCGCCAATGTGATCGGCGGCCGTCCGGTAGGTTCCCACAATCTGGAAGATGCCGAACGCTGGGCTGAGAACTACTTCAAGAGTCTGGGCCTGGAGGTACTGGTGCAGGAGGTCGGCGAGGCTGCCGTGGGTTTCAGCCGCGGTCCGTGGAGCGGTAAGATGCTCGCGGCCGACGGGATGATTCTCCACTTCGGCACCCCTTCCTACACGGCCGGAACCAAGGGCGCACAGCGCGGCCACGTGGTGCTCGAACCCAAGAGCACGCGCGACCTGGAACGGGTCAAAACCCGCCTCAAAGGGGCCTGGGTGCTGCTCGACAGCCGCTCTTCCGGCGCTCCGCTCGACTGGTCGGAAAAGGCCGACGAGCGCCGCGCTGCACTGATTGCGGAGAACGACTCGATCGAGGCGCTCAATGAGGATATCCGGATGCACAACTGGATGAACCCCAACGACCGGAAGGAACTTCATAAGGTGAAGGAGTATCCGGCGCTCTTCTACCGTCAGATGGTGGAGGCCGGCGTGCTGGGCTTCATTCAGGCTTCCGAGGTCCCCATCACCTGCCTGAGCGACCGCGACAACTTCCAGAAGATCACCTGGGAAACGCTGCCCCGCGTCTGCGACATCAAACTGGACAAGAACCAGTTCGAGGTCATCAAGCGCAAGGTGCAGCAGTTCGAGGATATCATCCTGGAATTCGACATCCGCAACCACTTCTTCCAGGGTCCGGTCAAATACCACAACGTGATCGGTATCCTCCGGGGAACCAAGTATCCCAAGGAGTACGTGATGATGGGCGGCCACCTGGATTCGTATGACATCGCCACCGGCGCCGTGGACTGCGGCAACGGTTCGGCAGTCGCTATCGAAGCGGCCCGTCTGCTCACCGCTGCCGGCGCCAAACCCAAGCGCACGATGCTCTTCTGCCTCTGGACGGGCGAAGAGTACGGCCTGCTGGGCAGCAAGTATTTCGTGGAGAATAAGACGGTTCCTATCGAGAAGATTTCCAACTACTTCAACCGCGACGGCGGTCCTACCGCCTCCTCCGGAATCGTCGTTCCGCCGGCCATGTACGACGACTTTGTCAAGGCGGCTGAACCGGTGGCTGAATACACCCCGGGCATTCCGTTCAAGGTGACGAAACGCGAGGGCGCACCCCGTCCCAAACCGACCCGTGCCGGCGGTTCCGACCACGCCCACTTCCAGATGGCCGGCGGTGCAGCCGTCTCGCTCAACTGCACGGATCCGCTGGGCTACAACTTTAACTACATGGAGATATGGCACACGGAGAACGACATCTACAACAAGGTGATTCCCGTCTATATGGAACACTCGGCCGTAGTCACCGCCGTGATAGCCTACGGCATCGCCAACCTCGACCACCTGCTCTCCCGCGACGGCCTCTACGCTGACTAGGATTCTGATGTTTTTTACTTGATCGTGCCAGGTGGTCCAAACAGCGGACCACCTGGCACGTTTTACCCCCAAAAGTGTAGCAGGTAGTCCAAACAATAGACCACCTGCCACACCCTCTGGCATCCTGTCGGACAACTTTTTTCAAAAATATATCACAGAATAAAGTTTTTTTATACCTTTGCAGTCCCAAAACACTGAGGTATGGTGTAATGGCAGCACAAGAGATTCTGGTCCTCTTAGTGGCGGTTCGAATCCGTCTACCTCAACAAAAGTGAGGGCGGGGTAGCTCAGTTGGTCAGAGCGCATGATTCATAATCATGAGGTCGCCAGTTCAATCCTGGCCCCCGCTACGAAGATAAAAACCGCAGGTAGAAGCCTGCGGTTTTTTTATGCACCGTGAGCCCACGAATTCAAGCTGGCTTGATTCTGGGCTCGCAGTGCATAAAAAGTAAGGCGGGCCGCAAGCGGCCTGCCTTTATCTTCGGGCTGCTCCCGCGCGGAGCGCCCAGGAATGCGGAGCTTCGCGCAGCGAAGCGAGCAAAATCCTGGCCCTATCGCGCCAGCAGAACCACCGCATAGGCGGAGATGCCTTCTTCGCGGCCGATCGGCCCCAGCTTCTCCGTGGTGGTGGCTTTGACGGAGACGCACGAAAGATCTGTGCCCAGCAGCGGGGCGATCGCAGCGCGCATCTGCGGCACGAACGGCGCGATCTTCGGTTTCTGCGCCAGCAGCGTCATGTCGGCGTTCACCACCTTCCAACCGGCTTCGCGAACCATCGCAACCACCCGCTCCAGCAACTTGCGGCTGTCGATTCCGCGGAACTCCTCCGACGTGTCCGGAAAGTGCTGTCCGATATCGCCGAGAGCCAGGGCACCCAGCAGCGCGTCGCAGAGCGCGTGCAGCAGCACGTCGCCGTCCGAATGGGCTATGCAGCCCTTCGTGTGGGGAATCTTCACCCCGCCCAGCACGAGCGGCAGGCCCTCGCCCAGTGCGTGAATATCGTATCCGTTGCCAATCCTGAAATCTGTCATAGCCGTAGTCTTTTCTGCAAATGTACGCCTTTCGCGGCAAGATGGCAAGAATATCAAACCATTTTCGTAACTTTGTACTTTGTACAAAAATCGACGGAAGCATGGCAAGAATCACTTTTTTCAGTACGCCCGAACCGCGGCAGTACAACTACACGCCGCGTTACTACGATGAGCGCAAAGAGCGTCTGGAAGAACTCTATAAGAAATATGGCCGCACCCCGGAAGGGATGCGCAGGGCTGAAGCGGAAGCGGCGCTCAAAGACGCTGCCGACGGCAACCCCGACCATTACGTGCCCGGTTCGCTGATTCACGGCGCCTATGCCCGCGCCCGCCGCAACAGCGAAGAGCCGCGCGCCAAGACCCGTTCCCGGATGAAAAAGATCCTGACGGTAGTCTCCGTGGCGCTCATCATCGTGCTCGCCTGGTTCCTGGGGCAGGGCTTCCTTCGTATGATTCGATAGACCGCCTCTTCTATGCTGAAAGTCCTTCCCGAAAATCTGTCGAACCTGATTGCCGCCGGTGAGGTGGTCGCCCGTCCGGCCTCCGTCGTCAAAGAGCTGATGGAGAATGCCGTGGACGCAGGCGCCCAGACCGTCACCGTCTCCGTGACCGATGCCGGCCGCACGCTCATCCAGGTAATCGACGACGGCTGCGGCATGACGCCGGAAGAGGCCGCCCTCTGCTTCGAGCGTCACGCCACTTCCAAAATCAGCGAGGCCGCCGACCTGGAACGCATCACCACCTTCGGCTTCCGCGGCGAGGCGCTCCCTTCAATCGCCGCCGTGGCGGAGGTGACGCTCAAGACCCGCCGCCCGGACGATACGGTGGGCACGGAAATCGTGATGGCCGCCTCCAAACAGGTCTCCGTCAGCCCCGTCTCCGCCCCCTCGGGCACCAATATCGCCGTCCGCAACCTCTTCTATAACGTTCCGGCCCGCCGGAAATTCCTCAAGAGCGACAACACCGAACTGCGCGCCGTGATCCAGGAGTTCCTGCGCGTGGCGCTCACCCGCCCCGAACTGGCCCTGAGGCTCATGTCGAGTGGGAAAGACGTCTACAACCTGCGCGCCGTGACCAGTCACAAGCAGCGCATCCAGGACATCTTCGGCCGCGAGTTGACCACTGACCTGGCCGAGGTGGGCGAAGAGACCTCGGTCGTGACGGTCCGCGGTTACGTGGGTGCACCCGAAGCGGCCCGCAAGACGGCAGGCAACCAGTATCTCTTCATCAACGGCCGCTACTTCCGCTCGCCCTACCTGCACAAAGCGGTCTGCCGTCCCTACGAAAAACTGATTCCGGAGGGCTACACTCCTACCTACTTTCTCTGGCTCGAAACCGAACCCGACAAGGTGGATGTCAATATCCATCCTTCCAAAACCGAGGTGAAGTTTGCCGAGGAGCAGATGGTCTTTGAGATGCTGGCCGCCGTGGTGCGCGAAGGACTGGGCCGCAACGCCATGATGCCGGCCATCGATTTCGACATGAAAGGCGCGCCGGAGATTCCCACGCTGCAGTCCACCGTCTCGCGCGGCGGCTATGTGGCCCCGCCCAAGATTGACTACAACCCGCTGTTCGATCCTTTCAAAGCGCCCCAGAATACCGAGTTCCTGCAGACGGAAGAGCCGCGTCCCTACGACCGCACCGGCGTCCGCCAGCTCTTTGAAGACGCGCCGGCTTTCGCGGAAGACGAATTTATCCTGCTGCGCGGCAAATATGTCGTTACCAAAACCGACCAGGGCCTGCTGGCCGTCCATATCGGCCGTGCCCGCGAACGTATCTTCTACGAGCGCTATCTGGAGCGGATTGCAGAGCGCATGCCGGTGGCCCAGCAGACGCTCTTCCCCGTGTCGCTGCAGCGCACGCCCGACGAAGTCCTGACCCTCGAAGAGGAGGCCGGAACGCTCGCCGACCTGGGATTCGACATCCGTTCGCTGGGCGGTGGCGCGTTGGTAGTCAATGCGTTGCCGGAAGGCTATCCGACCGATCCGGAAGGCGTGGCCAAAGCCGTGGACGAACTGATCGCCGCCCTGCGCGACGAATCCCTCTCCGACGACTACCGGACCTTCCTGGCCGGCAAGATGGCCCGCAGCGCCGCAGCCGCCGGAAGCGGAACGCTCACCCGTCAGGGGGCACAGGATTTGCTTGCACAGCTGTTCCAGTGCCGCCAGAGCCAGCGCACGGCCGACGGCCGCAAAGTTTCCGTTTTAATCACTCTTGAAGAACTCGACAAACAATTATGAATTACTATACAGGCCGTCCCAGATTATTCTCCAACCTGCCGCCCGTAGTCCGCAACATCGTCATTATCAATATCGTGGTGATGATTGCGACCTGGCTCGGCGGTGACCGGATGTACGGGACATTCGCCCTTTTCTCCTTCGGATCGCCCCTATTCCGCCCCTGGCAACTGGTTACCCACATGTTCATGCACGGCGGATTCTGGCACATCTTCTTCAATATGTACACCCTGGCCATCTTCGGCCCGGTGCTTGAAAACCAGTGGGGAAGCAAGAAGTTCCTGCTCTTCTACTTCGTGGTGGGACTCGGTGCGGCGCTCTGCCACAACCTGGTGATGCACCTGCAGATTACGAGCGCTGCCTCCGCGGGCAATATAGCGCTGGCCCAGAGCCTGATGCGCGTGCCTACCGTCGGCGCTTCGGGCGCCATCTACGGCGTGCTGCTGGGCTTCGCGATGCTCTTCCCGAATGCTGAACTGCGGCTGATCTTCCTGCCCTTCTTCCCGCTGAAGGCTAAATGGCTGATCCTGATTTTCGCCGCAATCGAACTGTTGACCGGCGTGATGGGTACGCAGGACGGCGTGGCGCACTTCGCCCACCTGGGCGGTATGCTCTTCGCCCTGATCCTGGTTGTTTACTGGAAGAAACACGGACAAATGTATAACTGATGGAAAACGAAAAAGCTCTTTTTGACAAGGCCGACCTCGACGAGGCGATTGCCGTCCTGAAAGCCGGCGGCGTGATTCTCTATCCCACCGATACCGTCTGGGGACTGGGTTGCGATGCAACCAACCCCGATGCCGTAGCCAGGGTCTTTGAACTCAAGCGCCGCGCGGAAAGCAAGGCGCTCGTCACCCTGGTGGCCGATGCCGACATGATCGGCCGCTACGTAAAGGAGATTCCCGAGGTGGCCGTCAACCTGATCGAGGTGAACGACCGCCCGATGACCATTGTCTATCCCGGCGCGGTGCACCTGGCTGCCGGCGTGGTGGCGGAAGACGGTTCGGCCGCCATCCGCATCCCTTCCGGAAGCGACTTCTGCGTGCAGCTGATCCGCCGTTTCGGCAAGGCGATCGTCTCCACCTCCGCCAACTATTCGGGCGAACCCGCTCCGGTCTGCTACGAGGAGATTCCCATCGAACTCATTGAAGCGGCCGACTGGGTGGCCGATCCCTGCCTGGAAGAGGGCGCTACCGGCGAACCTTCCCAGATCATTCAGGTAGGCCTTCACGGCGAAATCAAGATTATCCGGGGGTAAGCGATGGAAAAGCCGGTTACCTGTTTCGTTCCCTATCATGACGACGCGCAGGCCGCCGACACCGTAGCGGCCCTCCGCCGTCAGATGCCCGTCGGCGACATTTTCCTGCTGGACGAACCCATCCGCTCCACGGCCGTCATCCGTGAGATTGCCGCCCGCGCCAATACGCCCTACACGCTCCTTTTTACCAAGTATACTTCGCTGGACTTCATCCTCTTTTCGATTGAACGGATGATCGAGGTGCAGCGCTCCACCGGTGCGGCCATGGTCTATGCAGACCGCTTTTTCCGGAAAGACGGCGTGGACACGCCGGCGCCGGTCATAGACTGCCAGCTGGGATCGCTGCGCGACGACTTCGATTTCGGCCCGGTAACGCTCTGGCGCACCGACGCCCTGCAGGAGGCCGTCTCCCGCATGACAACCGACTACCAGTTTGCAGGCCTCTACGACCTGCGGCTGAAGGTCTCGCAGAAGGGCACACTGGAGCACATCAACGAGTTCCTGTACTACGACGTCGAGACCGATACCCGCAAGAGCGGAGAAAAGCAGTTTGACTACGTGGATCCCAAGAACCGCGCCGTCCAGATCGAGATGGAAGCGGCCGTGACCGACCACCTCAAAGCCATCGGCGGCTACCTGGCCCCGGCCTTCAAGCGCGTGGACTTCGGCCACGACGACTTTGAATTCGACGCTTCCGTCATCATTCCCTGCCGCAACCGCGTGAGGACCATCGGCGACGCCATCGCATCCGCACTCAACCAGAAGACCAAATACCGCTACAACGTGATTGTGGTGGACGACAACTCCACCGACGGAACCGTAGACGTAATTAAACGTTTCCAAACGGATAAAAAGCTGATTTACATTGCCCAGGATCCGAGCTATCACGCAATCGGCGGCAACTGGAACGTGGCCCTTCATCACCCTTCGTGCGGCCGGTTCGCCCTGCAGCTCGATTCGGACGACCTCTACTCCGGCCCCGACACCGTGGAGAAGTTCGTGGATGCCTTCTACGAGCAGCAGTGCGCCATGGTGATCGGAACCTATCAGATGACCGATTTCCAGATGAATCCGCTCCCGCCGGGCATCATCGACCACCGGGAATGGACGCCGGAGAACGGCCGCAACAACGCCCTGCGTATCAACGGCCTGGGTGCACCGCGCGGCTTTTGGACGCCGCTCCTGCGCACCTTCAACTTCCCCACCACCAAGTACGGCGAAGACTACGCCGTGGGCTTGCGCATCTGCCGGGAATACCAGATTGGCCGCATCTACGAGCCCATCTACAACTGCCGCCGCTGGGAAGGCAACTCCGACGCCGCGCTCGACATTGACCGCGTGAACGCCAATAACTTCTACAAAGACCGCATCCGGACCTGGGAACTCAAGGCCAGGATCGCGATGAACGCCGCTGCCCGATGAAACCCCAGCGCCAGCTCTCGGTAGGCATCTTCTCCGCCCCGCAGGTCGCGTTTCGCCTCCTGCAGCCCTGCCTCGTGGCAGGCAGGCGGTACGAAGGCCGCCAGGAAGCTGAATGGCGCGACGGGCGCGTCTTTTTTGACGGCCGGCTCTACGATGAGCTGATCTTCACACCGGAGCTGCAAGCCGCTCAGAATGAACCCTTTGCTCCGGCATCGTTCGTGCTTTCCGACGTCACCATCGGGGTGGAATTCCACTGGCAGCGCAAAGAGGCGCAGCGGTTCGCCGGCGCACTCAAACTGATGGTGGAGGGGGATCGCCTCACCGCCGTCAACCTGATCGGCATCGAGGATTACCTGCGCTGTGTGATTGCCTCCGAAATGAAGGCGACCGCCTCGCCGGAATTCCTCAAGGCCCACGCGGTGATCTCCCGTTCGTGGCTGCTGGCGCAGATTGAGCGGCGCGGCACCGTCCCCGCCGGCCGTCCGGAATTCGTAGAGACGGCAGACACCCTTATCCGCTGGGCCGACCGCGAAGACCACCTGCATTTCGACGTCTGCGCCGACGACCACTGCCAGCGCTACCAGGGACTCTCGCGCCTCTCTTCGCCCAAGGCGGACGAGGCCGTGCTCTCTACCTGGGGAGAGGTTCTGACCTTCGAAGGCGCCCTCTGTGACACCCGTTTCTCCAAGTGCTGCGGCGGAATGACCGAGCGGTTCAGCACCTGCTGGGAGAACCGCGATTATCCCTATCTGGCACCGGTTCCCGACGCGCCTGCCGACGGCGGTCCCGATTTCTGCGATACCGCCGACGAATCCGTCCTCTCCCAGGTGCTCAACGATTACGACCTGGAAACCAAAGATTTCTATCACTGGCGGGTGGAATATGACCGCCGTGAGCTGGCCGACCTGGTCCGCCGCCGCTCCGGCATCGATTTCGGTGAGGAGATTCGCGCACTGGAGCCGCTGGAACGCGGTGCTTCCGGCCGCATCCGGCTGCTGCGCATCGTGGGTTCCGCCCGGACCATGACCGTGGGCAAGGAGCTGACCATCCGCCGCTGGCTCTCCGAAAGCCACCTCAAGAGTTCCGCCTTCGAAGTCTCCTATTCGAATAACCGCATCGTGCTCGACGGCCGCGGCTGGGGCCATGGCGTGGGACTTTGTCAAATCGGCGCCGCCGTGATGGGCCATCGCGGCTACCCGTATGCCGAGATTCTGGCCCACTATTATCCCGGTGCTCAACTGACTCTCCGATGAAAGCGACCCAAACGACCTCCCCGTGGATCTGGGTGCCGACCCTCTACTTTTTCGAGGGGTTGCCCTACTTCATTGTCAACACCATCTCCATCTTGATATTCAAGGATTTGGGAATGGATAACGGAAAGGTGGCCCTGCTCACGAGCCTGATTGGGCTGCCGTGGCTGATCAAGCCGCTCTGGAGTCCGTTCGTAGATATTTTCCGCAGCAAGCGGTGGTGGATTCTGGTGATGCAGCTGCTGATGGCGGTTTCCGTGGCGCTGATTGCACTGACTTTGCCGGCCCATTCGCCTTTCACGCTGACCATCATCTTCTTTGTGATTGCCGGATTCGCTTCGGCCACCCACGACATTTCCGCCGACGGTTTCTATATGATCGGACTGGATGAGCGCAACCAATCCGCCTTCGTGGGCATTCGCAACACCTTCTACCGGGTGGCGATGGTATTCGGCCAGGGTGTGCTGGTGGTGCTGGCCGGCTGGCTTGAAACCCGCAATGGGACTGCGGTCGGTGCCTGGCGCACCACATTGCTTATCACGGCCGGCCTTCTGGCCCTGCTCTCCTGGTTCCATGCGCTGCTGCTGCCCCGTCCCACGGACGACCGCAGCGCCGGCAAGAAGAAGCCTGCAGAGGTGTTGCGCGAATTCGGCCGCGCCTTCGGATCGTTCTTCACCAAACCCGGAATCGGGCTGGCCATCGCTTTCATGCTGCTCTTCCGCCTGCCGGAGGCCTTTTCGGTCAAGATGCTCTATCCCTTCTTCAGCGACGGCATCGCCCTGGGCGGCCTGGGACTCGACAAGACGGCATTCGGGCTGGTCTACGGCACTGCCGGGGTGATTGCCCTGCTTGCGGGCGGCATCCTGGGCGGACTGGTCATCTCGCGTTTCGGCCTGCGGAAGTGCCTGCTGCCCATGGCGCTCAGCCTTGCACTGCCCTGCGCGGTCTATCTGGTGCTGGCGCTGCTGCAGCCCGCGTCGCTTTGGCTGATCGGCGGCCTGGTGGTCTTCGACCAGTTCGGATACGGATTCGGATTTACGGCCTACACGGTCTATATGATGCGCTTTGCGGACGGTCCGCTCAAAACTTCGCACTATGCCATCTGCACGGGCTTCATGGCCCTCTCGATGCTGTTGCCCGGTGCGGTGGCCGGCTATCTGCAGGAAGGACTGGGCTACACCGGTTTCTTCTGGATGGTGATGGCCTGCTGCCTGGCTACGGTCGGCGTCACGCTGGCGGCCCGCAAGCGCGTCGCAGCGGTTATCCTGGCGCTGCTGCTGGCCCCCGCCGCTTTTGCCGCTCCGCCGCAGCCGGTGGTCAGGACCGGGTTGGAAGTGCTGCGCGACATGAACTTCGAACCGCTCCACGGCAAGCGCGTGGGGCTGGTGACCAACCCGACGGGTGTGGACCGCAACCTGGTCTCCACCGTGGATATTCTCTACAATGCCCCCGATGTGGAACTGGTGGCCCTCTTCGGCCCGGAGCATGGCGTACGCGGTGATGCCTATGCCGGTGCCCGCGTCACCGACTCGCGCGATCCGGCTACCGGCGTCAAGGTCTGGTCCGTCTACGGCAAGACGCGCAAGCCCACCCCGGAGATGCTGGCGGGGATCGACGTCGTGGTCTATGACATCCAGGACGTCGGTTGCCGTTCCTATACGTTTATCAGCACGCTGGGGCTGATGATGGAGGCCTGTGCCGAAGCGGACATCGAAGTGATGGTGCTCGACCGTCCCAACCCGCTGGGCGGTGAGAAGATAGAGGGGTGTATCGTGGAGCCGGGCTGTTTCTCCTTCATCAGTCAGTTTCCGATTCCTTACGTTTACGGACTGACCGTGGGCGAGCTGGCCATGCTGCTCAACGAAGAAGGAATGCTCCGCGGACAGAAGGGCGACGCCCCGACTGCCGCTCACTGCCGGTTGACCGTCATCCCCATGGCAGGCTGGACCCGCGATATGGTTTACGAGCAGACCGGTTTGCCCTGGGTGCTGCCTTCCCCGCACATTCCCACGGCCATCACCGCCTTTTACTATCCCGCTTCCGGGCTGATAGGCGAACTGCCCGGCTGCCTCTCCGTGGGCGTAGGGTATACCCTTCCGTTCCAGACCTTTGCGGCCGAATGGATTACGGATCCGGAGGAATTCTGCCGCCGCCTGAACCGGCTCGAATTGCCGGGCGTCCGGTTCCGTCCCGTCGTTTTCAACCCGTTCTACGGATCCGGTCAGGGGAAGACCCTGCGCGGCGTACAGTTCTTCTTTACGGACTACGCCTCTGCGGTGCTTTCCGAAACGGGATTCTATGCGCTGCAGGTGGCCGCTGAAATGTATCCCGACCAGGCTGCATTTGCCGACCCTTCCCGCAAAATCGGCAACTTCGACATTGCCGTCGGCTCCAAAAAGATCCGTGAAGGGTTCTCCCGCAACCATCGGTTCGAGGACATCAAGGCCTACTGGCATAAAGACGAGGAGGCCTTCCGTGAGACCTCCTCGAAATATTGGCTGTATCGCTGACGCAATCCGTTAGTAGTAGCGGGGCGTCAGGTTGGCTACGACTTCGAACCAAATCTGTCCATCCAGTACAACTTTCTGGTACAGCGTATTATCTACCTGATAGCCGGTGCCGCCGTACATATCTACGCGGTGGTAGTCGTACGGTAATTCGGGGATGATGGCGCCTACCGGCGGTTCAATCACGTAGAAATAGCGGCCGCTGAGGCGGTAGAAGACGCCTTCTGCATAATAGCAGTCGGTGTAGTAAGTCTGTGCGTAGGGGCTGAACCAGACCGGCTCCGGCATAAAGCCGAATTTGGACCAGGCGATCCGGTATCCGTAAGGCGGACGGCAGACGCGGTAATAGTGGTTGACTTTCTGGTAGAAGACACCGTCTGCGTAGTAATAACGGATACCGTTGTAGCGGCGCGAATAGAGTCCGCGCGGCGGCTTCGAGATGAAGTAGCCGTAGAAGTGGTCGCCGTAATGATAATAGGGCTTCGGAGAATAGTAGCCGGGGCGGCTGGGCGGAGGCGTGGGCATCGGCTTGCGTTCGTGATACGTATGTCCCGGCTCGGGACGGCCTCCGTAGTTGCCGTCGTAACGGCCGGAAGGACGGTCACTGGGCTGATGTCCCGGCTGGTAACCGTGCGATTCGCCGGGTTTGTTGTCAGGCTTGTTGCCGGGCTTGTTGCCGGGCTGATTGCCGGGCTTTTCGCTCGGCTTGACCACTGCACCGCCGCGGTGCGTGTCGTTGGTGCTGCCCACCACGTGCGAGTTGCCGGAACTGCTGCCGCCGCTCGGTCTGTTCGGCGTGACGGAGGGGTTCGAGGGTTTCGAAGAGGGTTGTGACGACGGTTTGGTCGTCGTTCCGCCTGACGGCTTCTTGGCGCCGCGGTCTGCGGCCGTGGTGACACCCTGCGACTTGGAACGGTCGCTGGAGGTAGTCGTCGACTGCTTCTTCGTGTCATTCTGGTTCGTCGTCTGCGTGGTCGTGCTCTTCGTAGTGTTGTGGGCACGGTTCTGGGCAAACACTTCCGGTGTCGCCGCCAGGAGCGCAACGGTCACGAAGGCCAGTGCGTATTGGATGAATCGTTTCATGGCTATCTGTTTTTAAACGTTTGTTTCCGTATAAAGTCGGATCAGGTTCAGGATTACCTCCGTGGCCTTTTTCATGCTCTCAAGCGGTACGAACTCCATCTTGCCGTGGAAGTTGAGTCCGCCGGCAAAGATGTTCGGGCAGGGGAGCCCCATGAAGGAGAGCCGTGCCCCGTCGGTACCGCCGCGGATGGGCTGCACCTTGGGTTTGATGCCGGCCATCTCCATGGCCTTGATGGCCTTCTCCACCACGTGGTAGTGCGGCTCCACCGCTTCGCGCATGTTGTAATACTGGTCTTTCATCTCCAGCGTGACGATCTCTCCGTAGCGGCGGTTGATCTCCGCCACCGCAGAGATCATCTGCTCCTTGCGGCGCTCGAACCGCGCGCGGTCGTGGTCGCGGATGATATAGCTGCAGTCGGCCTGCTCCACGGTGCCGCGCAGGTTGGTCAGGTGGAAGAATCCTTCGTAACCCTCCGTATGCTCGGGCCGTTCGCCGGCGGGCAGCAGCGCATCCAGTTCGTGTGCCACGTGCAGCGCGTTGATCATCTTGTTCTTGGCGTAGCCCGGGTGGACGTTGCGCCCCTGGATGTGGATCTTGACGCCGGCCGCGTTGAAGTTTTCGTATTCGAGTTCGCCGATCGCACCGCCGTCCATCGTATAGCCGTAATCGGCCCCGAAGCGCGGCACGTCAAAGTTATCTACGCCGCAACCGATCTCTTCATCGGGGGTAAAGCCGATACAGAGCTTTCCGTGCGGAATCTCCGGATGGGCCAGCAGGTACTCCATGGCGCACATGATCTCCGCCACGCCGGCCTTGTCGTCGGCGCCGAGCAGCGTCGTGCCGTCGGTGGTGATGAGGGTCTGTCCCTTGTAATCGGCCAGCTCCGGGAATTCGGAAACCTTCAGCGAGAGCCCGGGAACCCCGCGCAGCGCGATATCGCCCCCGTCGTAGTTCGGGATGATCTGCGGGTTCGTGCAGGCGCCCGGTGCATCGGGCGAGGTGTCCACGTGGGCCATAAAACCTACGGCCGGCACCTTTTCACAGCCTGGCGTAGCGGGAATGGATGCCATCACGTAGCCGTTGTCGTCCAGCGAAGCGTTGGCAATGCCC
Source organism: Bacteroidales bacterium (assembly GCA_017429425.1). GTDB lineage: Bacteria > Bacteroidota > Bacteroidia > Bacteroidales > UBA932 > Cacconaster. The sequence goes on along the minus strand of JAFROY010000001.1, from coordinate 4,304 downwards.
ATCGCGTGCAGCTCTTCCACCAGCAGGCGCGAAAGGTTCAGCTCGCGCTCCGCGGAGGGCTGTTTTCCGCCCGTGAAGGATTCGTCCGACTGGGTATCGATTGCGATGTATCGCAGGAATTTATCGAGTATCTTTTCCATAATCAGGCGCTTTTTTCAACTTTCATCGAAGAGAAGATCATGTACAGGATGATACCGATCAGCGGAATGATGGCGATTACCTCGCCGTAAGCTGCATTCCAGGAGCTGAGGAACCAGTTGACGTTCGCAAACTTCAAGATAGCGCTCACGACTCCCATCAGGGCACCGCCTGCAATGAAACCGGATGCAATGAGCGTGCCTTTTTCCTTGCGGGCCGCATTGATCTTCGCGTCTTTGCTGCGGGTGCTGACGAACCAGGAGATAGCGCCGCCGATCAGCAGCGGAAGGTTCAGGTCGATCGGGATGAACATGCCCAGACAGAAGGCCAGTGCCGGTACTTTGAAGAGGGTCAGCACAATGGCGATGATGGCGCCGATACCGTATAGCAACCACGGGGCGTTGCCGCCGCTCATCATGGGCTGCACGATAGCCGCCATCGCATTGGCCTGCGGCGCGACGAGCGCATTTTCGCCCGTGAAGCCGTAAGCCTTGTTGAGAATCAGGATCACGCCGGCCACCGTAACGGCTGCCACCAGCACGCCCACGAATTTCCACTTTTCCTGGTTCTTCGGGGTGGTGCCGATCCAGTAACCGATCTTGAGGTCGGTGATCAGCGCGCCGGCCACCGAAAGTGCGGTGCAGACCACGCCGCCTATGATCATGGCCGCCACCATGCCCGAGTTGCCCTTCAGTCCGCAGGCTACCAGCACGATTGCGGTGATGATCAGGGTCATGATGGTCATGCCGCTGACCGGGTTGGTGCCTACGATGGCAATCGCGTTGGCCGCCACGGTCGTGAAAAGGAAGGCGATCACGGCCACGATCAGCAGTCCCACGAGGGCCTGGCCGATCGTATTCACCACGCCGCCGAAGGCGAAGAACGCGAAAACCGCGAGCAGCGCCACCGAGATGCCGAACACCACGGTGCGCATCGAAAGGTCTTCATCCGTGCGCTCCGGTTTGACCGTTGCGCTGCCCTTGCGCGAGAATTCGCTGACGGCGATACCCACGGCAGATTTGATGACCTTGGACGATTTGATGATGCCGATAATGCCGGCGGTTGCGATACCGCCTATACCTATATGACGCGCGTAGGTCTTGAAAATCATGTCCGGACCCATCGACGAGACGGTCTCGGTGATGCCCGTGTTCATCAGGTCAAGCACCTGCGGACCCCAGATCAGGTTGATGAGCGGGATGATCACCAGCCAGACGAGGAACGAGCCGCAGCAGATGATGAAGGCATATTTGAGGCCGACGATATAGCCGAGACCCAGCACGGCCGCGCCGGTGTTGAGTTTCAGGACCAGTTTCGCCTTGTCGGCAACCACGGCGCCCCAGTGGGTCACGGTGGTGCTGATGGTCTCCGCCCAGGTGCCGAAGGTGGCCACGGCAAAGTCGTAGAGACCGCCGATCAGACCGCTGAGAACAAGGGTCTTGGCACTCTTGCCGCCGCTCTCGCCGCTGACCAGCACCTGCGTGGTGGCCGTTGCTTCGGGGAAGGGGTACTTGCCGTGCATCTCCTTGACGAAGTATTTCCGGAAGGGGATGAGGAAGAGGATACCCAGTACGGCGCCCAGCAGTGAGGAGAGGGCCATCTGCGTGAAGTTGACGTCCAGATCCAGGATGTAGATGGCCGGCAGGGTGAAGATGCCGCCCGCCACCACGGCACCCGAGCAGGCGCCGATGGATTGGATAATCACGTTCTGGCTGAGAGAGTCCTTCTTGCGGGCTGCGCTCGAGAGGCCGACCGCCAGGATGGCGATGGGGATGGCCGCCTCGAAGACCTGGCCGACCTTCAAGCCCAGATAGGCTGCAGCGGCCGAGAAGAGGACCGTCATCAGGAGTCCGACGGTGACCGACCATGCGGTTACCTCTTTATACTTTTTCTCGGGTGAGAGAATCGGACGGTAGCTCTCGCCCTCCTTCAGCTCCCGATAGGCGTTTTCCGGAAGCGAGGTGGTTTTTTGTTCCTGAGGTTCCATTTTCTTCGAAAATAAATTGTACAAATTTGTCGAAAAAATTTGGAGATTGCAAAAAAGTAGTTACCTTTGCAGCCCGTTTCGGAAAAGCCGATTTCGAAAGGCCTCTGAAACACAGTTCATTGACTTATTGAGAGAGATAACGAGGTAAAAAACTGTAAGCAAAAGATAGTCTGAAATTTTTACAAGAGTTTTTCCTGTAATGATTGTGGACTACAATTTCATTAATTGAGTGACCTGTCGGCTGGAAGGCTGATGGGACATGATTCAAGACGAAGAAACAAAGAGCGAACGGAGGATGCCTTGGCTTCCACAGGCGAAGAAGGACGCGGTAAGCTGCGAAAATCTGCGGGGATTGGCAAACACGAATTGATCCGCAGGTATCCGAATGGGGAAACCCGGCAGGCTGAAGGCCTGTCACCTAAAATGGAGTTAACGCAGGGAACTGAAACATCTTAGTACCTGCAGGAAAAGAAAGAAACATCGATTTCCCGAGTAGAGGCGATCGAAAAGGAAATAGCCCAAACCACCGGCGTTACGGCGCCGATGGGGTTGTAGGGCTGCCACATGACGTTGCAACTGAACTGGAAGTGCCTGGAAAGGCACATCGCAGAGGGTGATAATCCCGTACAGGCAAGGTTGCAGAAGATAGGCAGTACCCTGAGTACGGCGGGACACGAAGAATCCTGTCGGAATCCGCGGGGACCATCCCGTAAGGCTAAATACGAGTGGAAGACCGATAGAGGACCAGTACCGTGAGGGAAAGGTGAAAAGCACCCCGGGAGGGGAGTGAAATAGACCCTGAAACCGTTCGTTTACAAGCGGTCGGAGCAGCAATGCGACGGCGTGCCTTTTGGATAATGAGCCTACGAGTTGTTTCTGTCCGGCGAGGTTAAGTGCTTGAGGCACGTAAGCCGAAGCGAGAGCGAGTCTGAAAAGGGCGCATAGTCGGATGGAACAGACGCGAAACCTAGTGATCTACCCTTGGCCAGGATGAAGGTGCCGTGACAGGCACTGGAGGTCCGAACCAGTTTCCGTTGAAAAGGGCTTGGATGAGCTGAGGGTAGGGGTGAAAGGCTAATCAAACTGGGAGATAGCTCGTACTCCCCGAAATGTCTTTAGGGACAGCCTCGCGACAGCTTTCCGGAGGTAAAGCTACTGATAGGATGCGGGGGCTTCATCGCCTGCCAAATCCTGACAAACTCAGAATGCCGGAAAGTGATTTGCGGGAGTGAGTCGCCGGGCGCTAATATCCGGTGGCAAAAGGGAAAGAGCCCAGACCAACAGTTAAGGCCCTCAAGCGTGGTCTAAGTTGCTAGAACGGAGTGACGCTGCAGAGACAGCTAGGATGTTAGCTTGGAAGCAGCTATTCATTTAAAGAGTGCGTAACAGCTCACTAGTCGAGCGGCGTCGCATGGATGATAATCGGGCATAAAGGCCACCGCCGAAACTATGGACTCTGCAAAGAGTGGTAGGGGAGCATTCCAGTCGGCTGCGAAGGTGATCTGTGAGGGTTGCTGGAGCGGCTGGAAAAGAAGATGTAGGCATAAGTAACGATAATGCGGGCGAGAAACCCGCACACCGAAAACCCAAGGTTTCCTGAACAACGGTAATCGGATCAGGGTTAGTCGGGGCCTAAGTCGAAGCCGACAGGCGGAGATGATGGAGAAATGGTTAATATTCCATTACCTGTTAACATTTGAAGAGGAGGGACGGAGAAGTGACACGCACGCCGGCTGACGGAATAGCCGGTTAAAGGGTGTAGGTAGATGACGGGGTTAAAACCCTGTTGTGCTGAACCTGACAGAACGACGAGTCTTCGGACGAGTTGACAGATGCGGTAAGCAGACTCCCAAGAAAAGCTTCGCTTCGCGTGGTGTTAACAGCCCGTACCGTAAACCGACACAGGTGGGTGAGGAGAGGATCCTCAGGTGCTCGAGTGAATCATGGCTAAGGAACTAGGCAAATTGACCCCGTAACTTCGGGATAAGGGGACCTGCAGCGATGCAGGCGCAGAGAAATGGCTCAGGCGACTGTTTACCAAAAACACATGGCTTTGCAAATTCGAAAGAAAACGTATAAGGCCTGACACCTGCCCGGTGCCGGAAGGTTAAGAGGGGGCGTTAGCGGAAGCAATGAAGCGAAGCGCTGAATCGAAGCCCCGGTAAACGGCGGCCGTAAC